>CAYYAC010000017.1:0-11188 GCA_964469995.1 uncultured Gammaproteobacteria bacterium
GTCTTTGAAGCTAGGTGGAACCACCTCTTCCCATTCCGAACAGAGAAGTTAAACGTCTAAGCGCCTACGATACTGGGTTTTCCCGGGACAATAGGTCAAGGCCGGAGGACTTAAACGCAAAACAAAAAGAAGTGGTATACTTAGGAAATCTAAATTGAAAGGAAATTAATGATAAGTGTCAAATTCAACAACAAATAATTCTTCTAAAACTCCAGCCACTTCCATGGCAGAACTGCTAAAAAGAGTAGAGACTCAAGTAAGTAATCTCAAAAAAGGCGATATTATTGAAGGTAAAGTTACAAAAATTAATTCCCATGAAATTTTGGTTGATATAAATGCAAAAGCAGAAGCTGTAGTTCTAGAAAAAGAAAGAAGAATCATGAATAGTCTTCTTGCTCTTCTTAAAGTAGGAGACAGCGTCTCTGTTCAAATTCTAAATCCTGAATCAGACATGGGATACCCAGTTGTATCACTTCGCCGCTTCCTAGATGAAATTCAATGGAAAAAATTAGACGTTCTTAAGGCTAAAAAGGAAATAATTGAAGTAGTAATTGATGAAATAACAAAAGGCGGATTTATAGTTTCTTCAAAAGACGGATTCAGCGGATTTTTACCAAATTCTCACGTTACAATTAAAGAAGATCCACAAAGTTTGCTTGGAAAAAAGCTTAATGTTGTAGTTTTTGAGCTTGACCGCGAAAATAGAAGAGTTGTTTTCTCCCAAAAACACACACTAAGTTCAGCTGATTTTGAAAAAGAAGTAAAAAGTATTAAAGCTGGACAAAAAGTAAAAACAACTGTTCTTAATATTGCACCTTTTGGAATGTTTGTTTCAATTCCTCTTGAAGATGGAAAAACAACAGAAGGATTTATTCATATTTCAGAAGTTTCATGGGAAAACGTTGCAGATCTTAACAACCTTTACAAATCTGGAGACGAAGTTGAAGCTGAAATTACTGGAATTGATAAGGAAACAAGGAGAATTAACCTTTCAGTTAAGCGCTTAAAGAGTGATCCATTTGAAAATCTTTCAGCAAATTATCCATTGGAAAAGAAAATTTCAGGTCAGGTTTCAAGCGTTATTCCTGCTGGAGTTATTGTTGATATAGAAGCGGGAATTTCCGGAATTATTAAAAAGGATAAAATTCCTCCAACTGTTTCATACAAGGTTGGGGACTTAGTAGAAGCAGTTGTATCTGGAGTAGATAAAAGAGCAAGAAGAATACTTTTAGTTCCAGTTCTTGTTGCGAAACCAATCGGCTACAGATAAAGTTATGCCAAAATCCATCACCTCTTTTGTCTGTCAAGAGTGCGGATATGATACCGTACAGTGGATGGGCAAATGCCCAGAGTGTGGAGAGTGGAATACATTTAAGGAAGTAAAATTTAACAGAGAACCCCTTTCTTCTTCAAAATCAGCTTCAAAAACAAGTTCATTTCTTCCTAAGGCAGACATAGTTCCTAAAACCTTAGACAAAATTACCTATTCTTCAAAGCAACGGACTTTAACAGGATTTTCTGAAATGGATGTAGTTTTAGGTGGGGGAATAGTTGCGGGATCTGTTGTTCTTTTGGCCGGTGATCCGGGAGTTGGAAAATCAACCTTACTTTTGCAGACTGCTTTAAACATAGCAAGCTCAAAACTTCCCAAAAATGTTTTGTATGTTTCAGCAGAAGAATCTTTGGAACAAGTGAAGCTTCGTTCTTTAAGAATTTCGCAAGGAAAAATAAGTAAAAACTTTACCGTCCTTTCTATTTCTGATGCAGATACAGTTGTCTCTGTAATATCAGATGCTAAACCAGATTTGGTAATTATAGATTCAATTCAGACAATGGAGAGTGAAAACGTTGCAGGACTTGCTGGGAGCGTAGGGCAAGTTAGATATTGTGCCGCGCAATTTATAAAAGTAGCAAAATCTTTGGGAATTCCAATAATCATGGTGGGACACGTTACAAAAGAGGGAATGGTAGCAGGTCCTATGGTTTTGTCTCACATGGTGGATGCAGTTTTATTTTTGGAAGGAGACAAGCAAAATACTACAAGAGTTTTGCGAAGTCTTAAAAATAGATTTGGTCCAGTTGATGAAGTTGGGGTATTTTTGATGGAAGAGAAAGGAATAGTTGAGATAAAAAATAGTGAACAAATTTTCTTATCAAAAGACCAAAAAGAGCAATTGCCAGGTTCAGTTCTTATAATCACCTTAGAAGGTAGCAGGGCATTTTTAGTTGAAATTCAAGCGCTTGTTAATTTTTCTAAAATGCCAATCCCAAGACGGGTTGCATCAGGTATTGATGGAAGGCGTCTTGAACTTTTACTTGCAGTTTTACAAAAGCACGCACAAATTCCAACCGCAGGAATGGATGTTTTTGTGAATGTTGCAGGAGGCTTAAAAATACAAGATCCAGCTTCGGATTTGGGAATTTGTCTAGCAATTTATTCAAGTTTCAAAAACATACCAATGTCAAAAACAGTAGCAGTTGCAGAAGTAGGGCTTCTTGGGGAATTGCGGGCTGCTCCCATGCTTGAAAAGAGAATAAAAGAAGCAAAGAAGCTTGGATTTAAAAATATTATTACAACTTCTAATTTTAAGACTTTGAATCAAGTGTTCCGAAGCGTAAAATAGATTTATGACAAAAGAAAATCAGGATAAATTAAAAAAAGAAGTAGCAAAAACAGTTGCAGAAAGCAGTTCCTGGACTCCTTGGATTGTGGGAGTAATTGCAGATGAAGTTGCAAAAACAGTTGTTCAGCGTTTGCCATCTGTTTTGCCCACAATTCCAAGACCAAGAAGGAAGAAAAAAGCAGAGAAAAAAATAGAAAATGCAGTATTTCTAGATACGTCTGCAATTATTGACGGACGCATTTTTGAAATAGTTAGAATTGGTCTTATTCCTGGAGTATTTGTAGTTTTGGAGAGTATTCTTTTAGAGTTAAAACACATTGCAGATTCTCATGACACAGTTAAAAGAGAGCGTGGGAGAAAAGGCTTGGAGCTTTTGGAGAAGCTTAAAAAAACAAAGGGAGTAAGAGTTGTAGTTTTGTCTGCAGCTGCAGAAAAATCATTGGTTAAAGACGACATAAAAGAAGTTGATGAAAGATTAATACGCGCAGCCCACTCTTATAAGGCAAGAATTATAACTTGTGATTATAATCTTGAAAAACGTGCCAGCATTATGGGAGTTGTTGTAATCAATGTAAATACCCTAGCTAACGTTGTTAAGGTAACTGCTGTGCCAGGGGAGGCACTTCATATAAAAATTCTTCACAGGGGCAAGGATTTGACACAGGGAGTAGGATATTTAGATGATGGCACCATGATTGTAGTAGAGAATGCCAGCGACGATTTAGATAGAGAAGTAGACGCTATTGTTTCCCGTGTTATTCAGACTTCCGCAGGCCGAATGTTATTTGCGAAGAAGATGTAGGAGCAGTTTTGCGCTCGGGTCGCCTACGAAAATTTCCTCGTGCTTCAAGTGTGCTATTTTATTTTCTAAGGTACTTTGAATCACCGTATACTCTCGGAAATTTTGTAAGCTCCCCTCACGGGATAGACATGAGGCAGAACTTAAAAGAGGTAGGAATCCCTGCCCAAGATCCCTACCTCTTTTAAAATTACAAATTAAGTCCTCTTGAATTAACTTGTCAATTCAATAAAAATTACTACTTTTAGCTTCGTCTATTTTCCTTGACAATTTTTTAACCCTATGTTAGAAAAGGTAAAAGGCAATTAGTTTTATTTCTGTCCAAAAGACTTTTTGCCATTTTTACGAGAGCATTGCTTATCGTACCTGAAATCATAATTACTGCGTAACGAAAGCGATGCTCTTTTTTGTGCCTATAACAGTACAACTGGTACAGACAAACCTTTTTTCAAAAGTGCTTGAAATTGTTCTTTTCCCTGATTCACAAGTAGGTCTCTTTTATAGTCAACGATTGTTCTTCTAACCCTCTTTTTGCTTTTAAAAATTCCGAAGTTCATATTAATTGAATTCTATCACAGGTTGTCAAGTGTGTCAAACCTATAGCATAAAATCAACATAAAAATCTCTAGACCTAGAGTAAAAAGTTAATAGTTTAGATTGATTTACCAATATATTTTTATTGAAATGAAAAAATGTGGATAACCTGTGGGGAAGAATATATGTTCTTGAAGTGATGAAATTTGCTTACTTTGCTGAGGAAGTTATGATGTTTTAACCATTGAGGAAAAAAGGTACTTAATAGAGGGTTTGTAGTCGTATAAAGCTTTTGATTTTACCCATAGCTTGATAAGTGACAAAACGTTATTTTTTAGGTCCATAAAGTAGTCTTCTGGGTTTCTTCTGTGGAAATATAGGTATTTTGTAAGATTCTCAAATTTTCCGTAAGGAAGGAGCTTTATGAGGAAGTCGCTATAGGTAAATGGGTGAATGTTTGTATTAACTTTTAGCAGGTCTTTTGGCAAATTGTGGCGGTTTACAAGTAATGTTTCAAATTGAAGAGAAATTCCATGGAGAGTGTTTTGGTAAATGAGGCTGTTCTTAGAGGGAAAGGAGCTTTTTCCAATGCGTTTTCCGTTCTCATTTATAAACCTGCATTGTGTTCCAACAGCCACAAATTCTGGATTTTCAATTAGAAAATCTCTTTGTATTTTAATTCTTTCAAGGTCGCTTATGTCATCTGCATCTGCAAATCCTATGAATTGACCTTTTGCTTTGGTAAAAAGCCTATTTAAGGTAATTTCATAGCCGTATCTTTTGATATTTTTGTAAACTCTTAGTCTTTTGTCTTTTTTCTTAAATTGCTGGAGGATTTTGTAGGAGTCGTCAGTGGAGAAGTCATCATATGCAATTATTTCTAAGGCCTTATAGCTTTGCTTAAGCAGGCTCTTTAGGCAGTCAGCAAGGTGGCTTTCTGAATTATGGACAGGCAGTAAAATAGATACTGTAGGTTTTATCTTTTTCTTCATGCCGAAGTGTAAATTCTATCACAAATTGCGCTTTATGACAAATCCAAGAGGCACAAATAAAGTCAGAATAAAGCCAAAATATTCAAGATATTGAGGAAGATAGATGATGATTATTGATTGATTATTACCGCTCAGTCCGCTCCATCCGTTTTCCCAATTATTAATCTTCATATGATTTTTAATTTCTTTTCCAAAAAAGAAAGGAAAAACCTGAGTTAAGAGGTTTATATCTTTAACTTCATATGCTTTCCATCCGCTATCATAGGCTTGGGAAAGAATAAGAGTGTCAGAGGACGTGCCGTTAATGGAATATAGACTTTGGTTTGGATGTGATACATCAAGTTTGGAAATAGTGCTTTTGGGAGCTGGTGTTGCTTTGGAATTTATTAAAATACTTGTCAGAAAATTATAGGGAATAGGGTAGGCATAAACTTTTCCCAAAAGATTTTCTGTTTTGTCATTGCCTATTGATTGATTTTCAAAATGAAAAGAATATGACTTGCCAAAATCTTCCATTGGGGGAACAACAAAATTTTCTGAGTGTAAAACGCTACTATCTTCAAAATACGTATCTATTGGAGTTGATTTTTCATCTTCATTTAATATCCAAAAATGAATAGGTCTTCCTGTAATATTTTGAGTTTGGGCGCTAATTAAATATCCCTGGGAGTGATCTAAATTTGCTTCAAGTATCTCAGCGCATGCAGCAGCATTTGTAGAAGAAAATAGAAGCAACTCTTTACTAGCATGTGAAAGAGATACATTTCCTTCTCTAAAATTATCACAATTCTTGGTAGGGATATCTGCTTGGGGATTAAAAACTATGCTATTTGTAGTTATTTTTGGAATTAAAACATCAAGTTTTGAGCCATTTTTGGAATTAGTAATTGGAGAGGCTGTTTTTGCATTCGGCACAGAAATTGATGCGGGCGTGGAATTGCCTTTATTGTCTACTGCCGTGAGTACGTTTATCTGTGTATTAGATAAAATTACGGTTGCTAAAAGACCGGGGGTCTGATTTTTTAAAACCTGAATTTTTTGAAGCCCATTTATGTCAATTGTTATTGGAAAAAGAGAATTTTGAGGAATAGAAAATATATCTTTTTGTGTCTGGTCTCCCCAGATTTTTTTATTATCTAGGTAGATTTGAGGTTGTTTTATGTTTGTGCTTATAACAGCATTTCCATTTGTGTATTTAAGGCTGATATCTGCATAAGAAATCTTTTCCAAAGAAAGATAGTCAGAAATATTTATGTTTCCTTTTGCAATTTGAGAGCTGAATTTAAGATACTCTCCTGTATCTTGAACACTAAATTCTTCTTGAGAAGACAATTTGTTTGAAAAAAGAGTTCTGAAGGGATAGAAATAGTCAGCGGTTCTTTGTGTTTCGTAGTTTCCTAAATCTTTGTAAGCTTTATCAAAATTTATAAAGCTTGCACCATTTGCGCTTGGAAGTTTTGCAGTTTCAAAGATAAAGTTTTTAGGATTGTCTTTAAGATCAGCTTTGTAGATATCTATATTGCCATAGGTTGCAGATTTATTAACAGACGAAATTTGAGAGAGAAGAGTTTGAATTTCAGGATAAAAAAGAACTTTTGGATTTTGAGGATTTATAACATTCTTGTCTACAATTAACCAGCTTATTTGATATTTGTTTAAAACATTTTCAACTAGTTTTGGATTTTTAGAATATAGAGCATTTGAAAGTTCCCAATAATAATTTTCGTCGGCTGCAGACCAAACATCAAATGCTCTATCTAAAATAGGTTGTGTAATTCCGTACCAAATAAAACCTGAACCTCCGTAGCCCCATTTATAGAATGTCCAACCCCAAAAGTTTGGCTGGGGAAGATTTGCAATTCTTGTGTTTTTATCTTGATTTTTAAAGAATGAAAACATCTGAAAATATTCATTTGGTATTTTTATAGCTTCTTTTTCATAAAGAAGATTGCCTCTAAAGGCAGGCATTATAAGCATGAAAATTGCTATTGCCGCTGCAAGATAAATAATCTTTTTCTGTTTTATAATTTCTGACAATTTTTGAATCCCAAAGGAAAAAAGAACAGCGTATGAAAGGGAAGTAAGGATTGAAAATTTTGTAAACGGAAATCTAAAAGCCTGCTCAAAAAGTGGAATTTTTCTAAATAATATATCCAGCCATGAGAAGGGGAAAGTTGCGGTTGCAAGCATTGTAAATGAAAATATAAAAAGAGCTAAGAAAGAAGCTTTAATCTTACTAGGTTTTCTTATAGAATCATATGCGCCAAGTAGAATTATGCCAAAAATTGCAAATCCCAAGGCCTGGATAAGGGGATTTGATAAATACTGCCTCCAGGGTAAAAACATGTATGTAAAGTTTCCAGAAAGGTTGGGATCAGTATTGTTAAACCAAAAACCCTTAATCAAAATAACATCACTCAGGTTGCCAAATTCTTTATTTTGGAGAAAAATAGTATCCGTTGCCATTTGGTTTATTTTTGCATTCAAATTGACGGAAGCATTTGTAAAAGTAAAGTAAAAGAATGGTAAAAGCCAGAATGCATTAATAACAAAAATAATCCCAAAGATTTTGGAAGATTTATTAATAGATTTTTTAAGAGAAGAGAAAAGAGGCAGCAAGACAATCACAAGAGCAATAATAGCTACGACAAACAATGTTGGAATATAGCTTTGAACAGTTGATAGAAAAGTTATTAAAGAAAGAAAAATAAGATTTTTTTTGCTGGGATTTTTAAAATAAGAAAGAGCGGAGAAAAGTATCCATGGAAGTGCGGCAAAATGTCCAGTGAAGCTTTCAAACGGAGCATAAAATGTTTGAATAGTTGACAGATTTAAAAGATAAAAAAGTCCTGCAAAAAATGGTAAAAATTTGTCTTCCTTTTCATCTTCTAGAGCAAATCCTGTTAATTTATATGCGCCAAAACTTCCAATAAAAAGCATTAGAAATGTCCACAAATACCTAAGAAGCTCTTGGGGAATAATTACAGAAGACACTGCTAAAAATATCTGTCTTGGCAAATCCGCAGCGTGTCCCATTCCGCCTAGAAGTCCTAGTCCTTGATACTCCTGCCAAACTGCAAAAAGGGAACGTTTGATGTTTTCTCCAAAGTCTAGTTCGGGCATTAAATTGTCCCAGCCCGTAAGATACGTGCCTGTTTTGTAGTTTGTTATAAATAGAGCAATAACAACTGCCAAAAGAGAAAACACAGGCCAGTTAGATTTAAGAAGAGACAAAAATTTCTTCATAATATTTTTTTCCTATTTTTTTCCAGCTTCTTTCTCTTCTTAGTATAGACGATAATTCAATTAGTTTCTGCTCAAATTCTCTGTCAGCTGAAATAGCTTTAATTTTTGCAAACAAATCTTTTTCTGTCTTAAAAATTATTTTTTCTTTATCTAATTTAGAATCTTTTAGAATTTCTTTTACATCTTTTGTTTCAAATATTTCATTTAATTTATTAGACACAATAAATGGTTTATCAAATGAGAGAGCCATAGAAAGGGGACCGCTTGAAGACATCAAAGTCCTATATGGGAAAACAGCTAAATCACAAGCTTTAAGATATGCAGGAATTTCTTCTTCCGCCACAAATCCCGTAAGTGAAATATTATTCTTTTTGCATTTTTCCTCTATGCTTTTTATGTATTTTTGGTAATAAGCTTTGTCTTTGTGGTTTGGATTTGGGCCACCTGCAATAACTAGTTTTAGATTTTTTCTACGTGTTTTAGAAAATGCATCAACAATCCAGTCCGTACCTTTATACCAGGCTAGAAATCCAAAACACAAAATAACAAAATCGGTATTTTTTATTCCAAGTTTTGCTCTTATGTCTTCTTCTTTTTTATGGTTTTTAAATTCCTCAACTCCATGGGGTATTACAGTTATCTTTTTAGAATTTGTAAGAGCAGATAATCTTGTTTTTAAAATTTCTTCAAAAACAATTATTTTAGACACGCAATTGGAAACACAAAAATAAAAGAGCCAAAGCATGATAGTCATTAAACTTGTCTTTAACCCCATTTTTGGCAGATTCAAATGTCCATTAATTTCTTTTGCATCTGTTATTACTTGATGAAATACCAATGTTGTTTTCTTGCCTAAAATAGAAAGCGCTATAAGAAAAAGGGGAAGAAGGGCAAGTGAAAACATTCCTCCAAACATTGAAAGTTCAAACTCAAAAAGTATATTTTTCTCTTTTCTTTTTGAAATTTCCCAAAGCAAATTTAAATATGAAAAAAGAGATTTTCTCTTCCAAATTCTTTTGACAGAAACATTTTTAGAATCTTTATATGAATTAACATTATCTAGTTTTTCTGCTAAAACTAGAATCTTTGTGTCTTTAGGTAAAGCAGAGATTGTATTTTTTGCATATGACGCAACTCCTACAATTTTTGCATTATGAGTAGTTCCTTTTTGCGGATAGCTTGATATTACTAATAAGTTTTTTTTCATGATTAGTTTATTGCAGGTTTTCCAATATAAGATTTAGATGAAGATGGAGAAACAAATAAACTTTTTACGTTGTGATTCCATCTGATAGATGCTATTTCTTTAATAGTTTGGGGAACAGCTTTGTAAAGTTTTACCTTTGTGTTTTGGTCATTAGACCAAATAACAGCCTTTTCAGCTACAGATAAATTGTATTTTTGAGCAAGAAAAATAATTTCTGCATCATAGCCCCAGCCGTCAATTATAGCTTGTGCAAAGATAATATCTTTTGCTTCTTTTGAGAATGCTTTAAATCCGCAAGTAAAATCTGTTCCCTTAAGTCCAAGAGAGGTTTTACTTATTAAAGTAAAGCCTTTTCCAAGAAGTTCTCTTAGCTTTGGCTGGTGCTGAATAACTGTGGAATGACCATTTTTTCTTGTTCCAACAATAACCTGAGTATCATTTTTAATAAACGGCACAAGTTTTGAAATTTCTGAAAGCGGAGTAGAGATGTCTGCATCAAAAAACAGAGTGTAATCAGATGAAGATTCTTTCATTCCCGCTCTTACTGCATAACCTTTTCCTTTGTTTTGAGCATAGGAAATAAGCTTTATGTTTTTAATCTTTTTGTTTTTTCCTCTGAATTTATTTATCTTTGCAACTGACTGATCTTTTGAACCGTCATTTACAAAAATTACTTTTTCAAGCTTTAATCCATTAGGAATACTAAGCTTTTTTAGAGCCGTAAATGTTTTACTTATTCTTAATTCCTCGTTATATATTGGTATAACAAAAGATATTGTTTTTATATTTTTCTTCATTTTTCCCTTTCGTCTTGCCGAAATTCGGAAGACTCATCAGTTCCGCTTAGCGGAAAAGGGACAAGGCATGGGGAGGTAAACGTCGGTTAAGACGAATCGAGTAAAACTCGAAAACCTCCAACCGAAGTCCCTCCGCTCATGCGGTATAGCGCTGGGCGCATTTCTCTTGTCGTCGCATAACTGTGACGATTTTGAAATCTGCATCCTTGCAAACCACACGGTAACTTAGCAAATGCCCAAAGGGCAGCGGGAGAATGACTCGCTTTCGCGAACATTCTAATCTACAATCCTCGCTCCCTGCAAGGGATTGTATCCGAACAAGTCGGAAGCCCAAAGATGGGGGCTTGGCTTGATGTCCACCCGCTTAGAGATTACTCCGTGTCCGTTTTGATTCGGACTTTAAAGCTTCGGAGTGAAGCTCTATCCATGACACCAGTAGGTGGCTTCAGTCACGTAGGTCGCGACCTGGCCATTCCTGATGTTACCGTTCGGGTAGTCGACGCGTCCCTGTGAGGGGCCGGTCAAGTTAGCCGAAGGGCCAACGTACTTCAGGCCTTCGCCATTGGAGTACGAGAGCACGGACCAGGAGCTAGAGTTGCCGCCGACGTACGCCGCGATGTTCCCGAGAGTGAGACACCCTGAGAACGGCGTGTACGTAGGAGCCGGAATCGGCGACTGACACCAGTTGTTGTACTGGTTGCACAGAGGCGACGACGGCTGAGGGGGCAAGGTGACGACCACGACACCGGGCGGGATCACGAACGGACTCACAGGCGCTGAGTTAACAACACCAGTAAGGCAGTCCCGAACACCCACCACGAGCGCGTTGGGCGGAAGCAGATAGCCTCCGTTTGTCACCGAACCCGCTGCGTTGGACAGCTGGCAGTTGGTGTATCCATATGGACCACCATTGGGGTAAATCGTCCCCGTGAACGTCATCACGCCACCGGAGTTGAACCCCGCGCTGCCAACGTACTGCATCTTCCCAT
>CAYYAC010000018.1:0-10407 GCA_964469995.1 uncultured Gammaproteobacteria bacterium
AGGAGAATATAATTTCTAGTATAATAATTCTAAAAAGACGCATTCTCCCCACCTGAAATTAATCCTTTAAAAGCCATGATTCCTCTTATGTATTGGTATGCAAGATTTGATTGAGATTCAAGCTGTTTTTTAAGATTTTCATCTCTTAAAACCATTACTCCAAATGCCCCCAAATCCTTAAATGCAACAGCCCGTGCAATGCCTTTTATATAATCATTTTGTCCATCTGCTGAAATCTTGCTAATTCCCTCTTCAAACAAACTCATAGCTCCAGTCAGAGCTGCTGCTTCTCCCAAATAATATCCAAAAATCATTGGTTCTTTTTGTGATCTCTTAAACAATTCATCAAGTAATGCTTTTCTCAAATGGGTTTTTTCTATTTCCGACTGATCTTTCATAAATTTACCCTTTCGGCAGGATTATATACCCTTTATATTTATATATATTTAATAAAAGAATTTGAGGCTAAAATGGGTCTTTTTTGCTACTTGACAGGTTTTTTAATATACTAGCTTTGTGAAAGTTATTTTTCTTGGAACAAACGGTTGGTATACAAGTCCCACGGGAAACACTCCATGTGTCTTAATAGATAGTAAGACCCATTATGTTGTTTTTGATGCAGGAAACGGCATCTACAAGCTCGACAAATATATTAAAGAAGATAAGCCAATATCGCTTTTTGTCAGCCATTTTCATATAGACCATGTTTCGGGCTTTCACACTCTTAATAAATTCAATTTCAAACAAGGAATAGATATCTATGTGGCAAAAGGACGGGCAAAAGACTTCAATACTCTTGTACATAGACCATTTACCATAGGTATAGAAAAAGAAGATGCAAATATTTATAACCTGAATCTAGAAGTTAGACTTCATGAGCTTGAAATAGGAACTCATGACATAGGCTTCCCTATTGAGATTAGAAAACTTTATCATGCATACGATGACCACGGATATAAAGTCACGCTGGACGGAAAAACTATAGCCTATTCAGGTGATACCAGAGTTGGACCGGAAAGCCTGGTTCTTACAAAAAATGCAGATATGCTTATTCATGAATGTTCATATATTGATCCAAATGCGGGAGGAAAATGGGGGCATGTTGATTCAACTAAAGCAGCAGCTTTAGCCAAAGAAGCAGGAGTAAAACAGCTAGTTCTTAATCATTTTGACGCAAGCCTTTATACAACTATTGAAATGAGAAAAGATGCACAAGACAAAGCAAGGGAAATTTTTCCAAATACGATTGCCGCAGAAGATGATTTAATAATTGAACTCTAACTTTTTAATTCTTCTAAATTTGCAATAAGTCCCATACACTCTTTATGGAAATGAAGCTCTGCTAAAGTCTTCCCGTCAGGCATTTTCCACCAAACATGATAGCCTTTTCTTTGAACAGTTCCATCTGATATTGCCTCCATATCTAAATCTTTTCCGCATTCATCACAAACAAAAGCTTTAAGTTTGGGTGCTTCATATGCTTCCCAGGCATAAACAATCTCCCCGAATCTTTTTTCTGCTTCTGGAGAGTAGCTATTTATGAAATCGTCTCTGTCTACATACTGTATTTTTGACTCATCAATCTGAATATTTCCTGCTTGAAATTCAGGCTCGCAGGTATCTGCACACATATGTACGGGTAATTTGTAATCACCAAAATTTAGCCAATGATAGTAGGCTTCGTTCTTGTATTGCTGGCAATTTGCACAACGGAACCCTCTATATTCTGGCGTTTGGGAAATTCTCCAAGTTTCTACAATTTTAAGAAGCAATTCTTGCTCTTTTTTGCCTTGAATCATTATTTTCCTAATTCTTCGTCGAGGTAAATGTGTCCAATATCTGTTTTTTCCCAAGAAAAAATTTCGTCTTCTTTGAAAATTAATGCTTCTTCTTTGTGAGCAGCAGTTGCATCTTCTGAAGCGTGAATTAAATTATATTGCTGACTCATTGCAAAATCTCCGCGGATTGTTCCTGGAGCTGCTTCACGCGCCTTTGTGATACCTATCATTGTTCTTATTGTAGAAACGCTGTCTTTACCTTCCCAAAGCATTGCAATTACTGGAAAAGACTTCATATAAGATTTGAGGGCTGGAAAAAATGCTTTGTCTTTGTGATGCG
Source organism: uncultured Gammaproteobacteria bacterium (assembly GCA_964469995.1). Classification (GTDB taxonomy): domain Bacteria; phylum Patescibacteriota; class Microgenomatia; order Levybacterales; family UBA12049; genus JACPDD01. Next base: position 2,119 of record CAYYAC010000018.1, read on the forward strand.
CATACCATTCATCTAAAGTTGCGTCAGATAAAGAAATCATTTTAATTCCAACTAATTTAAGTCCTTTTCTTTCAAAACGATGAATTACTTCCCCTATTAAGGCTCTTTGAACCCCATCTGGTTTTACGAGAACTACGCTTCTTTCCATATTTATAACTTTAACAGTTTTTCAAAATTTTGTCCACTCTCAAAATTACCAATTATAGCCATATTTAGACCGCTTTCTGCAAAATATCTTTTGGCAATTTCTTCAACTTTTTCAATTGTCACATCATCAATTTCTTTCATAATTTTATCTGGATTTTTTATTTCTTTTTCCAAAATCTCCTGCTGGGCATAAAAACCAGAAACACTGCGGCTGTCTTCAAGCTCCAAAACCAAATGTCCTTTTAGATATTCCTTTGCTTTTTTAAGTTCTTGCTCTGAAATTTGAGGTTCGGTAATCATTTTTTTATACTGCTCAACTATAACTTTTACAGCATCTTCTGCTCTTTTTGGATCAACTCCAGCGTAAGTCGTAAGATTTCCAGCATCTTCATAATGCTCAGAGTTTGTTCTTACATAATAAGCTAGCCCTCTTTTTTCTCTAACTTCATGGAAAAGCCTGGAAGACATCCCCCCTCCCAAGATTGCAGCAAGAATTGAAAGCGGATATTGATCTCTGTGATCTATAGGCACAGTTCTAAAACCAATTGCCAAATGGGACTGTTCTGTTTTTTTGAATTTAAGCAAAAATCCTGGTTTTTTCTGAGCTTCCTCTACTTTATCGTGCTTAATTGTTTCAAATTTTGGCATTTTCCCAAAGTACTTTTGCGCAAGAGCTACAGCTTTATCTGTAGTTATTCCGCCTGCTATAACAATAGTCATGTTTGCAGCGCTATAAAGACTTTTCATATAAGAGACAAAGTTTTCACGCGTTATGGCTTTAATTACATCTTTCTCTCCTGCTGTGTCCCAACCCATTGGAGTATCTCCATACAAAAGTCTTTCAAAAATATCCCCTATGTGACGGCTTGGAGTGTCCTCATAGAGGTTTATTTCCTCTATGATTACTCCCTTTTCCTTCTCTATTTCTTCTTTATCTAGCTTTGAATTCTGAAGCATATCGGAAAGGACATCAATTGAAGTTTCAGCATTATCAGCAGAAGATTTAATATAAAAACCCGTTACTTCTTTTCCTGTAAAAGCGTTAAATTCTCCTCCCATTCCATCTATCAAGGCTGAAATATCCATTGCAGTTGGGCGTTTCTGTGTTCCCTTAAAAGCCATGTGCTCTAAAAAGTGGGAAATTCCATTGTTTTTTTTGTTTTCGTATCTGCTTCCTGCTCCAACCATGACCATAACTGTTGCACTTTCAAGTGAAGGCATGGGTATTGTTAAAATGCGAAGACCATTTGCAAGAACTGTCCTGTGGAATGTCATAACCCTATTTTAGCAGGTCAGAAGCAGTTTGCCAACCCTCAGACTATAGGATACTCTTCATTTTGACCCCCATCAAAGAGTATCAATACGTATACTTGTGCTACATTTTCTCTGGAGATTCAATTCCTAAGAGGTAAAGTCCGTTTTTAATTACCTGGCCCACGGCTTTTGTTAAGGAAAGCCTAAATTCTTCTTTTTCTCCTCCAATAATCTTATGCTTTTGGTAAAAAAGATTAAATTTCTGCGAAAGTTCAAACAAATAAATACATAAAAGATTAGGAGAAAAGTTATTCCCTGCTTCCTCAATAACTTCACTGAATTTTGCCAACATTCTGACAAGTTCAAGTTCTTCAGGTTCTAAATCTGCCGTTCCGAGATTTGAATTTGCAGGTTTTTTTGCCAACACACTCTGCGTTCTAGCAAAAGTATATTGAATGTAAGGACCTGAATTGCCTTCAAGAGAAATTGATTCATCGAAGGAGAAAGATATGTCAGAAACTCTAGAGAACTTAAGCATTGAGTATTTTACAGCACCCACAGCTACCATTTCCAAAGTCTTTTCATCCATTTCTTTAAAATTTTCAGATATCTTTTTCTTTGCCTCGTCCAAAAGCCAATCTCCTGCAATTATATTTCCTAAACGCGATGACATTTTTTCATCTTTTAGACTTACAAATCCAAAAGTATAATGCTCTGTTTTGCCAGCAAGCTCTGGTTCAAGCTTTTTCATAGCTTCCAAAACAACCTTAAAATAAGAAGCTTGCTCATGAGCTGTAATTATTATTGAGCGGCTATATTCAAAATCTTGGTATTTAATCTTGGCAAGCGCCAAATCTTTTGCTTCATATGTTGCATAATCTTCCTTTGTGACAAAAACCCTAGTGTGATCTCCGTGGAAAACAATTGCTCCTTCGCTTTTTTCAAAAATACCATTGTCTACGTTTTCTAAAACTAACTTTTTCCCGATTTCCGCAACTTCACTTTCAAAATAAAATCTTTCATACAAAGTGCCAACGCGTTTATATATTTCTTCAAAATGCGAAAGTGACCAAGATTTTCCCTTTTCCCAAACTTCTTGCAAATCTGGGTCTTTTTTATAAATTTTTACATTTAACTGCCTAATTTCAGCTTTTGAATCCTCACTATCCTCATAAGCTTTGGCACCTAGAGCATATGCTTTTCCCAGAAATTCTGCTTTTTCCTTAGAAGATTTGTTTTCTAAATCAGAAATTTTAGTATCTGAATGGTTTATTCCCCAAATTGCTTTTGCTACATGCATTCCAACATCTCCCTGATAATTTACTCTCATTACTTGCCCACCCTGCGCTTCTAAGAGTCTTGCAAAAGTTTCCCCCAAGGCAATATTTCGCAAGTGTCCAATATGAAATATCTTAAAAGGATTAGGATCTGCAAACTCAAGCATTATTTTTTTGCTTGCAAGATTTTCTGACGTGCCAAAACTATCTCCACTGCTTAAAATTTGGGAAATATTATCTAGTAGATTATCCTTTGCGACAAAAAAATTAATAAACCCAGGACCTGCTACTTCTATTTTTTCTACACCTTCGAGCTTGCCGAGTTCATTTTTAAGATTTTCTGCTATCTCCGTTGGTTTTTTACCTAGCTTTTTTGAAGCAATTAAAGCAATGCTTGTTGTAAAATCTCCATGAGACGAATCTGTGGGACGAACTAATTTTATTTCCTCTAGAGCAATTTCTGAACCCAAAATCTCTTTAATTTTATTAACAATTTGTTCCTGAATCATATTCTTAATCTTACCACAACTTTCTTCTTATAAATAGAACGGCAGACAAGAGCAAAATATAATAACCAACAGTTATTTGCCAAGGAAAATAATTTACAGAGAAAGTTTGACTGCTGTTTCCAAAAATTGAGACTATTTTTTCAAAATATACAAGCAAAGGAACACACAGAGTAATAAAGATTTGACCTAGCCAGCCAGAAATAAAGCCCAAAATCGCGCCTATTCCTCCTAAAATCATAAGGGGAGGTATTGTCCAAAGCACTAAAGCATTGGCAACAATGGACCACAAAGAGTAAGTTCCAAAAACAGAAACCAAAATCGGCAAAGTTGCAGCTTGAGCCGATAAAGTTGTTGCAATATCTTCCCCTACTAAAGATTTTTCAATCAAAGGCTTAATCTTTTTTGTCTCAAAAATTGGGCGGATAATTAAAAGTCCTATTGTCGCAGTAAATGAAAGCTGAAAACCAACGTCTCCCAAAAGAATAGGAGAAATAAAAAGCATAATAAATCCAGTAAGAAATAATGCGTAATGTGCAGAATTCTGCCTTCCTAGGATTTGAGATGAAAAAACTAGTATTCCCATTATTGAAGCGCGAACAATAGATGGCTCAAGCCCAGCTAGAACTGCATAAAAGATAATTCCAAAAATTGTTGCAACAAGAGCCAGCTGTCTTTTGAGAAAAAATAAAAAGATACTGCTTAAGAATCCGCCAACCATTACAACGTTCATTCCTGACGCAGCAACTACATGAAGCACTCCGGCGTTGCGAAGCTCATCTAAAAAGTTTTTTGGCATCTGCTCTTTTATCCCAAATACAATTCCTAAAAGAAGTGATGCGTCTTTTTGAGAAAGAGTGTTTTCAAAAAGAGAAATTATATTCTTTCTTACCAAGCCAATAGAATTCAATGCACTAGACTTTACGGTAATCTTTGGATTACTAATCGTCCAAATGCGCGCACCGCTTTTTAGCAATTGACTTTTTAAAGTGCCAGATATATCCAGTACATCTCCATAATTAAAGCTATTATTGAGATCTGTTGCCACATAGGCTTCCTCTCCATTAGGTAAATTAGCAATCAGATGCTGCTTATTGCTAATAGTTTGCGGCTGAGTAAGAAGCGTGGCTGAAAAGTGCAAAGCCTGACCATTGGAATAGGCTTGCCTCCCCCTATAAAAGAATGCAAACCTAATCCCAAGTATTATTATTAAAGCAAAAGAAAATATTACTATCTTGCGGTTCATCAATAGAGACTTATCTTATCCTTTATTTCTTCAAAAACTTTGCTGCTTACTATCTTTTTATCCAATAGCTCATTTAAGGCGCTGTAGGGCCTCCCTTTTATTATTTTTTGGGCTGTTACTGGTCCAATACCAGGAAGGCTATCTAATTGCCCCTCTGTGGCAGTATTTATACTTATAAGTCCGCTTGCAGAAATCTGTGAAGAACTATTCGTATTAGAATTAATCGTACTATCTCCAACGAATGGGATATAAATCTTCATTCCATCTAATAATTTCTGCGCTAGGTTAATATTTTTCTCAACCCAAGCCCTATCTGCATTTGAAGAAAGACCGCCTGAAGCAGCCAAAGCATCTTGAATGATACTATCTTGTGAAAATTTAAAAACTCCACTTTTCACAACGGCACCTTCTACATCCACGGCTATTTTATCTGCAGAAACCTGTGCGCTCTCAGTTGAGCTGTTATCAGGTTCAAAAGATGCATCCGAAGAGGGATTCTTAGCGCTCAATAAAGATATCAAACCATATATCAAGAACATCAAACCCAATAAACCAAGAATCAGAGGCAAAAAATGTCTTTTTACAAAGGGAGAATATGTTTCAATCAGATTTTGGAACTCCATTTAAGATTAACTTAAAACAAAGTTTACAATCTTTCCTTCTACATAAATTACTTTGGTAATTTTCTTATTTTCAAAGTATTGTTTAGTCTTATCACTTTCTTTTGCTAATTGCTCAACTAAATTTTTGTCTTTAGATTCTTCAATGCTAATTTTTAAAATATCTCTTGTCTTCCCATTTATAGAAACTGCAATCATTGCATCTTTATCTTCTATCAAACTTTCATCAAATAATGGCCAGCTTGATATATGAATAGAATTCTTATTTCCAAGTCCTTCCCAAAGCTCATCAGCCATATGGGGAGCAAATGGGGCTATAAGTTTTAAGAACACTTCAGATTCTTTCTTGGAAATACCTGCCTGCTTTGCCAAAAAGTTATACCATTCCATAAGTCCAGCAATAGCAGTATTGTAGCGCAGAGAATCAACATCAGCGCTTACTCTTTTTATTGTCTTATTCATAAAAATCTCTGAATCTTTAGATATTTCCTTACTGGAAGAGCTATCAATAAGCTTCCATACTCTTTTTAAGAATTTAAACATTCCTTCAATGCCACTATCCCTAAAGTCTCCTCCAGCATAAAATGGGCCTAGAAACATTAGATACATTCTTAAAGTATCTGCGCCAAATTTGGTTATATATTGGTCTGGAACTATAACATTACCCTTGGATTTACTCATTTTAGCACCGTCTTTTATAATAAGTCCGTGCGCATAGAATCTAGAGAAAGGTTCTTCAAAATCTATAAATTTCAGATCAGCCAGTACCATCGCGATAAACCGTGAATATAAAAGGTGTAGCACTGAGTGCTCTGCTCCGCCAATGTACATTTTTACTGGGAGCCATTTTTTTACCCTAAGTGCATCAAAAGCACTACTTTCTATATCAGTGCAGGCATAGCGCAAAAAGTACCAAGAACTATCTAAGAAGGTGTCAGAGACATCAGTTTCTCTTTTTGCATTACCCCCGCAACTCGGACATTTAGTATTTACAAAACTTTCAATGTTAGCAAGAGGGCTTTTCCCATTTCCTTCTGGTTTAAAATCTTCAACCTCTGGCAAAAGCACTGGCAAATCTTTTTCATCAACTGGATTCCATCCGCATTTCTCACAATAAATCATAGGAATTGGTGGACCCCAATAACGCTGACGGGAAATTAACCAATCACGAAGATGATAATTTACTTCTTTTTTAGCAATGTCCTTCTCTTCAAGCCATGAAATTACTTTTCCAATGCTTTCAGGTGTTTTCCAGCCGTTCCAATCCTCGGAATTTACTATTTCACCTTCACCTATATAAGCTTCCTTTTCAATATCCCCACCCTTAATTACTTGTTTTAAAGGAAGATCAAACTTTTTAGCAAACTCAAAGTCACGGCTGTCATGAGCCGGCACTGCCATAATTGCACCTGTTCCGTATCCTGACAGCACATAATCAGCTACCCAAACAGGTATTTTTTCATCATTTACAGGGTTTTTTGCATAAATTCCTGCAAAAACCCCAGTCTTTTCCTTGCCTTCTTCTGTCAAAGTTCTCTTTGCGAGCGATTCCTCAACATACTTTTCTACCTCTAAACTTGCTTTCCAGCCTACTTCCAGCCATTTTTTAGCAGTTTCAGGAGAAATAACTAAAAACGTAGCTCCAAAAAGCGTGTCTGGACGAGTTGTAAATACATCAACTTTATGTTTGCCATCTTCTTGCCCTGGCACTTCCAAAAGATCAAATTCCACTCTTGCCCCTTCACTTTTCCCGATCCAGTTCTCCTGCGCAACTTTAACCTTTTCTGACCAATTTAGCTCTGGAATATTATCGAGTAGTCTTTGAGAATAATCTGTTATTTTAAAAAACCACTGCTCAAGCTCTCTTTTCTCAACCACTGCCCCATCTCTTTCACATTTTCCGTCAATTACCTGCTCATCAGCCAATACTGTTTTATCTGATGGGCACCAATTAACCGTAGCTTTAGCTCTGTATGCCAACCCTTTTTTGAAAAGCTGAATAAACAACCACTGGGTCCATTTATAATACTGCGGCTTGTAAGTTTCTACTGTGCGTGTCCAGTCGTATGAATTACCAATTGAGTGAAGCTGACGGTAGAAATTTTCCTCTGATATTTTAGCTTGTTTAGCTGGGTGTTTACCTACTTTTATTGCGTAATTTTCACTGTGAATTCCAAATCCATCAAGCCCAATAGGCTCAAAAACATCATAGCCCTGCATTCTCTGATATCTTCCGTATACATCTGCGCCTGTGAAAGCGTACATATTACCAACGTGCATTCCCTCTGCAGATGGATAAGGAAACATCATCAGGTTATAAAATGGCTTTTTAGCAAAGTCTATATCAGGAGAATAAATTTTTGCTTTTTCCCACCGCTGTTGCCATTTTTTCTCTATTTCAGAAGGATTATATTGCTTCATATTACTTCCCAAAGTATAACATACCCCAGCTTGCATTTTAAAGCTCGATTTCCTAGGATTATATTGTGAAGAACTTCTTATTCTTCTTTTTATTTATAGTATTTGCTTGCATATTTTCAAAAAATGCTTATGCCCAGACTTTAATTGATGGCGGAGTTATTCCCGAGTCTTTTGACAACTCAAATGCCCCAGTTCCTACCCCAGCGCAAGCTATTCATGGAATATTTAGCGGGAAAAATTATCAAATAAAAGTAGGGTTTGAGGATTCAGACTCAGAAGCACCATTTAATTTGTCTGTTTCTGAAAATCTTATTGATTATGGAATAATTTCCGCAACAGATCCTGTAATCAGAACTAATTCCCTAACAGTTTCCAGCCCATATGAGCCAGGATATACAATACAGGAATTTGAAAATCATTCCCTAAAACAAAGCTCTTCTTCTGTTTTTATTCCCGATACTACATGTGATAATGGACTTTGCACAGAAAGCATAGCTCAGCCATGGAGCGGAACACTTACCTATGGATTTGGATACAGATGCGACAAAAATTCAAGTCTTAATGCCTGCCTTAGTGATTTTGCAGATGATACATCCTATAAGCAATTCGCACAGACAGATGAACCTGGGATAATAACTGTATCAAAACATAACTCAAGCGTAAAAATATCCTACAAAATAAACATAGCAGGATCTCAAGCACCACAGTTTAACAATAATAAAATAACTTTAATTCCCGTGCCTAATTTTTAATCTGTAAAACAAAAATTTTTTACTACTGCATTAATTTTTTTGCAATTTTACCCCCAAAGCTAAACA
>CAYYAC010000019.1:0-10283 GCA_964469995.1 uncultured Gammaproteobacteria bacterium
TTGGCAATTTTTAGCCTATGAAGAATTCTTTCTTGTGTATCTTTTGGTCTGTATGACATATCTCCCCCCAAGAGATATAGTAAAAGATAATTCTTTTTATGTCAAGACACACAATCCTTGAGGTTGTAGCGTGTTATAATGAGCTTGAAGTGTTTTAGTGGTATGCCAGAGCAAAATCCAACCCATAAGATAGATATAATAGTCTCAAGAAAAGAAGGAGTTCCATCTCCCGAAGTCGACGCTCTTACCAAACAGCTTCATAATTCAGGTTTTGATAGTGCGAAAGTGCTTGGAATTAGCAAGCTAATCCAGATAGACATGGAAGCACCCACAGCAAGAGATGCAATAACTTCTATGGAAGACGCTTCCAGACAATTTTTAGCAAATCCTGTTATTGAAGAATATACAGTTTTTGAAAATACAGATAGAGATACGCATACTATGTAGCTTTATGATTAATTTTGAAACAAAACTTATTAAGATTAAAGATTGGACTATTCTGCATTTGCCTTCTGACGTAAGCGAAAAACTTCCCTCCCGTGGCATGACAATGGTCAAAGGAACTATTAATGATGTTCCTTTTAAAACTTTACTTGAGCCAGATGGAATGTATGGAGCAGGCAAAAAACCTAGTCATTGGTTTGCTCCTGATAAAAAGCTACTTAGTGATGCTCATGCTTCTGCTGGAGACAACGTAAAAGTTTCGCTTGAATCCACTAAGGAATGGGTAGAGCCGGAAGTCCCAGAGGATATGCAAAAGGCTCTTAAATCTTCTCCAAAAGCGCAAGCTTTATGGAATGATACTACTCCCCTTGCCCATTGGGATTGGGTTCGTTGGGTTAGAGCGGTCAAAACCGAAGACACACGCAAAAAACATCTTGAGGTTATGCTTGATAAATTAAATAAAGGAATGCGAAGACCTTGCTGCTTCAACCGTAACATGTGTTCCGAGCCCTATGTTTCTCACAACTGGGCACTCCTAGAGCCTGCTAGGAATTAGTTTTTACTGCGGTTACTAAGTGTATATTAAAGGAACCGGTCGCTTGCGTTTGTTCATCTCTAAATTTATCATCTGCATCTATTATTGCATCTACGTCCACAAATCTAGCTTGAGATGCTTTTCTTAATGATTCCGTAAGCCATAATGCTGTCTCTATGGCATCTTTATTTTTTAGATTAATAGGAAAAATTTCTTCTTTAACTTGCTCTACAGGCCAGCCTACTAGAAGTTCTCTTATGCCTGTTCCCATATCGGGATTTTGAATAATTTCATGATAGGCTTTTCTTATTGCCTCATTTGCGCTGTCTCCAAGGCCGTCAATTTGAAGTGAATTCCAATCTGTATCAATTATTAAAATTTTTCCGCCTGGTCTTGCAACTCTTGTCATTTCCCCAATTGCAGTACTGGGACTTTTCAAATGCTGCAGAGTTCTGTCTGTCCTAACTCTTCCAAATGTATTGTCTGAAAATCTTAAAGAATGGGCGTCCGCATATTCCAGGTCAATTCTGTAAGGATTAAGGCCATTTGATTCAAGTGTTTCTTTTGCAGAAGCAAGCATTTGCCTGCTATTGTCTACGCCCACTAATCTTCCAACGTGAGGCTGAAGTTTTAGTATGTCTATTAAATCTTCCCCTGTTCCGCATCCAACATCTAATACCGATACCCCAGGTCCTACGTCTAACAGTTCCGCTGCTCTTTTTTTATACGCTGCTATTGAATCAACCGCTCTTACTCCCCTTAGATACTCTATAAAAGGCATAGCGCTTGGAGTTGCATCTAAATTAACAAAACCAGACTTGCCTGCTTCTCTTGGATCATTCATGCGCGGATTATATCACTTCTTCTTTTTAGTTTCCAAAATGTCCTTTTTAAGTTCTTCTTTTAGTTCTTCTGCAGTTTTTTTAATCTTCTCTTCAATGTCTTGTGTTTTTTCTTTTAGAAATTCCCAAACTTTGTCGTGATTTTCATGAATTACATGGGTCAAAAATTCTTTTTTATCCTCTTCCCTAAGCTGCGAAAGCACTGTATCCAGTACTGCGTGGTGAACATTGCTTTCTGCAAGGGAGATAAGGTGCATTCTTTCCTGAGGCGTCAAGTCAATTTCTGCAAGCTCTATGCTTATTGACGCAGTGTCTACTATGTTGCTGTAAAAATATTTGTATCTAATACTTGCCATTTTATTTATTGTACTACGCTTATTGGTCCTAAGGGAACTTTATTATCAGGGTCATTTATGAAGAAGTAAACAACGGGTCCCACTTGTGCTCCATCTACTCTTTCTAAGTAATGCATGACTTCCGGAGACCCTCCCAAGTGTTTTCCTGTCCATTGAGCAGGGCCAGCATCTCCAATATCTGCAACTATTGCTTTCCCATTGTCGGGATTCACAACAAGAAGTTTTTTGTATCTAAAAAATTCAGAAAATTTTTTTACATTGTCATTATATCCGGGTGCCAAAAATGTTTGTATCGCAACATAGTATTTTTCGCGGTCAGAGTCTTCCTGAGTCATATTTGATCCGTGAGCAAAGTATCCCCATGCTCCAAGTCCTGGAGCCATTCCTGAATTCCAAAAAAGAGCTGAATCGTTTTGGTTGTCAAAATGAGTAGACATTGTGTCTCCTGAATATCTTGCTAAGTGCTGTTCTGCTCCTATTTTTCCATAATTTCTTTCAAGTCTTATTCCTTGTTCCTGCGCGTCTATTTTAAGACCAAAATTACGCGACAGGATGTCTATAGATTGTTTTTCTTGCTCTTGGGTTAGTGGTTGTACTTGTTTTGGCAATGATGCTTGTAAATCCGCAACTAGAAAGACTCCTTTATCTAAAGATGCGGCAAGTTCTTGTCCTGATGCATTGAAATGAGGAACGGGTAAAAGATGTTTTCCAGGAGAAGCAAGAAGCAGAAGTCCCCCAATGGAACTTACCATAAGCTGTTTTGTATTTTGACTAAGCCATTCTAGGGAATCTTTGTGGTTATTTAAGAGATTTTTTTGTAAATCTCTGTGGCGAGCTGTCCACTTTTCTTTTAAGTTGTGATAGTGAGTATTTGGTGACATTAAATAAACTATAGCATAAATAAATATTGATAGTAAAAGTATGATTTTGTTCTATTGTTTTTCGTATAAAGTTTACGTATTCTTAAGTTATGCAAGAGGGTCAAAAAGTTATTTTACACATAGATTTTGATTCTTTTTATGCAAGCGTTGAGCAGCAATACAATCCTAAGCTTAGGGGTAAGCCAGTGGGAGTAACAGCAGCAAACGGCAGGACTTGCATCATTGCATCTTCCCGTGAGGCAAAGAAAATAGGAATACAAACAGGAGCTAGAACTTATGAAGCTTTAAAAATTTGCCCCACTCTTTTTCTTGTTAAATCAGATTTTTTAAAATATTGGGAAATAAGCAAAAAGTTTTTAAGCATTTGTTCTGACTATTCCCCTTTTGTTGAGCTTTTTTCTCTGGACGAAGTTTTTATGGATATAACTTCAACTATTCATCTGTTTGGCTCAAAAGAAAATATCATAAGTATTATAAAAGAAAGAATAAGAGAAGAAATTGGAGAATATATAACTGTTTCTGTTGGTATTTCTCACAACAAACTTCTTGCTAAGCTTGCCTCGGGCCTTAATAAACCAAATGGAATTGGAGAAATTGGTCAAAAAGACATAGATAGTATTTATAAAACAATAAAACCCACAACTCTTTGCGGAATTGGAGAAAGAATGGGCCAAAGGCTAGAAAAACTAGGAATTGATAATCTTTTGCAGATAAGAAATTATCCCAAAGAAAAATTAATTTTAGAATTTGGACCCTCTTACTCCAGTGTTTTGAAAAATATGTCTTTTGGAATAGATGACAGAGGCGTTGTTCCCTATTATTTAGAAGAGGAGACAAAATCCGTAGGGCGTAATTATTGCTTACCTCACAATGAATACGATAAACGTATTGTTATGCAAAATGTGTATGAGCTTTGTGAGGAGGTAGGGCTAAAACTTAGAAGACTTAATAAAAAGGCAAGAACATTTGGCGTGTCTCTTAGAGGCACATGCGACATATCGGGAAGAAAAACTTTTCCTGAATATTTTAATAGCGGAACTGATATTTTTAAAAAAATTAATCTTGTTATTCAAACACATAAATGTTCTGTTCTGGAAGAATATACAAGGCAGATAAGTATTTGGGCAACAGGTCTTGAAGATATACCAAATGTCCCTGTTTCTTTATTTGATAATCCCAAAAAAAATACAGTGCAAGGCGTAATAGATAAAATAAATGATAAGTTTGGAGACCACACAATTAGAAACGGATTTTTGCTTTACAGCGAAAAATTAACAACAATGCCAAATGGTTATATGGCAGACAGATTTGAGAGGTCAACTTTGGTTAACAATTCTTGAAACTCATCAGCAAAAAATATATACTAATAAATAGCGAATATTTACGTAAGACTTCTTGCCTTCGGATAAGCTAAATTATGAAAGATAAACAGAAAGATTTGCGTGATGCTTTGCAGGCAAATGCATATACAATAGATGAAGATGAAAACTGGCCAAGAAAAATTTTGCATGCATTTCCGGCATTTAAATACAGAAATTACAGATTTTTCTTTATAGGACAGTTAGTATCTTTGATTGGAACATGGCTTCAGCAGGTCGCAGAGGGGTGGCTTGTTCTGCAGCTTACTCATTCTGCGTTTTGGGTAGGATTTGAAGCTGCCGCTGCAACCTTGCCTATTCTCTTTTTTACTCTTTTTGGCGGTGTAATAGTTGATAGATTTAATAAAAAGCATATCTTAATTTTTACTCAAGTTGCCTCAATGATTTTAGCTATGATTCTAGGTATTCTGGCTGTTACTAATTTGGTAAATCTTTGGGAAATGGTTGTTCTGGCCTTTCTTTTAGGCTGTGTGGTTGCGCTAGATATGCCGGCACGCCAAGCCTTTGTTATAGAAATGGTAGATAGAAAAGATTTAGCATCTGCAATATCCTTGAATGCTGCAATGTTTAATGCGGCACGTGTTGTAGGTCCTGGAATTGCAGGAGCTCTTATTGCTCTTTATGGAACCGGCGGAGCATTCTTGCTTAATGGATTAAGCTACATAGCGGTTATAGGAGCACTTCTTTTTATGGTAACAAAATACGTTAAAGTTGATTCTCACCCACATCCACTAAAAGCAATAAAAGAAGGAATTAATTATTCTTTTTCAAATGTTACAATAAAAGACCTCTTAGTACTTTCGGCTATCTCTTCAATTTTTGGCTGGTCATATCAAGCAATAATGCCAGTTGTTGTAAGCGATGTTTTTCATAAAGGAGCTTCAACTCTTGGAATTTTGTCTTCAGTTGCTGGTCTTGGAGCACTCGCTGCTGCCCTTTTAACTTCTGCTTTGTCTAAAAAAATTGACATAATGAAGTTAATTTTTGCTGGAAATATCATTTTTGGAGTGGCTATACTTCTTTTTAGTCTTACTACTAACATTATGCTTGCATCTTTTTTTCTGTTCTTCGTAGGATGGGGCATAACAATTCAATTTTCTTTGATAAATGTAAAAATTCAGCATATGGTATCTGATCATTTAAGGGGAAGAGTACTTAGCGTTTATACTCTGACATTTTTGGGACTTTCCCCCATTGGAAGCTTACAGATAGGTTTTGTTGCTCAGCATTTTGGTTCGGAATTTGCAATAAGACTTGGAGGAATTATAATCCTTCTTTATGGAACCTATCTTTATCTCAAAAGAAAAAGAGAGGGAAATAAGCTAGCGTAAAGTGCTGTTCTTGTAATCTATAGATTTCTTCTGAAATGCTACGAAATCTCCTTGAGAAAAAAGTAATTTATAGTCTGGATTTGATTTTAATTTATCAACCATTTCTTTCTGTGCTGAAAGAGATGGCTGTGCAAAGGGATCGTTAAGCAGAAAAACAAGCACATCTGCTTCATTAAGACCTTCAGGAATTGTATAAACGTTTTGACGTCTTGAAAGGTGAGATCCTAGATTATTCGTGGCAGCAACTTTGTATCTAGTTGGTATCCCGCTTATAAATGTTTGAATTAGTTTCCTATCTTTTAGTGGCTTTGTAAACATATCTATATTTGGATGCATTGCCCCAGGAAGTGGCCCATACGCATAGGCAGAAATAATTGCAGTAATACTGATTAGAATAATAAGAAACTTGGAAACATTTTTTTTGGGAAACCATTTCACTAAGTTTTTAAATCCAAAAATAGCAGAAATGAAGATAAAAGGAGTAATAGCTGCTGTGTATTGATAATAAATTTGATAAAGTCCAGCATCTTGACTCAAAAGATTTATTGAAAGATCAGGGAGAGCAAAAAGAATTATTACAGGGGAAAGAAAAGATAAAAATCCAAGAGGGGCAAAAAGCTGCCCAATATACACAAGTCTTGCCTTTGTGGTTAAAATTTCCAAGACTTTCAAAGGAGAAAAGATTACATTTTTTATAACTTCAAAGGGGCTACCTCCAAAGTCTGAATAGTAAGAAAGAGCAAAATGATTTCCTCCTCCCCTAGCTTGAGGAATTGCTATCCATATAATGTAATAAAAAATATAAAGAGAAACTGATGCAACGGAAAAACCAAAAAATAGATTAATCAATGTATTTTTAGATTTAAGCTTATGTTTTTTTCTTAGTATCATTACTGCTTCATGAAAAATAGTATAAATACCAAAAAAAGCTATGGCAGGCCATATTTCTTCTTTTGTAAGGCCTGCAAGAATGGCAAATATGACAAACCATAAATAATTTTTCTTCATGAAAAAATAAAAGGTGCCCAAAAGAAGTGTTGTAGCAAGAGTAACAGCATGGAAATCATACAGGTTTGTATATTGCATTAAAGGATTAAAAAGAAAAGCCAGGGAAAAAATAAGAGCAGCATTTTTATTTTTAAGAACCATATTCGAAATTTTGAAAACAAAAACAGACCCTAAGCTTAAAACTACAGATTGAAGAATAAGAAGCATTCTTGGATCTGCCCATATTTTATACAAAGGAGATATGAGTATTAAGATAAAATCTGCATGCGATGAAAGTCTTGAAACGATTGTTATTCCATCTGTTGTTTGAAAAATTCTGCCATGTATTGTGTTCCAAACTGCCTGGTCCATGTTTCCCAAATCAAATCTGCCTGTATAGAAATTGTCGTAGCGCAGGAAACTTGCGGTTGTAAAATAAATTGAATAACAGGTAGCAGCAATAGCTGTAATTAACTCTTGTTTGTGATGGACAATGAATTTTTTTATTTTTTTATTCATATCTTAATGCTTCAATAGGAGAAAGCCTGGACGCTCTTATTGCAGGAGCTATTCCAAATATTATACCAACCCCAACGGAAAAACCAAAAGCCAAGATTATAGACCAAGGAGTAACTTCTGATACAAAAAATTTGGATATTATAAGAGAAACTCCAACTCCAAGCCCGATTCCAATACTTCCTCCTGTTAGAGAAAGCATTATTGCTTCCAGTAAAAATTGCTGAAGAATATCTCTACGTCTTGCTCCAATTGCTTTTCTAAGACCAATCTCTCTTGTTCTTTCTGTTACGGAAACAAGCATGATGTTCATAATTCCAATTCCTCCAACAAGGAGTGATATTGCAGCAATTCCCCCAAGGGCAACAGATAGTATGTTTGTGATATTTGTAATGGTTGAAAGAGTTGACTCTTGCGTCTCAAGAGTAAAATCGTCTGTGGTTAGTCTTTTTAAGAGAATTTTTTGAGTATCGTCTTTAACTAGATTTATGAGAGTAGTTTTCTTTGCGGAAATATAAATCGTATTTACGTTTGTTATTCCGAATTGTCTTTGTGCTGCAACTATGGGTATTAAAACTGTATTGTCTTGGTCTAATCCAAAAACTGCTCCTTTTTTAACAAGAGTTCCAATAACTGTGTATTTTTCTCCAGAAACAGAAATTTTTTGTCCAATAGGATTTATATTTTTAAATAAATTTGTAATAACGGTTTGTCCAATAACAGCTACTTTTGCTCCGGAATGTTCTTGTCCTAAGGAAAAGAAAGTTCCTTTTTCTATGTCTGTTTTTACAATTTTATTGTAATTTGAAGTAGTTCCCACAATAGAAGCTCCTTCATCGGAATTATTTTTGTACTTTAGTGTGGAAAGTTTTTGTACAACAGCACTTACGTCTGCAAGATTTTTAAGTCTTTCTGAAAGCAGATTGGCATCAGATATCAGTAGCTTATTGGTAACAACTCCTCCTGGAGTTCTGGCTCCTCCAACTCTTCCTGGAATTACAAAAATAAGATTTGATCCTAAGCTTGAAATTTCTCCTGTGATGTAAGACTGTAATCCGGCTCCGATTGAAACAAGAAGTATTACTGCAAAAACTCCAATTACAATCCCAAGAGTCGTTAGTATGCTTCTTAATTTGTTTCCAACGAGAGATCTTATTGACGCTTGTAATAATTCTCTTAAATTCATTTTCTTTTTACTATCTCCCCATCTTGTATTTTTATAATTCTGTCTGCTTGCCTTGCAATGTCCACTTCATGGGTGATTAAAATTATAGTTTTTCCTTCCTTGTTTAATTCTTCTATTATTTTCATTACTTCATTTCCAGATTTTGTATCCAGATTTCCGGTAGGCTCATCTGCAAGTATTATTTCCGGGTCATTTATTAGAGCTCTTGCTATTGCTACTCTTTGCTGTTGTCCTCCTGATAACTGATTGGGTTTATTTGTCATCCTGTTCTCAAGGCCAAGTCTTTTAAGAAGTTCCTTTGCTTTGTTTTCTCTTTTTGATACGTCCATGTTTGCATAAATTCCGGGAAGTATTACGTTTTCTAAAGTAGAGAGTCTTGGAAGTAAATTAAATGATTGAAAAACAAATCCAATCTCTAAGCTTCTGAGTTTTGCCAGATTATCTTCAGAAAGTCCGCTTGTGTGTTTGCCGTTTATAATATATGTCCCGCTTGTTGGCGTATCCAGGAGTCCAATTATATTCATAAGTGTTGATTTTCCAGAGCCAGATGGGCCTGTGATTGCAACAAATTCTCCTCTTTTGACTCCAAGAGTTATACCGTTTAAAACGGGAGTAATTACTTCAAGGGTTTTGTATTCCTTCTTTATGTTTTGAAGGTTGATTATTAAATCATTCATTTTTATCTTACTTTGCTGATACAGAAGAAGGCTCGAGGACTACGGTGTCACCTTCAGAAAGTCCGCTAAGTACTTCGGAATCCGTATCATTTTGGAGCCCGATATCTATGGTTTTTTTAATAAATTTATTTCCTTGTTTTATATAGACTTTATTGTTATCAAAAATCGCAGAATTTGAAACTGTAAGAACATTATTCTTTTGTGCAATTATTATATCTGCATCTCCGTTCATTCCAATTCTGTAATTCTCATCATTTATTAAGGGTTCTGTTTTTACTGTGTATGCATTTCCTCCGGTTGAAGTCGTATGACTTATGGGGTCAATTGTTGCAATCGCAGTTGAAATTGTTTTATCTGTAAAAGCATCAAGTATGATACTAACTGTCTGTCCAACTTGCACTTTTCCAATATCTCCTTCGTCAACGTCCATAGAAAATATAATCGCACTATTGTCTGCAACTCCAAAAACGCTCGTTGCTGAAACATTTGCGCCAATAGTTGTTACATCTTCTCTTGTTATTATTCCCGAGACTGGAGAAACAAGATCTGAATTTGCAAGTTGTTGGGTTATTATTCTTGTATTGTCATATGCTTTATTTTGAGTTGCTTCTGCTGCTGTTTGAGAAACATTTTGAGCAAATGTTAAATCTGTTGCTCTTTTTGTTTGATCATATACCTGCGCAACTGCTGCCTGAGCTGCATTAAAATCTTGCTGTGCTTGTCTTAAATTTGCCTGGAGAATTGTTTTGTCCAAGGAGGCAATAATCTGACCTTTATACACACTGTCTCCTACTTTTCCGGAAAGATAGACAAGCTTACCTCCAGTTTGAAAGGAAAGATTTGCGCTGTTTTGAGAATTTATGTTCCCCGTAACAGAAACAGTTTGGGCTAAGTCTGCATATTTTATTGTTTGTGTATCAATAGGAGTTGGCGCTTTTGGCCGCAAGGCAATGCCTGCAACTGCTAAAACCGCTATCAAAATTATAGAAATGATTTTGTGGGCTTTTGCAAACTTTAGTGGGTTTTTAAATAACTTGATGTATCTCATATTAAATTGTGCGCCTGGAGGGAGTCGAACCCCCAACCCCTTCGTCCGAAGCGAAGTGCTCTATCCATTGAGCCACAGGCGCAAGAGCTCTTCTTGTCTCA
>CAYYAC010000020.1:0-5835 GCA_964469995.1 uncultured Gammaproteobacteria bacterium
ATTAGGATCTGAAAGGGCAAGCGCTTTGTTAGGAATTGTAATAATGCTTGGAGGAACAGATTATTTCAAAAATATGGTTAAGAGCAAAAAAATATCAACTGTAGATAATTTGCTTGTTTTTATTCAACAGCAGGGAGATAAAATACTCAATAGTAAAGTTTTTGAAAAATTGGAAGACTCAGTTTCCTAATTTTAGTTTTTCTAGGATTTGTTTTCCTTCTGGATACCCATTTATAAAATCTTTAAAACTCATTACTTTTTTCCCTTCTACTTGGATTTTATTTTCGGGTATTAGTTTTACAGTTTTTTCATTCCACTTAAACCAAACCCCAGGCCATGGATAGTATGCGCGAATCATATTGGATAAATTTGCTGGAGGATTATTTATATCAATCATTCCAGAATCGCGGCTTAGTAATTTTGTAAAACTTGCATCGTTGTCATTTTGTTCTATTGGTTTTAAATTTCCATTTGAATAATCATTTATAACTTTTACAATATTTTGAGAAGCCAATTTAAAAAGTTTTTCAACTAAGCTTTCAAAAGTTTCATTTCCGTTAAGTTCTACTTTTTCTTGAAACAAAATTTTTCCATGATCAACTTGTTCGTCCATTAAAATCAAACTCAGTCCGGTTTCACTGTCTCCATTTAAAATAGTCCACTGAACAGGGGAGGGACCTCTATATTTAGGAAGTAAAGAAGGGTGAACATTTATTGTTCCAAGTCCTGGAATAGAAAGAATTTCTTTTGAAAGAATTTTTCCAAAAGCTGCAACAACAAAAAAATCAGGCTTCAAATCTTTTAATGTATCAATATCTAAATCGTCAGGTTTTCTAATGGCGGAAACTACTTCAAAATTTTTCTTAAGTTCATCTAAAATCGGCTCTACATAATTTGGAGTACCTAAAAATATTATTTTCATATTCGTGGTGTATTCTTTAATGCGCTTTCAAGTGTTTGCATAGCTGTTGGGATTTTTGAAACGTCTTTCCACTTTGGCATATGTAAATGTTTTCCCTCTGACAAATCTGCGTTAACATCTATATATAGTCCAATAACATTAGCATTGGGTGCAACTACCGGTTCATTGTGAGCTTTGGATTTTTTGGCACTTATTGGAAAGCCTAGTGCTGCATCAATACCTGCTATAAGTTTCCATTTAACAAGAATTATGGCTAATTCCCTGTGTCTTTGCTCCGCCGGTCTATGAGATGGAACTGAGATATTTCCAAACCATCTAAATAATTTATTGTCTCCATATACAGTTTGGGATTCTATTCCCATAGATCTTCTTCCATTTGGCAAAGTAATAGTTTCGGGAATTGGTATTGGCCTTATATCTGCCGAGGGACTTGGTCCTCTATTTTCTTGTGTCATATTTTTAATTCTTCAAAAACATCTTCGCCGTCTTTATCTTTTTCTGATTGGTACAAAGTTCCTTTTTGCTGCAGGACTCTTTTTGGAAATAAAATTCCATCAAGATGATCAATTTCATGCTGGGCAACAATTGCCATAAATCCTTTTAAATTTCTTTTATGTTTCTTGCCATTTTCATCAAGATATGAAATTGTAATGTCGCGGTTTCTTATAACTTCACCCCAGATATTTGGCAAAGACAAACATCCTTCAAGCATTTTTCCGCTGGATTTTTTTGGTTTTTTGGCTTCTACTTTTTTAGAATTTGTTAGTGTTGGGACATTTTCTTCCTTAGATTTTGAAATAATTTTAGGATTTATAAAAGTTAAAATGGGGGATTTATTTGTAGGTTTTGCAAGAAAAATCCTAAGTGATTTTCCAATCTGGGGAGCTGCTAGTCCAACGCCAACTGGGTCATGTGCCGCAAGCAAAGACTCTGACATTTGAGAAAGTAAATTTTTGATTGCTCCGTCAATTTTTTCAACAGGCTTTGAGATTTCTGACAGAACTGAATTTGGAGCTGTAACAATGGATGTCATATGAGGCTATTGTATCAAAAATTGGTCTTCTGTGTCTTCAATCCCAAGATAAAAATATTGTCTGCCTGCTTTGCCTCTTATTATAGATATTCTTCCCGAAGATATTTCATCTTTGAGGAGCTCTCTTACTGTATTTGCTGCTATTCCAAGCCTTTTTCCTATAGAAGCTGACGTTAGTTCTCCAGGATTATTTGCGATATGAGTGACAATCTGATCTATTTTTTCTGCAGGAGTAGATTGTTTATGAGGAGAAGTTGAATCATATGTATTGAATATAGATTCAAATAGTGCTTTGTGCCGCTGAGGATTTCTAGAGATTTCATTTATTTCCCTAACGGAATTAGGATTTGCCGACCATCTTAGTAACGGAATTAAAACTCTTTCTGTAAACAATCTTCCTTTGGGTTTTATTGAAACAGATGACATATTGCTGTGATTTATTTCGCTTCTGTCCAAAAACCCATTCTTAGAAAAAAGACTTAATATATGAGTAATGATTTGTTCATAATGTATGGCTTTTTTATCGGGTATATGTTGTTTTACCCACTGGGCAACATCTTTAATAGTAAATGATTTTTTACCTTCTGCAGTTAAGTGCATGACAGCGCGTCTTATGTCTGAAGATGCTCCTTCAATCCATAATCCTTTTCTTTTGTAGTCTCTTGCAATAGACCATCTTTTATCCCTTATTCCTTTATTCGCAATGGAAAATGAAGTAAAAGATTCATGCTCAGAGCTAGCGCTTTTGAAATCAATAAGTCCTGCTTCTGCTAAATTATTTAAATGACCTCTTATTGCAACAGTTGAAGTCCCTGTTTTTTTTGCAAGAGAGGGCATATTTGATGTATCTACGTCTAGTAAAGAAAACAATATAGTGGCTCTGTCATAAGCGGAAGATCCAGTTATCTGCTGTTCTTGGTCTCTTCTTATTGCACTTATGCTACTCATAACTTTTGCTGGATTAACTCCAAGGTCAATAATTTGTTGCCAAGCATAAACAGCCGGTGTCATCAGTTGAGTTCCAAATGGGGTTCTTTGCCACATTTTAAAATCATCATCCAATGTTTTAGCAGCGCCAAGGGGAGCTATGGTTCTTGAATGGTGGCTGTAGACCGCTGAAGGACTAGGTAATCTTTTTCCGGAAATTTCTTTAACTTGTTGATTAATAGATACCTCATTCATGTAATGGTTTGGATTTAACGCAAAAAGTTCCAGTACCATGGCGCCATTTTTGATAATATCAACAGCTGTTAAAAATCTTCCTTCTGTAGTATCAAGATGTGCTGGGTGGTCAGGGTCCGCTGCCAAAATTTCTTCCCATGTTGTAGGAGTAGGTGGTCTTAGCTCTTTAGGAGTTGTTGGCGGAACTATTCTTAAATCAGGTCTTTGGCCTGGTATATTTCTTTCAATTGCCATCCGGGAATTATACTATAGGTGCATTTAGATTACAAATTTGAAGTTATTTGAGGAGTTTGAATGACTGCAGCATTTTTTGGAAAGTTGGAGATTCCATATCATAAATTGCGCTATCGGCCTTGAAGTCTATAACCCAGCCCTTTCCGCCCTTAACAAATAAATAATCTACCGTTCTTGTCTCACTTCCAAAAACACTTTCCGGAAGAGTAGTTTCTAATTTCCACGCATCAATTCCGTCAATTTTTGTTTTGGTTTCTTTAAATTTAAGGGGAATATTTGCCGAATTGGTTATCTTTTTTAATTGCTCCATTACGGTCTCTTTAAAAACATCTGATGTTATCCAGGCTGGAATTTCTTGTGATGTAACGCTTGCAGAGGCCGGAACAGTTAGGCCTTTTCTGTGTTCTAGAATTTGGTTAAAAGACTCACCGCTTTGATCCCAATTGTCGGGGTACATAATTTCATAGGGCATTGTAAAAGATGTATGTTTTTTAAATTTTTTACTATCTTGAGGACTTATTACTTCTTCTTTTGTGCCTGTTCTTGCTTTTATCTCTTGATTTAATCTATCTGTCAATTTTTTAGCATCATTTTCAGTAAGTCCTGTTATATTAACTTTGCTTGGTTGCCCTGCATTTCTTGAAATGACCCCATTTATTGTGGGAGCTGAGACCATGCTGTTATCAACAAATATTCCCAATGTTTTTCCTGTATTATTTTTTGTTAGTTCTTCAATGAGAAGTGAGCCTTCGTCGTTTAATTCTATTTGCACCATCGGAAGTCCGGAAGAATCAGTACGTGCGCTAACCGTTGGCAGAAAATATTCACTGGTAAGTTGGTGCTGTTTGCCGTCTTTTCCAGTAGCTGTTGCTGGTTCCCATAGAACTGAATTATCAGGTTTTAATCTAAAGTCTAAAATAGGAGTAATTGCTGGTAGTTTTTCTTGACTAGATTTTTCTTCTGGTTTTGCTAATTCGCTTGCTTTTATTCCTACTAATGCTGCAAGTCCAATGCTCCCAATTCCAATTGCGGCACCTGTTATAAATTGTCTCCTGGTAGGAGTGGGAAAGTGGTGGGGAGTTTCGTGTGTTGCTTTCATTTAGCTTGAAATATAGTCTTGTTTCTTAAAAAAGTCAACAAATTACTTTTTTGATGGAGTGGTTGAGCAACCGGGAATTTCTTTTGAAATTCTATTTTTTGGTTCATAAGTTGTGCAGTAAAGTTCTACAATCTCACCTTCCCTAATGGGTGTTTTTCCAATATTGTAGTGTTGGTTTCCGGAGGTTGTTGTAAACCAGTCAATTGAAGTTTCATAAGTGTCTCCGGGAGTTAAGTCTATTAAGGCAGTTTGTTCTCTAAAAGATTGAGTAGCAAAAACACATTTTACATCATAGGGATTTTTGCTGTTGTCTCTTGCTGAAACACAAAGAGTATTTGTATAGGGATTTCTTGCAGGATTTTCAGGGTCATCTATAAAGTGAACAAGTATCATTCCAAGAGTAAAATTTCTTGTCGTAGTCTGATTTGGGTTTACAGTAATATCGGCGACGCCGGGACGAAAAACAGCAGAATTAAACTTTTGCCCCGCAATTTTATTACGACCATACTCGCTAAATATTACAGCGTATTGACCTGGTTTTGCATCAAAGCTTGTTCCTCCTGTTTTTCCCGTTGAGTCTTCTTTTAGTCTCTCGCCATTTATAGTTGGATTGCCGTTTATGTCTTTTTCCTGGTTGTATAAATCTATTTGAGATTCAAAAACTGGTGAACCATTTGCATACCTTAAATTAAAAACAATTTTTCCTTTTTGAATAGTTTGCAGAATTTCTAAAAATCCCTTTATGTCATTTCTTTTTCCGCCACAACTATCTATGGACGCTTGATCTGGACCACACCTGCCAGTAGTTGCTGTGATTGTTGACCCATCAGGTTTTATAAATGTTCCGTTATAGTTTTCTGGATTTGCATGTACTGTTCCTTGATTTGTTGTAGTTCCATCAATTGGGATAGGTTTTCCCTGTTCGTCCTGAGCGAAAATATGTACATGCGGACTGCTGGCATATCCTCCTTCTCCTGGAACTTCGCATGATGCAAATCCCAAAGGAGCACCAAATTTTACATCCTGTCCTTTTTGAACTTTAATTCCAGCGAGATGCATTAGGCCGACTTGCGTTCCATCTTTAAGTTTTATTATCACCTCGCTATGTTTTGGGTCGTTTCTATTGTTTTCATCTCCGACTACAATTACTTGTCCTTCAACGGGAGAGGGAAAAGCAACTGTGGTTATGGGATCTGTGGGGCAAGTTTTGCCTTCGGATCCGCGAGGAGATAGGTCTAAAGCATCTCTTATCCCATGTGTATTTACGGCACCTATAGAATTTGAACCTTCGTATACATGTGGACCTGCTGTTAAATACCAATCTGCCGATCGAGGAGATGCTCCTGCCTGTGAAGCTGTTGGGGT
>CAYYAC010000020.1:5935-9929 GCA_964469995.1 uncultured Gammaproteobacteria bacterium
TTAAATACCAATCTGCCGATCGAGGAGATGCTCCTGCCTGTGAAGCTGTTGGGGTGGAGGGAATTTCTGAATTTCCTAATGGAAATTTTGCATCCGCACATCCGACTCCACCTAAAAACATTGCTCCTGTTGCAGCAGCTCCTAAGATTTTATTTCTTGCAATTTTCTCAATTCGCTCGGACAATCTTTCGTTCACTCCTTCTTAATACTCCAATAACTGCTTTAAGTCAAATTTGGAGCTATACTCTTTGCTGTCCTGGAATTGGCTGGGGAGCTGTGGGTGGTTTATCAAGACCTGTAAATGTAAATTTTACTCTTAAGATTGCGCCTTTTGAAAAATCACCAGGATTTATTTTAGGACTTACTTTGTTTTTTGGTAAAGTTGCATTCGCTCCTATTACAAGCATATAGTCTATGCCTGGCTGCGGGTCTGTTATAAAACCCTCTATTGTAATCGTTGGCGGATATCCTGGCCACATCTGTTCTGATATTTTGTCTACTTTACTAACGTTTTCTGGGGTAGAAGCTAAATTAGCTTTAGGTGTTTTTTTCAAAGCAGCTAAAGCTTTTTTAATATCAAAATTAGGATCAAACGGAACAAAGCCTACATCTAGTGTTTCTAAACCAAAGCTGGATACTAAATCATCTAGCGCAAGATAGGAATCTGAATTGGCTTTCATTGAAACAAATGTCATTTTTGTGTCTGCATCACGGAATATGCGTATTTCATCTATTCCTGCGTTTCCGACTGTGAGCGATTCCGCATTCCTAATATAGAATCCTTTGCCCATTGGAAGATTAGCTTCTATAATTGGACTTTCGTTCTCTGTGTTAGGGTTAAAATTTCTAAGAGCAAGAGCCGCAATTATTGCTGCAGTTCCTGTAGCGGCACCGATTAAAAGGTCTCTTCTGGATATTGTGTTTGATAGTGGTCTTGGTCGTTCGTTTGCTGGCATGGAGGGAATATACCGGTTTTTATACTATAAGTCAAATAATGACTTATTGACATTGGTTATTTTATGTCATTATAATACTTGAGTTATGGTAAGTCCTGACGCTAGACCGCAAGTTCAACCTTCTTCTCAGGAGGCTCGTCCTCAGCATGAACACACAAGATTATTTGAAGTAAATCCAATAGAAGCGGAACTTATGGTGGCCGGCGCAACAGGACTTAGGGAAGCAGGATTAGGAGATTTTGTTGTTTCTATTACAAAATTTAAAGATGTAGAGCCTGGTAGAACAATAGTGCTTTATGAAGGACAACAAGACCTAAGTCTATTATGGTCAGTTTTGCATACTGGAAAACAGGTACTTGAACATTCCGGAGGAGTTGAAGAAGCTAAGCAAGTAGTAGCAAGGAGAGTAGATAGCGAAGCTGCGAGCAAGAAAATGTGGGAAGAGCAAAGAGATTTGGAAGCAAAAATTCCTCTTCCTTCTGGTTTTACTTATTGAGTCTTCCAAGTATCTAGCGCTTGTTGTGCTTGTTGGTCATTTGGGTCAATATTTTTTAGGATATATTCCATTTCCGAAATTGCTTTTTCCTGAAATGCTGAATCAATAATTCTTCCATTTTTATCCACTGCTTGCTGGTGGTAGAAAAGTGCCAAACCAAAATGAGCATCTCTATAATTTGGTCTAAGCTTAACAGTGTTTTCTAAAGTTTCTATTGCAGATTTAAAGTCTCCTGTTTGTCCTTGCAAAATTCCCAGGTTGTAGGCGATTGTTGCATCTGTTGGTGCCAATGTTTTTGCCTTTTTAATTGTGTCTAGTGCAGTAGGCAAGTATTTTGGATCAACTTGGGAAAGTGTATAGAAAAGTCTTACTCTGCTTTTCATAAACACAACGTTGCTGGGGTGTTCCTGCGCTATTTTATCTGAAAGTCCAACTGAATTTTGCAAGAGAGCTTGAATAATAGGCCCATCTTGGGCTGATTGTGTTGCGGGTCTTGTTTGGTCAACGCTTATTAATGATGCAGCTAGAATTCCATTATTTAGTGCTAACTCATCTTGGAAAACAGGTTCGTCTCCGCGGTAATTAACAGCTTTTGCAAGATAAGAATATGCTTCCTGAAATTGTTGGGCTTGGTCTAAATTAGAACCATAAAAGTATGCCTTATCTGCAAACCAAAACTTAACAAGATTAAATATAAGAAATCCTGCAATTAAAATTACAATTATTGTTAATATCTTTTGAGCAAGTGATAAGACTTCATTTGCTGGAGTTTTTGAAAACTGAAAGAAGCTCTTTGTATCAATTAAGCCAAGCTGCGCAATAACTAAGGCGGGGATTAAGTAAAAGTATATATTTATTATAACAACAGAAAATCCAAAGAAATTTGTGACAAGAATACTTATGTATCCTGCAAGAAGAGCAAGAACAACAAGCCTAGCATTTTCTGTCAAATCATTTTTTAAAAGTAAGGTCCTAAATGAAATATACAGAAAGTAAAAAATAACTGCCATGTAAGTTAAAAATCCAAATGCGCCAGTTGTTGCTAAAAAGTTTATGTATTCGTTGTGGGCTTTGTTATAAAGATAATTCCATTCAGAAGTGAGATTATGTTCCACTGGTCTGTATTGGTAATATGAATATGCAAAAGTTTCAACTCCAGAACCAAAAATTGGATAGTGTTGCCAAATTGAAAATGCACCTTTCCAAACAATTGTACGAATTTGACCGGAATCTGTGATGTTTAATTCTAAAGCAGGAATTGTGGTAGGTGTTGTTGCTGTTTTTGAAACAGGTTTTTTTGTAAATTGTGCAGCAAGACCTGGGTATGTAAAGATATTTAATTTATCAATTGGAGAGCCAACAAAAAATACTGTAAGGGCAAAAATAGCAAAGGAAGCAAGTAATAATTTGAAATGCTTTTTTTCTACAAATATAGAAATGTCATTTTGTTTATGTTTTAATTCTTCATAAACTAAAATTCCGGCAAAAATAAAAAGGGCAATAACAATTCCTAAAAACCCAGATTGAGATTTTGTAAAAAGAAGGTCAAGCAAAAAAATAAAAGAAAGAATGCTGTAGAAAATAAATTTTTTTGATGCTTTATTTTTAAATTCCAAAACTGCAAACGCAAGAGATGGAAGAATCAAAACGTTAATGTATGCGGCAAGCCAGTTTGGCTGTCCAATAGTTGAAAAAATTCTAAGTTTTGGCTGGAAATCAATAGTCCAGCATGATACATCTAAATTTCCTCTAAATAAAAGGCAAGTGGGATCATAGCCAAAGTGAGAGGGAAGTCCCCAAAGGGCAACAATTGCTCCGCTTGAAAGTCCTACTATTAATAATCTTTTTATTATTTTTGCGTCAAGCAGATTTGAAACAAAAGCATAGTAAAGAATTATGTAGGAGATTATGGAAAGAAGGCCTCCATTAAATCTTGAATAATATCCCCATAAAGAAGTATGGGTATCAAGAGAAAAAATTGTTGAAATTATTTGGGACAAAAGAAATAGTGCAATTGGAATGTCTAGTGGAGTTCTTTGTAATTTGAATTTTTTTTGCGCAATTACTTTGGTGGTCCAAGCGCCCGCAACAATTATTGTTAATATAAAAGTAAGCCACATTTTGTTGAATTCAAAAAGCTCACTTGTATCATTTGTAAAAACTAACGGGACCAGAAATAAGAGGAGGTAAAAAGAATATCTAATTACGCGGTCTGCAAGGCTTACCAATTTCATTGATTTTCCTATCGTAGCATAATAGAAAATAACGGGCAAGAGTTGACAATCTATCTCCAAGAGAGTTTAATGCATGCAGATGACACAAGAAGCACCACGGGAAATACCAATGCCAGAAAGTGTTCTTCATGCTCCAAGGCCAATAATGGAAATGCCAATGCCAGAAGGTGAAATTCAAATTGTATCTTTGCCGCTTACAAAAAATATACAGCCATCTGCTGAAGGTTGGATTAATGAACGTGCAGATGTGTAGGGACACACAATTTGTAGCGTCTGATGCCTTGCGTACCCACTGCTGTTGACATATA
>CAYYAC010000021.1:0-6380 GCA_964469995.1 uncultured Gammaproteobacteria bacterium
CAGCTGATCCAAAAAGCTCTGGGAATATTTGATAACTTAGAACAATAACCCGGAGCCTGAGCAACAGCAATCTCAATCCACTCGCCATTTACCTTATAAAAAAATCCTGCCGCTCCTGTTCTTCTCCAATGAAGCCCTACTTCAGCCTTATTGCCATCTATTATCTCTATACCGTCAACGATTGCCCCTTTTTCTTTTAAAGCCTTTAGGAAAGGAGTTTGTTCATCATAAGCGACTTGAAGTTGATTCGTTTTAAAACAGGAAAAAATAAACGTTGAATAAAACTTTGTTTCGTTAGCACCATGACCTGTATCTGCATTTGAGTTAGCCACGCATTTTATATCGTCCTTCTCGTACGCCTGAATGTAATCATAATACTTAGTGTCTCCTAGGGAGGTGGAAGAGTTTAATTTATTAAGAGTGAATCCGTTGGCATCCATAACTCTTCTAACCGCATTATTCAACTTTCTAAAAGTTGACTTATTTGGATATTGGCTATACTGACCTGTAGCAAGAACTTTTACTGTAGTTTCTACGGAAGGTACCCAAATATTCCAGTTATCATCACTAATCCACCAAGTATTTGATTCCTGAATCTTTGAAGGTCCGTCTAAAAACGTTTTATCTTTCTGTTTTTCCGTAGCTTTAACTGCATTATTCATAATGCTATTAACAGAAATCTCTGAAACTTTATAATTCGTTAAGTCTAAATATCCAGCATTAGCTAATGCTGCAATTCCGGCGATAAACAGAAGAAACAAAAGAAATTTATTCATCTTCGTCTATATCAATAGAATCATTTTAGGACTACCTTGTCAAACTATTCTTGCTCGCGGAGGAATTTTTCAACTTCTAGTGCTGCCATACAGCCAAAACCTGCAGCAGTAATTGCCTGTTTATATTCATTATCATGTACATCCCCTGCTACATAGACTCTGTCTACGTTTGTTTTGGTATGCTGATAAACTTTTACAAATCCTTTTTCATCTAAATCAATTCCTTTGAAATTATTTGTATTTGGCATATGCCCTATTGCTACAAAAACTCCATTAATTGGCATTTGGGAGACTTCATTTGTTTTATTGTTTTTAATTTTTACTTCTTCAACTTTTTGATCACCGAGGACTTCAATTACTTCACTATTGTAAATAAATTTAATTTTTTCATTCTTCTTTGCTCTTTCCTGCATAATTTGTGAAGCACGTAGCGTTTCTCCGCGATACACAACAGTCACGGATTTTGCAAAATTTGAAAGAACAGATGCCTCTTCCATAGCAGAGTCTCCTCCGCCAACTACGATTACATCAAGATTTCTAAAGAATGCTGCGTCACATGGAGCGCAACTTGAAACTCCGCGTCCGATTTTTTCCTTTTCTCCAGGAACTTCAAGCCATTTTGTATCAGCTCCTGTTGCCACAATAACTGTCTTTCCCTCATATGAATTTGAAGCAGTTTTTACAAGCAAAGGCGATTTACTAAAATCCCCTTCTACAAAGTCTTCCTCAACTATTTGAGTACCAAATTTCTCCGCCTGTTTTCTCATATTAAGCATTAAATCTGGTCCCTGAATTCCTTCTGGAAACCCTGGAAAGTTTTCAACAAGAGTGGTAAGCATTAGCTGCCCACCCCATTTTCCACCCGCAACAATTAAAGTTTTAAGGTTTGCACGTGTACAATATATTGCAGCTGTAAGTCCGGCAGGTCCGGAACCGATGATTATAACGTCGTACATAATTTAGAGGACTTCGTCTATATTTTTCTTATAACTATCTTTGCTTTGTGCTCCAATCATTACTTTTCCAGGCTTACCATTTTTGAAAAGAATAACTGTTGGAATACTCATAACAGAAAAGCTTTGTGCGACGGCAGGATTTTCATCAACATTTATCATTCCTACTTTTATCTTTCCATCATATTCCTTAGCTAACTCTTCAACAATTGGAGTAACAATTCTGCATGGAGCACACCAAGGAGCCCAAAAATCAACTAAAACTGGCGTTTCGCTTTTTAATACTTCTGTTTCAAAATTCTGGTCTGTGAAAGCTAAATCTGCCATAATATCTTTGCGAGAGTTTTAGAATATCAAACAAAAACTGCTGTGTCAATGAATGATTTTTGATATACTCGTTTTATGAAAGTACTATCTTATATAGCATGGACGCAAGCGCTTGCTGCAACAGTTGGAAGTGTTTTCATGAGCAAAGTTTTAAATTTTGCTCCCTGTGAACTTTGCTGGTATCAACGTATTTTCATGTTTCCACTTATCTTTATTATTGCAATTGGAATTTTAAAAAAAGACAAAAACATGACAATTTACGCTTTACCTTTGGCAATTTGCGGATTATTAATCTCTATTTACCATAATCTTTTATATTATGGTGTAGTTTCTGAATCTATTGCACCATGCACGATTGGAGTTCCATGCACGCAAAAACAGCTTGAGCTTTTTGGATTTCTTACTATTCCCCTTCTCTCTTTCATATCTTTTGCTATAATAACTTTCTGCCTGGTACTCATTTACAAAAATAACAAAAAATGACTCAAGAAGTAAAAATACTATCAATTGTAGGAGCAGCTACAACAGTCATATTAATTGGAGCAGTATTCTTTTTAAGTAGCTCCTCAACTTCAAACACATCTTCTTCAAAAGCAGACGCTGCAACACTCATTAAAAATGATAGCAACAAACTGGGAACAGAGTCTGCAAAAATTAAATTTGTTGAGTTTGGAGATTATCAATGCCCTGCTTGCGGAGCTGCATATCCAATTGCAAAAAGACTGGTAGAAAACTACAAAGATAACTTAATATTTGTTTTTAGAAATTATGCATTTTTGGGTCAAGAATCAATATGGTCAGCGCAAAGCGCAGAATGCGCCGGCGATCAAGGAAAGTTTTGGGAATTTCATAACTACCTTTATGAACACCAATCAGGCGAAAACAAGGGAGCTTTTTCAAAAGACAACCTAAAGATGTTTGCAAAAACTTTAAATTTAGATACATCAAAATTCAATGTCTGCCTTGACAGCGAAAAATACGCTTCAAAAGTTGCATCCGATTTAAACGATGGAAATTCTGTGGGAGTAAACTCTACTCCTACTTTCTTTATAAACGGAGAGAAAGTTGTTGGAGTTCCATCTTATGATGACTTAAAGGCTAAAATGGATACAATCCTCAAAGGACAATAAAAAGAAAGGCTGCAATAGCAAAAAGTATATTAAAAATTACTATTATTTTCCAAACATAAGGAACTGGAATTTCTGTTTGACTCTTTGCCCTTCTCATTTCTACAAAAATAAGAGCATGCCACATAAAGAGAAATGCAAAAATTACATAAATCAAAAGTGAGTACCAAAAAGTAAGATTCATCTTCCCCTCCTTACCAAACCCGCGCTATTATTATTCCTTGTCGGAGTAATAACTTGATCCAGTATGCTTTCTATTACTTGTGCGTTTTGAGGCGATCTAAAAATAAACGGCTCAACACTTTCTATAGTTAACATATATACGTATACATCCTCTATTCCAAGCAAATCATATAAGATATTATCTGTATTCCTGTCAATTCTTTCTGTTGTTACCTTTTCAAAAAAGATTTCTTCTTCATAAAAACCCATCAATCTAAAAAAATGGATATGCATTAGTCTTTTGTTGGTAATAATATAAAACTGATAATACCAACGCATGAAAATATAAGCTCCAAATGTTGAAAAAATTGAGAGGACAATCATTGAAAGACCGATTATAAACTTGCTGTTATAAAAATCTGTAATCCATAAAGGCAAATTTGATCTATATTGAAATTCAAAAAGCGAAAAACCTATTAAAGAAAGCGAAAGAAAAAGGAGAAATGCAAATTTAAAAACTATAGTTATTGAATGCTGACGCTGAACTTCAAGAAGATTCTCTCCTTCAACCAATCTTCTGCGCATGAATTTACCAAGGAGTCTTTTTTCTTCTTGTTCATCAAAAACTCCGCCGTTTTGGTCCATATAAATTATTTAACAGTCCATCCCCCATCAACAACAAGGATTTCTCCTGTTACAAAATCTGATTCAACCGATGCCAAATACAAAGCAGCGAATGCGATATCTTCAGGTTTTCCAAATCTTCCAATCGGAGTTTTTGAAAGAAAGTCTTTTTGGACAGCTTCATTTCCGATAATACCTTTTGTCATGTCTGTTTCTATAATGCCTGGAGCAATTGCATTTACATTTATTCCTTTTGGAGAATAATCCAGCGCCATTTGACGAGTCAAGTTTACAACTCCTCCTTTTGCTGCGGTATAAGCGGCGCTTTGTTCAAAACCAACAAGACCTGCGATTGATGCCATATTTACAATTTTTCCTTTTCCCTGTTCCAACATATGAGGAAGAGCAGCCTTGCTAGTAAGCCAAACCCCCTTAAGATCTGTGTCAATAACTTTATCCCAATCTTTTTCGCTGCCTGAAACTGTATCGCCTGAAAGAGCTACTCCTGCATTGTTAACCAAAATATCAACTTTTCCGAAATGCTCTATTGTAGATTTTATTAAATTTGAAGTCTGTTCGCTGTCCGAAACATCTGTTAATACAGCAAACGCTTCTCCAGCTGAATTTTGAATTTCAGATACAACGCCGTCAAGAGCTTCTTTTCTTCTACCCGCCACAACAACTTTTGCTCCCTCTCTTGCAAAAAGAATTGATATGGCTCTTCCTATCCCCGTTCCCCCTCCTGTTATAACTGCTACTTTGTCTATAAGTCTCATTTAATCCATTTTATGTTAATTGAAATATATTTTCCAGTATTTGCTTATTTACTACTTGACAAGACAATTCCTAAATCTTTAGAATAAAGTGTTCTTATGGCAAAAAAAACCACAGAAAGTTATAGCATTTCGGTTCCTAAAATCTCTCTCAAAAACACTTCTTATGTTCCAGTTCTTATGGCTCTTCTAATTATTGCTTCTTTCTTCTTAGGACGGCTCACAGCTCAGGTTCAATACCTGCAAAAGGGCACAACGGGAACACCAAGCGCTGCTGTTGGAACAGCACCTACAACTCCAGCACCAGGACAGAAAGTAAATGTTGACCCAGGCAACTTCCCTATTCTTGGAGACAAAAATGCAAAAGTTACATTTATTGAATTTGCAGATTTAAGATGCCCTTTCTGTGAACAATTCTTTACACAAAGCGAATCACAGCTTATTAAAGATTACGTAAACACAGGCAAAGTAAAATTTGCATTTAGAAATTATGCATTCTTAGGACCAGCTTCAACCGTAGCTGCAAATGCTGTAGAATGTGCCAATGAACAAGGAAAATTCTGGGAATTCCATGATTATCTTTACAAAAACCAGCCTCCTGAAACAGATACTTCTATATATACTGTAGAAAACATGACAAAAGCAGCAGGAACACTGGGAATAAACACAGACCAATTTAGCTCATGTCTATCTACAAATAAGTACCAAAGCAAAGTAGATAAAGATTTCTCAGATGGACAAGCAGCAGGAGTATCGGGAACACCAACCTTCTTTATAAATGGACTTCCAACTGTTGGAGCGCAACCTTATGCAACACTCAAAGCAGCAATAGACGCAGAACTTGCAAAGAACTAATCCCCTATTTCTTCTTTAAAAAGAAAGTAATAAGAAAGACAGCCAAAGTAATTAGAACAATTGTTCCTCCAGTTGATAAATTAAGATAAAAAGAAACAATTATCCCTAATATTACGGAAAGAATCGAGATAGCTTCTCCAATTAAAATAGTTTGCACAAAGCCCTTTTTAAATTGCAAAGCAGTAATTACAGGAACAACAATTAAGGCGGATATCAAAAGAACTCCTACGATTGGTATAGAAAGAGCAACGGTAAAAGCTGCAAGGACAATAAGCATTACATTGATAAATCTTGTAGGAATTCCTGACACTTGCGCGGCTTCTTCGTCAAAAGTTACAAAGACAAGTTCTTTGAAAAAGAAGATAATACAGACAATAACTATGGTTGCTAAGGCTAACATGATAGAAACATCTATGTCTCTAACTGTTACAATACTCCCAAACAAATAATTGAAAAGGTCTACGCTAAATCCGTGCGCAAGACTAATTAAAACTATAGCTAGCGCAAGACTTCCCGACAAAAAGATGGAAAGTGCACTTTCTCCATATACTCTCTTGCTTATTCTAAGTCTCTCAATTGCAACAGATGATGCAACTGCTGCTATAACTGCCGTAATAAGAGGGTTAATTCCAGTTAAAAGACCTAGCGCGACTCCAGCCAAAGAAACATGTGAAAGAGTGTCTGCGATAAGAGAGTACCTCCTTAAAACTAAAAATATTCCTATAAGAGGAGCAACAAGAGCAATAATGATTCCTGCCTCAAATCCTCTAATAATAAAGCCAT
>CAYYAC010000021.1:6390-9185 GCA_964469995.1 uncultured Gammaproteobacteria bacterium
ATATCAAGCATGGTGAAGCTCCCCTCTTCCAATTAATTCATGAAAATAATCGCCCTTAATAAATTCTTCCGGATTTCCAAAATATTCCAGTGTTCTATTTACATATCCGAGCTTATTTGTTTCATGTGCAACTACATCCAACTCATGTGAAGACAAAATTAATGTTAAATTAAGCTCTTTATTAAGTTTGCGAAGTAAGTTATAGAATTCTTTTTGTGTTTTTACATCCACACCAACAGTTGGCTCATCCAAAAAAATTACCTCAGGTTCACAAGCTAGTGCTCTTGCAATAAATACTCTTTGCTGTTGTCCTCCAGATAATTCACTTATCTGTCTGTTTTTAAATTCTTCCATTCCAACATATTTTAGAGCCTGCATGACCTTCTGTTTATCATCTTTTTTAGGAAAACGGAAAAGTCCAATCTTGCCATATCTTCCCATCGCAACTACTTCATATACAGTTACGGGAAAATTAAGATCAAAGTAGGTTTTTTGCGGAACGTAACCAATTCTATACCAGTCTTTAAATTCCTTAATATTGTGTCCAAATAATTCAACTCTTCCTTTTTCTGGAGTTAAAAGTCCA
Source organism: uncultured Gammaproteobacteria bacterium (assembly GCA_964469995.1). Classification (GTDB taxonomy): domain Bacteria; phylum Patescibacteriota; class Microgenomatia; order Levybacterales; family UBA12049; genus JACPDD01. Next base: position 6,977 of record CAYYAC010000021.1, read on the forward strand.
AGCATAAGTTTTAAAAGAGTTGATTTTCCTCCTCCATTTGGGCCAATTATACCTACATAATCCCCCTTATCAACTTTAAGAGAAACTTCTTTTATAACTTCTCCATTTCCATAAGAAAAAGATATGTCATTAAGGGAAATAATATTTTGTGAAGGGCTTACTTGTTGCATTGTAAAGCTATTTGAAGATTGGCTAAATTTTGTCTCATGACACTAAAGTAATCTTTGCCTGCCTTAATATCTTCTCCGCCTATCCCTTCAAGCGGGTCAAGGACTAATGTCTTTGCACCAACTTCCTTTGCAATTGTATCAGATAATTTGGGGCTAACTAAACTTTCAAAGAAAATGTATTTAATACCATTTTTCTTTGCAAAACCTGAAACTTGCGCTAATTGCTTTGAAGATGGCTCCTCATCAGGAGACAAGCCTGCAATTGGAACTTGATTTAGTCCGTATCTTGATGCCAAATATCCAAAAGCGGCATGAGAGGTAATAATGTCTTTATTTTGACAAGATGCTAAACCATTTTTATATTCTGTATCTAACTGATCCAATTTAGAATCAAGAGTTTTTGCATTTTGCTCATAATAAGATTTATTAATGGGGTCAACTTTCTCAAACCCTGCCAGAATATTACCTACTTCTTCTTTTGCAAGGGCTGGGTCAAGCCAAACATGCGGATCTTTAATCGCCTGACCTTCTTCCTCAAGCTGTCTTGTTAAAAGCTTTTCTCCTGCAACAACTATAACTTTGTTTTTTCCTAAAAGGGTTTGTCTAATCTTATCTCCCCATGCCTCTACTCCACCATTTAAAACGATTAGACTGCTGTTTTCTATTCTTGCGATGTCTTGAGTTGAAGGATCGTAATCATGAGGCTCTGCTCCTGCTGGAGTTATATTGTAAATATTCGCCTTGTCTCCCCCAATTTGCCCCGAGAAGAAAAAAAGCGGGTAAAAAGATGTTGTTACTTTTAATTTTCCATCATCTGCTCCTTTAAAATTATTCTTATTTTGAATAAGAAAACCTCCAATTAGTAAAATAGCGATAACAATAAGTATTTTTTTCATATTAATTTTGGCAGTTTTTGCAAAGTCCAAAAAATTCCATAGAATGATTTTTTACCATAAAGCCTGTGCTTTCCTGTATTTCCTTTTCAAGTTCATTCATATATTTATCTTTAATGTCTTTAACAGAACCGCAATTTGTACAAATAAGGTGATGGTGATCTCCTTTTTTAATTTCATACCTGTACTTCCCTTCTCCAAATTCAACTTTATCTATAAAACCTTTTCCCAAAAGAAATTCCATAGCTCTGTAAACCGTCACTTTATTTGTATTAAGATTTTTCTCTCTTAAAAAAGCAATAATTTGGGATATATCAACAGGAGAATTAGACTTATTTAAAAATTCTACTATTGTTGTTCTTGCTGGAGTTCTTCTTATATTTAAGCTCATTTGATGAGAGTATACGCAACTTAGTTGCATTTGTCAATAGATTAAATTTTTCTGATATAATCAAATTTATGAAAAAGTGGCTCTTCTTGTTTTTCCTTATTTTTTTATTTATCCCAAAACTCGCATTTGCCCAAACCCCGCCTGCTCCCCAATTCCAAGCACCCAAAGAAGAATTTTTCAAAGCTAAAGTTGTAGAAATTGTTTCTCAAGGACAAAAAACAACCGAAGGAAGTACAAACTATCATCAAACATTAAGAGTAAAAATTGAAGACGGCAGCACGAAAGGAAAATATACTGTTGTAGAAAATGGAGGTCAGTTTCAAATAACAAAAGACCAGCTTGTTTCAAAAAATCAGGAAATAATTATCTCAAAGATTACCACTCCTGGTGGAAAAGTTTCATATTCAATTTACGATTTTTATAGAATAAACAGCATAATTCTGCTTTTAATATTCTTTTTCTTTTTAATACTTCTCATAGCAGGCAAAAAAGGATTAGGTTCTGTTTTAGGCATGATTATAAGCCTTGGAATAATAACTAGTTTTATTGTTCCTAGTATTTTAAAAGGCTCAGATCCCCTTGCTACAACTCTTTTTGGCTCCGTAGCAATTCTTATATCAACTGGCTTCTTGGCTCATGGGATATCTAAAAAAACAAGCATTGCTCTTTTTTCCACTCTAATTGCTCTTTTGTTTACAGTTGCTTTTGCTCAATTCGCAATTCACATTACAAATCTTGCCGGACTTGGAAGCGAA
>CAYYAC010000022.1:0-4099 GCA_964469995.1 uncultured Gammaproteobacteria bacterium
AGGGAATCTAAGTTCTGGGGCCGGTACTTCCTGAGGAAGAGTTTCTTGAAGATTTTCTAATTTATTTCTAACTTCTACTGGTGCCGTAGTTGTAATAATATCAGCTCTTCCAATTTCCTCAGTTGTTATTGGACTAGCGTTCAATTCATTTGAAATAAGGGGTGCATTTTCTGTTGGAATTAATTCGTCTTCCATATCTTTTAGGGCACTCTTGGGAAGTTTTCCAGATTTTACTTGTTGAAGTATTTTCCCGTATGTTTGATATCTTTTTATGCCACTTACAAAGCCTGACATGTCGGTAATTTTTATTTTTCTGTCAGGAGTAGAGTTATATTCAATTCCTAGCCACCCAACTGCTTTTTTAAATGTGGGATTTTCTAAGTTTCCATCTGTGTCTTTGTAGTATTCAAGAGTTCGGCCAAGTACTAGTTCCAAATCTTTTCTAAGTTGTTCTAATTGAGCTGGGTCATCATAGTTTACTGTTGTGTGTTCTCCTAACGAATGTCTTCTGATGCTCTCGTTTATTGTCCCCCAGTTTCTATCCCATTGTTCAATAGGTGCAAATCCTTTATTCCATGCGTCTATTGCTCTTCTGGAAGATGTATAAAGCCTTGATACTCTTGCGCCTCCATAGCCTAGAGTTGAACTATTCTTTCTTGCGTCCCGGATTGCTTGTCCCAAAATGACATCTTCTGCTCCTGGCATGTCATTAATCTGATATCCTCCAACGCCAGCATAAATACTTCCCTTGAATGCAAAGCTAGCTCCGCTTGAAGCTCTGTCTCCATGACTCCCATTCCAAATAATGAGATTAAGGTATTGGAACAAACGAGTTCCTGCATGAATTGCAGGGTATTCAACATATGATTCAGGGTCCCAGTCTAATTGACCAATTAAACCATCTATGTTTGAGTTATTAAGTTTTTTGGAGAAGTTCTCAATATAGGAAGGGGCGATCCCTTTTGTGTCAGCGTCATTGCTTACCAAAATGATGTCTCCTGCCTTAGCTCCTCTTTGGTAGTGCCTGTAGAGGGCAACATCATTTAGGTATTTTCTTATTACAGCCATTTTTGCATCCGCCCTTGGTATTTCTTTGTACATTGTTTTAATTGGCATATCTGGATAATCAGCTTTAAATCTGTTAATCTCATCCATTGTTTTGTCTTGTTTTGTTCCTTCTGGATGGTTTATAAACAATAGAATCTCATATGCTTTTTTATCTGCGTTTTGATATGTGTAGTTAACTAGCGTGTCATATATGCTATTTTCTTCCTCGTGTCCTGCAACAGGTATTCCGATAACAGTTTTAACTTCAGGATTCATTTCCCCCATAGAACTAGAAAAGTTTTTTATTTCTTCAAGATAATCTTGGTTTTGTTTTTCAAAATAATCTTGGGTTTCTTGATATGGATCCAATTTGGCTTTGGGATTTTCTTTTAGAGTTTTTGATCTGTTAAGTTCAAAAAGAGCTCTTCTCTCTTCTGTAAGAGGTTCAAAATAGCTGTAGTAAATTCCTCCACCATGTTCAGCTGCAACTAGAGGTTCGAGAGGGAAGCGGGGAGCAAAAGGAACTGGAATAAGTGGAACCTCTCCAGTTGAAATAGCAGGCATGGAAATTTCCTGAATGTATGTAGTTGCAGCTTTTTGTATAACTCCTGGGATAAGATTTGGAGTTTGTCCTGTTCCTCTTATTGTTGCAAAAGACTGCCAGACTTTTTGACCGCCTTGATCTGATATTTTACCTGCTGAAATAAATCCATTTTTACCATCTGCTCCCAAATTCCATACGTCTAGGCGATTATTGAATTCCGTTGCATTTCCTCCAGTGCCATTTGTTAGGGCATTTTGATTCATGACTATTTTTGAAAATTCGGAAACCGTCATGCTGTTTGGATCTGCCGGATTTATGTGGTGGACAACATCATTTGGATCAAGGGCTAGTTTGCCGTCAAAAGTGCCGTCTGCTCCGTCTGAAACAACTATTGAGCCGTGTCCTGGAATATCAAATTTCCAAGAAAGGTCATGATTTTTAATAACATCTTGTACGTCTACTTTTTCAGGATTAAGCCCTGACTGGAATCCTCCGTGCATTGTTGATGCATCAAGCGTTACGGTATCTCCGTGCTGAACTGTGTAGAATTTAAGCTCGTTAATATCAGATTGCTGAGTGTTGTTTGCATACCACTGGGTATGATCAATGTTTGTTGTATTTTTATCCCAAAGTCCATTGTCTCCAAAAACAGGTCTGTCTTGCACAACAGTTCCTGCGTGTTCTACTGGGGTTTCGTGAATAAGGTTTGTTGGAATTGTGCTGTGGGTTTGGTCATATGACATAGTGTTGCTGACTGCGTCAAATCTTGCATCAGAGATTAATGTATGACCTTGAGCATCTACTAAATCACGTCCAGCAGAATCTGAAGGATTATTAATCCAATGAGTTCCTGGTGGGATATGTGTTTCGTGCCCCAAAGAAGTATCTGTAATATGTTCTGTTGATGGGGTAGGTGCTTCGTGTCCTAGCAGGCTTGAAACGTGTTCTCTTATAAATTCTCCAGCGCCTGTATGGTCTAAAATTTCTTTTCCAACAAATCCAATTCCAAGTCCTGCTGCGCCTCCTATTGCGCCTGCAGCAAGAGATTGTCTAACTCTGTAGCCCGCAAATCTTCTGTCTTGCTGCTCTCTATTTTCTGTAAATCTTGCTTCCCATTGTCCTCTAAAGTTTGTTATAGATTCTCTTGCTTGAGCGTCAGTAAGTCCTGAATTTCTTACAGCAATACCTGCTCGCGCAACAGCTTGAGTAAGAGCAAGCCTGCCTTGTTCTACTTGAGTTCTGCTCTCAAAGGTTATTAAATCAACATTTTGTTCTGCAGAAAAATCTAAACGTTCTTGAATTTCGGCAATTCTTCTCAGAATTCCAGCGCGCGCATTTACATCTGATAAATCTCTATTAAGAAGTGCATCGAGACTTTCTCTGTCTCCTCCTGTAATGCCTTCTTCTCCGCCCCCATTTAGAAGTTGTTCAATAGAGGCTGTCTCGTATGTATATCTTTGCAACGCTTCTCGTCTTCCTCTTGCTTCCGGAATTCCCGCATTGTATGCCATTTCTGTTTTGTGAGAAGCCATATCAACTTTAAGATCATAGTTTCTTCTAAACGCAGCAAAAGCAGCTCCTGGTAAAACTCCAAGTCCTGGCACAAATGCAGTTGCTTTTGCTCCAGCCCTTGCTGCAGTCATTGCTCCAAAAATGCCCAAAGAAAATGCTGCGCTTGTTGTTGCAGGATTAATCCAAGCTGTCGCTCTGTGAGATTGAGTCCATCTTATTGCTCTGTCAACTGCAGTAAATCTAGCTTCTGTGTCTGCAGCCCAGTGAGCATTTCCAAGATTTATCTTCACAATGCTGTCTATGTTTTCTAGTGCGTATTTATGGGAAGCTATATCTTGTCTCATTCCGTTTACGGCTTCCAGCAAATCTGTAGCAAAATAATCAGCAAGCTGTCCTGTCATTGTGGTTTCTCTTCCAAACATTTCTTGGATTTGCGGGTTTTCTTGGTGCTCTTCTATAAAATCAGCAATATAGTCTTGAATCTGTTCTATTGTTGTATTTTCTCCTTCAAGAGCAGGTCTTATAATCTCATTTACCATTAGGGTATTTAGTTCACTTCCTGCACGCTGGAAACCTTCTCTTTGTTCTCCTTCTCCTCTTAAATCTCCAGAGCGAAGTCTTTGTATAGTTGCTTGGCCTGCTTCTCTTTCTGCTTGTGCATTTATGTTGGCATCAATGGCTGCATTTCTTACAACATCCATCTCAAGATATGAATTACTGCTATCTCTCATTGCCTGTCTTGCTCTTTCAATATATCTTTGTCTGTAAAACTCTTCTAAGCTTCTTAATCTAAATTTGCGAGCCCAGTTAAGTGGATTTAAAGCGCTACCGCGTCTCATCTCTTCTCTAAGTTGGTTTTCTGCTATTTCCCGTGCTCTTTTTTCTATATCTTCGTGTCTGTTTACAATATTTACCTCTCTTAATATTTGCTCTACTGTTTCTGCTTTTGGCTCGGGTTCCGTAGCTTCAGTATATTCTGGGTTATTATCAAGTTCT
>CAYYAC010000022.1:4199-8955 GCA_964469995.1 uncultured Gammaproteobacteria bacterium
TGCTTTTGGCTCGGGTTCCGTAGCTTCAGTATATTCTGGGTTATTATCAAGTTCTCCTTCTGCTATTTCTTCCACGGTTGTAGTAATTTCGTTATCGGTTCTTTCTTCTGGCAAAGCGCCAAAAACAGCTTCATTGGAAAAATCCTCATCAGGGATTTCTTCGTGAACGTCCGCTATGGGGGTAGAAGTTTCTTCTGTTTGAATAGGTTCGGTGGTAGATTCAGGCTCAGCTGGATTTTGAGTAGCATCAGGAGTTTGTACTCGTATTTCATAATCAGCTGAAGCATCAATTGGAGCTCCCTTTGGTATTCTTAGTTCAATTCTTCTGTTAATGTTTTCTGTTGCCTTTCCCATATCTGTTTTTATATCTGCTTGCGATCTTCTTCCTTTGGAAACAGATTCCCATGCCTGATATATGCGGGACTCAAATCTTTCGGGCTCCATTCTGTGGGGAAGACTGTAGTATGGCTCACTATTTCTGTACAAAATATGCGCCTGATTTATGATTTCTTGTTTTTGTGGAGAATCTTCAGGGATACTCTCAATTTTTCTGCTTAAAAACAGCAAGAGTCCGTCAATTGGAATTCCTTCTTCCTGAGTGAATATTTCTTCTGTTTGTATACTTTTAAAAGTGTTTGTAAATGTATCTCTTCCGTTTTGAAGTGTGTCTTCGCGGGCTTTGGTAATTGCTTCTTTTGCATCAATCTCGTCTTGGGAAAGTTCAGTATTTGGTGTCTGTTCAAGAAGAGAAAAAGAAGAATTAAAGGCATTAATTACCTGCTCCCTGGTATCTCTAATTTCAGGGGGTTTTGTAGTTTCCGGCGTTAACTTTGCGCCGCCTATTTCATTACCAGATGCATCTTGTGCCATTGTTAATTTGTTTTAGGTTGGTCCGGCGCAGGCGAATTTCCTTCAGGCGTATTTCTTGATACCGAAACATTTCCTAAATACAATGCTCTAAAATCTGAAAAAGCCTTTGTAAAAATATCTTTTGCGTTTGGCATTTTTTCTGTCAAAAAGCCTTCAATTTCCGCTTGGGTTTTCTTCTCTTCATTTAATTTTATGAACGCATCAAGATGCTCTGGAGGCAGATTGGCAACAATAGAAGACGTTATAAAACTATCAAGCCTTGCATAAAGCTCTTTTATCATTTCTTCTTTCATTTGGTCATCAAGAGTTGTCATTCCTGCATCTGACAGTAGACCTTCTAAAAATGTGCGGACTTCATCTGGAATTTTAATTTCTTCGTTCATAAATCACCCCCTTTACATACTCAGTGTTTCATAGGAGCTTAGTGTTGTCAATAACACCAGCCTTATATATACTAGGAAAGATGCAATATTTTTTAATTTTTCTTGCTCAATTTCTTTTTCTCTTGCTTCTTTCTAAAGCATTAACTATAACCTTGTCCCAGTTTTTATTTTTTCTTACAAAAAGCAGATCTCAAACAACTGCAATTATTGCTTTACTTTTTTTCCCGGGCGTTGTTATCCATGAACTGGCACATATGATTACTGCCGGAATATTTTTTGTTCCAGTAGGAGACATAGATTTAATGCCAAAAATATCAGATGACGGGCAGCTGCGGCTTGGAAGCGTAATGATAGGAAAAACAGATGTTTTGCGCCGTGCCGTTATTGGTCTTGCTCCCGTAATGGTAGGACTTGTGATAATTTTGGGCGTGCCGTTTCTTTTAAAAAATCAGACAACATTTTTATACCCGGCGCTTGTGGGGTATCTTCTTTTTGAGGTAGGAAATACAATGTTTTCAAGCAAAAAAGATTTAGAGGGAACAATAGAGCTTGTTGCGGTTATTCTGATTTTGCTTTTGACTTTTTACGCTGCTAATTTTAGGCTGCCTTTTGAGATTTTTTCTTCTTTTATAAACTCAGAAGGATCCGTTGCTTTTTTTAGACAGATAAATAACTTTATGCTTTGGACTTTGGGGATAGATTTTTCTTTATTTCTTCTATTGAAGATTGGGGTGTCTTTTTCTAGCAGACGTTAAATCCAAAATTAAGAATGCAATGAGCTCCAGTTACGGAACTTATAAGATTTATAATTGCAAAGGAAAGAATAACAACAATAATTCCTACTATTGCAAAAGTTAAAGTCTTTTTTGCTTCTTCTACTTTCTTCTCATCTCCGCCGGAAGTTAGAAACTTAATTCCTGCAAAAAGAACAAAAAAGATTGCAACAACTCCAACAATTTGAAAAGCAAAATTTAAAACAAGCTTAAATAATCCCGGAATGCAATTAAGACTTGCGGCTCCATTTATAATACAGTTGCCCCAATCACTATTTGTTACTACTACAGGTATTGTTGGTTGTGGAGACATGAAAAAAGAGTAGCAAATAAAAACAAGAAAGACAAGCTAGGAGATTAGTTGCATTTGCCGCCGTTAGCAAGGCTTGGAATACATAGGTGAGTAAAGTCAAATGCGCTTCCTGTAAGAAGAGTAAAGACTATGTTTAATATAAAGAATGCTCCAACTACGATTATAAGTCCAATAATAGCTGCTATTATGTGATTTCTTGCTGCTTCTACTGCTTTTTCGTCTCCTCCGGACAATATCCACTTAATTCCGCCGTAAATTAAGAACGCAACAGCAATTATAATACCAACTGAAAAAAGAAGATTTATTACAAAAGATGGAATATTTTCAATTTTAATTTGCCCTGTTGTAATAGCTCCTTGTGGAGCAGTAAGGCTAACTGGGGTTTGTGCTAAGGCTGAAGAAGCAGCGAGTAAAAAAGAAGATGCGCTTGCTGCTAGTGTTAAATATTTTCTCATTAAATTCATGATATGTAGATTTTTTATGTTTGTCAAGTGCTCTGTTTTAGAATTTTGGCAGGAAAAATGAAGAGCTTCCACCCAAAAGAGTTATTACAGTGCTTACTATAAAAAATGCGCCTGCTATTACTATTAGCCCAATTATAGAATAGGTAAGCCTAGCTTTTGCTTTTTCAATTTTTTTCTCATCTCCGCCGGAAGTTATCCATTGAATTCCAGAATAAATTATAAAAATTATGACAAGGGAAATGCCTATTGTAAAAATAAGCTCAACTCCAAGTTGAATAGCTTTTTGTCCTGCACCTCCAGTTTCTAATCCTCCGGATGGCACACCGCCGGGTGGGGCTATCGTGACTGAGCCATTTGCATTAGGGTTGGGAAGTGATAGAGAAATAAACTTCATTATTATTTTATGCACCAAATCCTGGTATTTTTAGTATATCAACTCCTATTATCTGAAGTATTACCAAAGAAAATATTATAAATAAAAGCCCAACTATGGCAGAAGTTAAAGATTCTCTTGCTTCTTTTACTTTTTCTGCATCTCCTTGAGATGCCATAAGTTTATAGCCTGCAATAATTATTAAAAGAAGTGCAATTCCCCCAGAAATGCCAAGCAAGTACCCAAAAATACTTGTTATAAAATCTTCAGGTTTTGTACCTATGTCTCCCAAAGCAGTAGATACTTTTATGCACTGTTTTTTGTCAGGAGAAAATTCTGCACAGGGAGCAGGCGGAGCAGATGGCATAGGAGTGTCTACTGGGGCTGATATAAGTCCTGTTTGACTACCAGAAGTTGTAATTCCCTCAGGAATAGGTTCTCCTGATTTTTCAGAGACATAGATTTGTCTTGTGCAGGTCTGCTGTCCATAATCGTTTAGTCCGTTTGGAGATGCTGTTATATACCACAAGCCCATATCCTCTGGTTTTAAAAAGATAGGTATTGTTCTGGTTGCAGTAAAATCTCCCAGGTCATTTGTTTTTTGATCATCTTGTCCCGATGTATTGATTTTATTTTTCGAGAAAATCCTAATATCTACTTCTTGATTTTTATATCTAATTGAACTGTCAAAACCATTATAAAAAGTTCCTTTAATGAAAACCGTATCACCTAGTCCATAACTTTTTGTTTGATCATGGTTTATGTCGTTAATGCCGCAGCGTAATTGACCAAATTGATTAATCGTATATTTGATCTCGCATATTCCTCCATCGTTTGGAAATTTGCCCGTTGTTAATCTTAAGATGTGTGCGCCTGCTGTAAACAATTGTCCTTGCGGGTCGTATGGCTTAAAAATAACAGAGGAGTTGCTAGATGGTGTTCCAAAGTCTGTAGAAAAAGTGTGGGTGGTTTGTGTTATCTCCCATTGGTCAGCATTATTATTGATGAGCCATGCATGTATTGGTGTTCCATTTGATGTAGTTCCTATTGTACTAAAATCTATTGATATTTCGCTTATGTCTCCAATCTTAGTATCTGTTGACCAATTGCCGGGAGATACAGATTTTGCATCAAATTTGGAACAACTGGGTAAGTCAGCATGAGCAATATTTACGCTTGCAACAGAAATGCCTAAAAAGAGCATGCTTAGGAGAAGGGAGGTAATTATTCTTTTCACAGTTTCATCGTACCTTAAAAAACTCAAAAATTGCAAGAGATTACTCTAAAAATTTAACACCGCGTCCTTTTATTGTTTGAATAAAGACAGGAATGTTGGGGTTTTCTTCTATTTTGTGCCGTAGTCTATAGATAATTTGATCAAGGGCTTGATCTGTTACGCCTTCTTGAGTTTTGGAATCTTTCCAAACTGCATTTATTATCTCTGTTTTGTCACAAACCCTGTCTTTATTTTCTATCAAAAATTTAAGAAGTCTAAATTCAGAAGAAGAAAGAGAATCGGAAATTCTATTTTCTCCTTTTAATATTTCATTTTTTTCTTTGTTGTAGGTTATTTTTTCAGA
>CAYYAC010000023.1:0-8666 GCA_964469995.1 uncultured Gammaproteobacteria bacterium
GGAAAAAACCCTGCTCAGATTGCAGCTAATTCAGGAATTTCCGTACTTCCTCCCGCTGCTGTGGCTCAAGTTCAGGCAGCATACGCAAAACCTAAAATTAATAGTGCATCATTATCTTTTGATACATATCTAGTTCTAATTGGGTTATTTATAATAGTTCTTATTTTAGATATGCTAATTGTTGAAAAGCATAGAGTCGTAAGAGTTGTAGGACATAACATAGACCATATTTTATTTCTTATAACAATTATTCTTGCTGGGCTAATTATTATTAAAGGAGTAATTTTATAATGTCAAAAAAAATGTCTCACAAAGGTCATTATTTTTCATTAGTTTTAATTTTGGGGCTAGGTCTTTTAGCTCTTATATTTGCATCTCCAAATAAAAAACTTCAAACAGAAATTTTCATTATGATTTCTTTTTTCTACATAGTTTGGGGGGTATTCCATCACGGCATAAATCATAGATTAAACTCAAAAATTGTGGTAGAATATATACTTATTGCAGCCTTAGGAATAGCAGCATTGATGTTTTTTCTAACAGGAGCATTTGGAATATGAAGGCAATTATCCCAACTGGCGGACGTGGTACGCGCATGCAGCCAATTACATTTTCTGCCAATAAGCATTTTATCCCCGTTGCTAATAAGCCATTAATTTTTTATCCCATTGAAACAGTTGTTAATGCTGGAATAAAAGAAATTTTGTTGACCTATAATCCCGGAGCTTTGGAAATGGTAAAAAGTTATTTGGGGGACGGAAGCAGGTGGGGAGCAAAATTTACATATGTATTGCAAGAAGAGCCTAAAGGACTTGCGAATATTTTTCAAGTCTGTGAGAAGGACTTAGCAGGAGAACCTTTTTTAATGCATAACGGGGATAATATATTTACAGAAGGGATTAAAGAAGCAGTTGAGTATTTCTTAAAAAATAAACCAAATGGACTTGTTACTATGGTTCATCATAAAGACAACAGAAGGTTAGGTGTTCCATACTTCGATGAGAATAATCGCTTAGTCCAATATATTGAGAAACCAGAAAATCCTCCTCATGATTATGCAATTCCTGGCCTTTATTTCTTTGATAATAATATCTTTAAATGCTTTGTGGGAAAAGAAAAAATTGTCCCCTCCCCAAGAGGAGAATTGGAAATAAGCGCTCCATATCAATGGCTTATTGACCACAAATATAAAGTAGATGTTATTGAATATAAGGGTAAATGGCTTGATCCAGGCAAATTTGATGATTGGCTAGAAGCAAATAAATATCTTCTTGATACAACCCTAAAGCCCAATATGGAATCAGATATAGATTCTACATCGACCGTTGATGGTAAAGTTTCAGTCGGCAAAGATTGTAAGATTTCAGGCGCTATTCTTAAAGGGCCTTTGATAGTTGGAGATGGTGTGGAAATTGTAAATTCTAAAATTGGTCCTTATTCTTCAGTGAGTGATAACTGTTCTATAACAAACAGCCACATAGAGAATGTAGTTTTAATGGCTGGGGTTAAAATAAATAATGTTTCAAGAGTAATAGACACAAGTCTAATTGGTCCTGAGAGTGAAATTTCATCCTCTAAAGAGCTTTCCCTGCCAATAAAACTATTCATAGGAGAAAAATCCAAAATAGAAATTTAAATGAAAATTTTAGTAACCGGTGGAGCAGGATTTATAGGCTCCAATTTTATCCTTTACTGGATTAAAAACCATCCTACGGATGAAATTGTTAATTTTGATAAGCTGACTTATGCTGGAAATCTTGAAAACCTCAAAAACATAGAAAATGAGCCAAAATATAAATTCATAAAAGGAGACATTACAGACGCAAACTTAGTAAACGAAGCAATGAATGGAGTTGATATTGTTGTTCATTTTGCCGCAGAAAGCCACGTTGACCGCTCTATTAAAAATCCATCTGAATTTGTAATGACAAACGTTGTGGGTACTCAGGTTTTACTTGATGCCGCGGTTAAAAACAATGTTAAAAGATTTCATCATATTTCAACAGATGAGGTGTTTGGAGCTTTGGAATTAGGATCAACGGATAAATTTAGTGAACGAACAAATTATAATCCCAGAAGTCCTTATTCAGCAAGCAAAGCAGGCTCAGACCATTTAGTAAGAGCATATTTTTCTACGTATGGCTTACCAATAACAATAACAAATTGTTCTAATAATTTTGGTCCATATCAGTTTCCAGAAAAATTCATTCCACTTGCCATAACTAATTTAATAGAAGATAAAAAAGTACCAGTTTATGGAGATGGTTTATATGTTAGAGATTGGTTATATACAGAAGATCATGTAAGAGCAATAGAAGCAGTTTTGGAAAAAGGAAAAGCCGGTGAAACTTATTGCATAGGCGGGCTTACAGAAGATTTGTCAAACATAGATGTTATAAAAAAGATTTTAAAGATTATGGATAAAGATGAAAACTCAATAGAATATGTAAAAGATAGACCAGGTCATGACCGCCGTTATGCAGTTGATTTTACAAAAATAAAAAACGAGCTTGGGTGGGAGCCGAAAAATTCATTTGATGTTTGGATTGAAAAAACTGTACAGTGGTATAAAGATAATGAGTCATGGTGGAAACCTCTGAAGAAAAATATTGATACAAATTTAGATGATTTCTGGGGAGATAAAGAGTAGTGAAGATTTTAGGGACAGGAATGAATGGGCTTATTGGGTCAAGGATAATAGAGCTTTTAAAAGAAAAATATGAATTTGAAAATTTAGATAGAACCTCTGGAGTTGATATTACAGACAAGGAAAAAGTTTCGGAACACATAAAATCGTCAGATGCAGAAGTTGTTCTACATTTAGCTGCAAAAACCGACGTTGATGGATGTGAGAAAGATAAGGATTTGGGAGAAAATTCAGATGCGTGGAAAATAAATGTTGAAGGAACAAGAAATGTTGCGCAGTCAGCCTCTGAAAGCGGCAAAAAGCTGATTTATATATCAACAGATTTTGTTTTTGATGGAAACATAGATTCTGATAAATTTTATACGGAAGAAGATATTCCAAATCCTATAAATTTTTACGCTAAAACAAAATTTGAGGGAGAAAAAATTGTTCAATCTTTAGGAGAGAACTGGATAATTGCCCGTCTTGCTTACCCTTTTAGGGCTAATTTTTCAAAAAATGATTTCATGAGAGCAATACTTAAAAGATTGCAAGAAGGACTTACTGTTGTAGCAATTGAAGATCATATTTTTTGTCCTACTTTTATTGATGATGTTGCGCTGGCGCTAGATACATTAATTGCTAATGATTCTAAGGGAATTTTCCATGTTGTTGGCAGTCAGGCGCTTTCTCCATACGATGCGTCCTTGCTTATTGCTGGAAATTTCAATCTAGACGCTTCTCTTATAAGTAAAACAACAAGGGAAGATTTCTTTAAAGATAGAGCGCCAAGACCATTTCGTTTAGCGCTTAAAAATGATAAAATAAAAAAATTAGGGATTAAAATGAGAACTTTTGAAGAAGCTTTAACCGAAATAAAAAATCTAATATGAAAATAACATTTGTAGGACACGGATATGTAGGACTTGTAAGCGCTTCTGTTTTTGCAGACTTGGGAAATGAAGTATCTGTAATTGGTCACACTCCATCTACTGTTGAAAACTTAAATAAAGGAATTATTCATATTTATGAACCTGGTCTTGCAGAACTTGTTAAGAAAAATATTGATGCGGGAAGACTTCATTTTACTCTTGATTATGACAATGTTAAGGAAGCAGACGTTGTTTTTACAGCAGTTGGCACACCTCCAAAAGAAGGTGGAGAAGCAGACTTATCTACAGTTTTAGAGGTCGCAGAAAATATAGGGAAAAATCTTTCAGGGTACACAGTAATTGTAACTAAAAGTACTGTACCAATTGGGACGAACAAAAAAATAAAAGCTCTTCTTGAAAAAGTTAAAGATGCAAAGGCAGAATTTGATGTTGCCTCTTGTCCTGAATTTTTAAGACAGGGAACGGCCATTTCAGATACTCTAAACCCTGATAGAATTGTTATTGGAACAGAGTCAAAAAGAGCCGAAGATATTCTTGTAGATTTGCACAAACCCCTTTATGACAACACAAATTGCCCTTATGTTCTTTGTAATTTAGAAACTGCAGAAATGATTAAGTATGCTGCAAATTCTTTTCTTGCAATGAAAATATCTTTTGCAAACTCAATAGCCCAGCTATCAGAAGTTACAGGAGCAGATGCTCTTCGCGCGCTTGAGGGAATAGGTTTTGATAAAAGAATTGGAACTGCATTTTTACAGCCAGGTTCTGGATACGGTGGAAGCTGTTTTCCAAAAGATGTAAAAGCTTTGATAGCTATTGCCGGAGGATTTGGATATGACTTTAAGCTTTTGAAAGAAGTGGAAGCAGTAAATCTTGCTGCAAAGAAAGCAATTGTTGAAAAAACTGAGAAGTTGGTTGGGAAGTTAAAGGGTAAGAAGATTGGAGTTTTAGGACTTGCGTTTAAGCCAAATACAGATGATATGCGCTTTGCTCCATCGATTGAAATTATTGAATGGCTTAAAGAAAAAGGAGCAATTATTTCAGCTTATGATCCTCAGGCAATGGAAAAGGCGAAGAAAATAATATCTGGAATAGAGTATGCTGCGGATATGTATGACACTGTAAAAGATGCGGATGCTTTAGTTGTGCTTACTGAATGGAATGAATTTAAAGAAATAGATCTTAAGAAAATAAAAGAATTAATGAAATCTCCAATTGTTATTGATGGAAGAAATGTTTATGAGCCGGAAAAAATGAAAACTTTAGGATTTTCCTATGAAGGTGTTGGAAGATGAAAAAAGCCTTAATAACAGGAACAACCGGATTTGCAGGAAGTTTTTTAGCAGAAAAGCTACTTTCCAACGGACATTTTTCAGTTTCTGGTACATATATCTCCGAAAATCAATTTGAAAATATCAACTCATTTAAAAAAGATTTAGATCTTCATAAAGTAAATCTTCTTGATGAAAAAGAAACAGACGATTTAATAAAAGAAACAAAACCAGATTTAATTTTTCATCTAGCTGCATTATCTTTTCCTTATGGTAGTCTTGAAAATCCTGCAGGAACAATATCCAACAATACAATAGCGCAAATAAATTTGTTTGAGGCAATCCGAAAAAATGACACAAATCCTAAAGTGTTAGTAATTTCTTCTGCTGATATTTACGGTATGGTAAAAGAGGAAAATCTTCCCATAGATGAAAAAACTCCTTTTATGCCTACAACTCCTTATTCTGTGTCAAAAATAGCTCAGGATTTTTTGGGTTTGCAGTATTTTTTGGCTTACGATATGCAAATTGTCAGACTTAGACCATTCAATCACATAGGTCCAAGGCAGGCGCCTCAGTTTGTGGTCCCAGCTTTTGCAAAGCAGATAGCAGAAATAGAAAAAGGGGAAAAAGAAGCAGTTATAAAAGTTGGAAATCTTTCTGCCAAAAGAGATTTTACTGATGTTAGAGACATAGTTGAGGCTTATGTTTTGGCTTTAGAAAAAGGAGATTTAGGGGAAGTTTATAATATTGGAAGCGGTAAATCGTGGGAGATTTCAGAAATTTTGGATAAACTACTTTCTCTTTCTGATAAAAAGATAGCTATTGAGATTGATAAGGATAAAGTTAGACCAAAAGATGAGCCAGATTTGATATGCAACCACAGTAAATTTACTGATAGAACTGGTTGGAAGCCAAAAATTAATATTGATCAAACATTGAAAGATACCCTAGACTATTGGAGAAATATTGTTTAAAATAAGGAAATATTATCTATGGCAAAAAATGCACTTATTACAGGAATAACAGGACAAGATGGCTCATATCTTGCAGAATTTTTACTTGCTAAAGGCTACAATGTTTATGGACTTGTAAGACGTCTTTCTACTCCAAATCTTGAAAACATAAAACACATTTCTGAAGAAATAAATCTTTTGTCTGGCGATCTTTTAGATCAAGGTTCTCTTACAGATGCAATTATAAAATCAGAAGCAACAGAAATATATAATTTAGCTGCTCAGTCTTTTGTTAAGGCATCATGGGATCAGCCTGTTTTAACAGGTGAATTTACGGCCCTTGGTGTAACCCGTATGCTTGAGGCAATAAGAACTACAAACAAAAAAATAAAATTCTATCAAGCTTCGTCTTCTGAGATGTTTGGAAAAGTTACCGAACCTCTTCAAAAAGAAACGACAAGATTTCATCCAAGAAGTCCTTATGGAGTTGCAAAGGTTTATGGACATTACATAACTTTAAACTACAGAGAAAGTTATGATATTTTTGCATGCTCCGGAATTCTTTTTAATCATGAATCACCGAGACGCGGAATAGAATTCGTAACAAGAAAAATATCTCATGCAGTGGCAAGAATTAGTCTTGGAAAACAGCAAAAAATTCAGCTTGGAGATTTGTCGCCAAAAAGAGACTGGGGATTTTCAGGAGATTATGTTGAAGCAATGTGGCTTATGCTTCAACAGGATAAGCCAGATGATTATGTTATTGCAACAGGAGAGAATCATTCTGTTAAAGAATTTGTAGAACTTGCTTTTGGTGCAGTTGGAATTTCTGATTGGGAAAAGTATGTTGATTCAAATGTTTCAGAACATATGCGCCCTGCAGAGGTAGACTATTTAATAGGAGATGCAAGCAAAGCTAAAAAAGTTCTAGGTTGGACACCAAAGACAAGTTTTAAGGAACTTGTTGAAATGATGGTTAAATCTGATCTGGAAATGGAGAAGCAGAAATAAATTTATATGCAGACAGCGCTTGTTGCAGGCGGTAGTGGTTTTATAGGTTCCTACCTCTGTGAGAAACTACTAAATGATGGATTTAAGGTTATTTGCGTAGACAACCTCATAACGGGTGAAAAATCTAACATTCAGAAGCTTATCTCTAATTCAAATTTTGAATTTATAGAAAAAGATATAATCCAGGATTTGTCTGATTTAAAAGAAAAAACTAAGGATGTTAATTTTATTTTTCACCTAGCTTCTCCTGCGTCTCCAAATAAAAAAAGCTTCAGGAGTTATATAAGTCATCCAATTGAGACAATGCTTGTTAATTCAGTTGGAACTTACAATCTATTAATTCTTGCAAAGGAAACTAATGCTAAATTCTTATTTGCATCCTCATCTGAAGTGTATGGTGATCCAAGTATATCTCCTCAAATTGAAACATACTTTGGTAACGTTAACCCAAATGGAGTACGTTCTGTTTATGATGAGGGGAAAAGATTTGGAGAGGCAATGACAATGGGATTTGTTAGAAAAAACAATACGGACGCAAGAATTATAAGAATTTTCAATACTTACGGCCCAAATATGCAGAAAGATGATGGTAGGGTTGTCTCAAATTTTATAAATCAAGCATTAGGAAATCAACCCTTGACTGTCTATGGAGACGGAAAGCAAACAAGAAGTCTGTGTTTTATATCTGATTTAGCTGAGGGAATTTTAAAAGCAATGTTTACGGATAATACCAAGGGTAAAGTTATAAATTTAGGTAATCCTAATGAAAAAACTATAATTGAAATTGCTGAAATTATAAAGAAAATGACAGGAAGTAATTCTGAAATAGTTTTTGAGGAACTTCCATCTGATGATCCAACCAAAAGAAATCCTGATATAACAGTAGCAAAAAGTTTACTTTCCTGGTCTCCTAAGGTAAGCTTAGAAGAGGGACTTCAAAAAACAATAGATTATTTTAAAAGCGTATGAAAATAGTAGTCATTCCAGCAACCTACAACGAAAAAGATAACATAGAAAATCTTATAACAATTTTGGAAGAAGAAGCATTTCCTAAAATAAAAAATCATGAAATGCATATTTTAGTTGCAGATGATAATTCTCCTGATGGTACTGCAGATGTGGTTGGGAAATTGATGAAAAAATGGAAAAATATTGGTATTAATTCAGGACCAAAAAAGGGATTAGGTGCAGCGTATGTCAGAGCAATGAGCTATGCAGTAGATGAAATGAAGGCAGACGTTGTGTGTGAAATAGATGCAGATTTGTCTCATGACCCAAGAGAGATTCCAAATTTTATAAAAAAAATCGATGAAGGATTTGATATCGTAGTTGGAACCCGCTACAGCGCAGGAGGCTCTTTGCCTAAAAATTGGCCGTTTATTAGAAAGCTTTATTCTAGAACTGCAAATTTAATAGTAAGAACTGTAACTGGAAGATTTGGAGTTCATGATTGGACAGGCGGATTCAGAGCTCTTAAAAAAGAAGTATTCGTGAAAGAAAAGCAAAAGGTGTCATCTTACCAGGGATATACGTTCCAAGTAGCATTTTTATTTAATGCAGTAATGGACGGTTTTAAAGTTGGAGAAGTGCCAATCCATTTTGTAGACAGAACGTTGGGCAGAAGTAAAATTGTTCCAATGGAATACATAATTAATCTTTTAACTTATGTAATTACGGCGAGGATAAGAGAATTACAGAGGGTAATAAAATTTTTGATTGTGGGAACTACTGGATTTGTCGTTCAGGTACTGTTGCAGGAATCTTCTTATCGGTTTGGTTTGGCACTTCTATTAACAAAGATTTTTGAATCTTTTCAGTCAGCGCAGAGTCTTGATGCGACAGCACAAGGAGTTGCTGCGGGAATTGGAGCAGAAGGGGCAATTCTTTCTAATTTCCTTCTTAATAATTT
>CAYYAC010000024.1:0-5384 GCA_964469995.1 uncultured Gammaproteobacteria bacterium
AAACTGTCCTGGAAAACTTTCAGTGATAAAATTAGCAGGGAAACATTCATCTGGTAAAGTTGAAAATGGGACAATCCCAGCGTCTAGCCAAGGATTACCTACATCTGGGATTCTTTCAGCAATCCCATCACATTTTGAACATTTAATCTTAACCTGATCAATCCAAGGTCTATGTGGAGTGTGACCTTCAAATTTTTCCCAGCCTTCAGTAGCTTTTTCTTTTAGATCATCTTTTGAGCCAATTACTTCAAAATTTTTGCAGCTTGCACAGTACCAGATAGGAAGAGCAAGTCCCCAATACCTTTTTTTAGAAATAAGCCAATCCTGCATATTCTTAAGCCAGTCCAGCTCGCGGTCCAGTCCCTAGGAAGGCATCCATGTAATTTTCTTTGCAACCTCTACCATTTGTTCTCTATAAGTTTTTCCAGATGAATCTTTTTTATCCATCGCAATGTACCACTCATCAACAAGTCTCCACACAAGCTCAGTCTTGCATCTCCAGCAAGTTGGATATCTATGAGTAATTCGCTGAGTATTAAAGAAAAACTTGCCGTTTTCAAAAGACTTAAGATAATCAATTATTGCTTCTGGATGTTTTTTTGCATTAACTCCTGCAAATTCTCCCATTTGAGGAACATACGAAGCATCTTCTTCAATGGAGGGGATAACTGGCAATTTATTCTCTTTTCCAAGCTTAAAATCTTCTTCTCCAGCACTTGGAGCCACATGTAAAAGACCAGTTCCTTCTGTTTCTGTAACAACATCTCCACCGTCAATTACTCTATGCGCATATTCATCCAATGATTGCTCCACCAAAGGAATATTATCGAAAGCTGCATCGTATTCTAAGCCGACTAATTCTTTTCCAAGAACAGATTCTATTTTTTCAAATTTTCCAATAGATTCTAATCTTTTTTCCATTACCCAAAGCTTTTCCCCGTCTTTTTCAAAGCTCACGTATTTTTCCTTAGGATTTACAGCTACTGCTACATTTGAAGGAATTGTCCATGGAGTTGTAGTCCAAACAAGCAAAAATTCATTGTCCCGATTCCTTATCGGAAGTTTAAAATAAACAGTTTCATGGGTTATTTCTTTATATTCTTCTGTTAAGATTTCATGCTGAGAAATTGCAGTTCCGCATCTAGGGCACCATGGAACAGTATCATGCCCCTTATAAAGCCAGCCTTTTTCATTTACTACCTTTATAAAATTCCAAATTTCATAATTGTTTTTATCAGATGAAGTGTGATAGGAATTCTCCCAATCCATAAAATATCCAAGCCTTTTTGACTGCTCCGTTTGAATTGCGGAGAATTTTTTTACTCTTTCTTTGCAAAGATTTATAAATTTTTCAATACTTTTAAACTTGTCTCCTGAAACTATATTTTCTATATCTTTTTTATTATGCAGTCCCAATTCTTTCTCTACTTCAACCTCTACCCAAAGACCTTGCTCGTCAAATCCATTCTGAAACCTTTGTTTTTTGCCTTTCATGTTCCAGAACCTTTGCCAAAAATCTTTATAAGTCCTTCCCCACGCATGGTGAACTCCCATTGGATTGTTTGCGGTTATAGGGCCATCAAGAAATGAAAATTTTTCTTCTGAACTATCATTTTTATGAAGATATTTCTCAATTATTCCTTCTTTTTGCCATTTTTCCAAAAGGTCACGCTCAAGTTTTGGAAAATCGACAATCGGTGAAACAGGCTTAAACATACTCTATATTCTAATTCAAATGAGCTTTTTCTTCAAGGAAGAAATCTATTCCTCCGGAGGAGTACCGTATATGGTAACTAGAGTTCCTGGATCGTCTTCAGTTGCGTAGGTTGTGCTCGCGCCCGTGGTAGGACTTGCCCAGTCATAAAGCAGAGCTGCGTCTTCAGGTCTTATATTTACACACCCATGGCTCATTGGATGACCAAAATTATTGTGCCAATAGGCACCATGAAGACTAAATCCTGCAGACTTAGGAACTTCGCTGTTATAGAAAAACATAGTATAGGGAACGTTATATAGATTGTAGTAATCTGCACCTTCTCCGCCTTCCATGTGAGCGTAGCGGATTTTTATCCAAATTCTAAAATCTCCAGTTGGTGTTGGATGCCATTTTCCCGTAGCTACAGGAAAAGTAAAGACTAAATCATTTCCCGAGTAGGCGCGCAGAGTCTGCGTAGAAAGATCTACAAAAATATGCTTTTCGCCTGAAGTATTGCTTCCCAAAACATGCTTAACGCTATTTCCCTCAGCTATCAAACTAGGCTCATTTACTAGGTGGCCCATAAAACTACTTGTTTTGCCTTTTTCGTATTTACCAGACAAATCACCAAGACAAGTTATTGAATTTGCACACGAAGCAGTTCTTCCTGATATCTTAAAATAGCCAAAAACAAGACTAACAAGCGCAATAAGAGCAAATGAAACAACAAGAAAATTGAAGAAAAAATTAGAATTTTTGCTTTTGTAGGCACGTTTTTTCCTAGACATAGCTTAATATTAGGCAATTTACATAGAAATGTAAACCCCATAAATCACCCCCAGAAACTTGACTTTTGTCCTATAGTATGATATACTCTAGGTCTAAGTTGAGCCTCAAAAGGGCTCTTCTTTTAAAATATGAATAACTTACTTTCATTATTACTTTTGCCTATCTTAGGGTTGTCTCAACCTGCGTTTTCTAACGTACCCAAAACACAAACCCTTTCTTACCATGAATTTTCTTTAAACGACAGATATGGAAATTCATATGTAAATGATGTTTTCAAAGATAACATCTTGCTTACTATTGATTATGCTGTTGGACAAAAAATAGATCCTACAAATATTGATTGGAAAACTATAGAAAAGCCTTTTAAATACAGCATTACATTAAAACCTGGAGAAACATTTGCTTTCCATGATGATGTTTTGCCTCAATTTGTAGGAAAAATTACAAAAACTACAAACTCAAACTTTAGCTCAGACCAGGGTTTTAAGTCTGACGGATACTTAGTTGGAGATGGAGTTTGTCATTTAGCATCACTTTTGTACTGGACTGCAAAAGATGCAGGACTTGATACTTTGGCTCCTACACGCCATGATTTTGCTCCTGTTCCTGATGTTCCCCGTGAATTTGGAACATCTATCTATAAATTTGGTTCAAAAAGCGAAAGCAATGAACTTCAAAACCTTTATATTACAAACAACAAGGAAAAAGATATTACATTCATATTTGATTATGATGGACAAAAACTTGGAATAAGTACGCAGGAAAGCCTGTAAGACTACTTAGTTGCCAACTGCAGAAATGCCCTGCTTCCTATATCAAACCAGAAAGACGGACCAGTTGTTAAAACATGCAGCAGACCTGGCGCATCCCAACCTGTAATATCTCTTAAATCATAATTTTGAACTTTTGCAGTGTATAAAGGCACAACGTCGATAAGCAAGTCTCCATTCGTAAAGTTAGCTCCATCTGCTTTAAAAACAAGATAATTATCAATTCCAGCGTCGCTTTCCTTAATAAAAAAATATTTATTGTCAGGAGACCAGCTATTTGCAGGCAAAGATATAGCTCCGTTTGTTAAGTTCTTGGAATAAACTAAAACATTTTTATCATTTGGACTGGAAACAAGGAAAGAATATGAAGAAATTCCAGAAGAATTTATTGTCTTTTGCATTGTAAGAATCATTGTGCCGTCAGCAGAATGAACATCAGATACACTTGTGGTAGTTTGACTTTTTATAGTTGGTGTTGGCGTAGGAGTTGGAATTGATTCCTTTGAAGCCTGAATTTCTGGAAGATTAACAGTTTGCCTATTTGAATAAAAAACAAATCCTCCAAAAACAAATCCAGCCGCTATCAAAACTACAAGAATGTTTCTCATAATTTAAGAATAGATATAAATAGATAGTCTGTCAATAAGTTGTGCTACAATTATAATTTGCATGAGAGACTACTTTCCAAACAGATTCCCAGCTTTTACATATAAAGATTTCAGCCTTTTTTGGGGCTCTCAATTTATTTCAAACATAGGATCTCAAATGCAGTTTGTTGCTATAAATTGGCACGTGTATATACTTACCCACTCTGCTTTTGCTCTAGGACTTGTGGGACTTTTAAGATTTCTTCCTATCCTTGTTTTTTCCCTAATCGGAGGCTCTGTTGCAGACGCACACAATAGAAAAATAATTCTCTACATTACTCAATCAACTCTTGCAGTTCTCTCTTTTATACTTGCACTCTTTACTATATCCGGACAAATACACGTTGCGATAATTTATGCAATTACCATTCTTTTTGCAGTTGCACTCTCTTTTGATATGCCGGCACGCCAGGCGTTTATTCCAGGACTTGTTGATAGAAAACATTTAGCAAATGCGATGAGTCTTAATTCAATAATGTTTCAAACCTCAAGCATTTTAGGTCCTGCGGTATCAGGTTTTCTTATTGCAAAAACAGGAATGGGAACAATATATGGCATTAACGCATTGTCATTTATAGCAGTGTTATCAAGCCTTTATTTTATAAAGACATCAGGAAGAGTTGAAGGAATTCCAACTAAAATTTCCCTTTCTTCAATTTTAGAAGGATTATCTTTTGTAAAATCCAGGACAATGATTTGGTCAACAATGCTTTTAGATTTTTTCAGTACATTTTTTTCCTCTGCTACTGCGCTTATTCCAATCTTTGCAAAAGATATATTAAATGTTGGACCTCAAGGACTTGGACTTTTATACGCAGCGCCAGCAATCGGTGCAGTTTTTGCTGGATTTTTACTCGCACATTTTCACCAGCTAGGAAAACAGGGCGCAATACTACTTTCATCAGTAGCTTTGTATGCTCTTGGTACTATTCTTTTTGGAGTATCTCACATTTTTCTATTGTCTCTTTTTGCTCTAATGATTACGGGAATTGGAGACGGAATAAGTACGATTATCAGAAACACAGTCAGACAGCTTGAAACTCCGGATTATATAAGAGGAAGAATGACATCTATTAACATGATTTTCTTTATGGGAGGTCCTCAGCTTGGAGATTTTGAAGCAGGAGCTCTTGCTTCTGCAATTGGAGGACCATTAGCAGTTATAGCAGGTGGAATTGGAACATTAGCCGTAGTTGGATTTATGGCTCTAGGAATACCTCCCCTTAGGAATTACGATAAACATTTTGCAAACGATAAGGAAGCATAAGTAAGGTTAAATTAGGGTTTTACCAAATGCCAAACTCCGCCGACTCCGTCTCCTGTTATATCTCCAGCTTTCTGATCTTTCTCATAGTAATAAATAGGCATTCCCTTATAAGCGTAAATTAAAGTTCCATCTGTTCTTTTTACTACTGTCACATCTGTTGGAAGAGTTGCAGGAACTGTTTTTGGTCCATAAATAGGCCAAATTACAGCACACTG
>CAYYAC010000024.1:5484-8440 GCA_964469995.1 uncultured Gammaproteobacteria bacterium
GAAGAGTTGCAGGAACTGTTTTTGGTCCATAAATAGGCCAAATTACAGCACACTGTCCATAGCAATTGCTTACCCCTTTTGTATCAGCATCATATGTGTAAAGCGTCATTCCCTTTAAATCTGTCAAATATCCCGCCGAACTTGTCATAAGAACTTCATTGCTTACTGTAATTGCGGAAGAAGGTGCTGATGTTGGGGTTTGCGTTGATTGTGTCTGAGTAGATGGACTGTTATAAGAAGAATTTATGCTATTTTTCCCTAAATATGCTATCGCTATAATTAGAAGCAGTGCAACCGCTGCAAGTACAAGTTTTTTCATCTGTATTAGGTATAGACCAAAATTAAATTCTTGTCAATATCTATTAATTTCTGTTTCGGAGAAAAGCGGGAATATCGAAAATATCTTCATCTCCTGCTGGTTCTTCTTTTCTTTCGGGCTCTTCCTCAACAACAGGAGCTGCTTCCTCAGAGGCTGAATATCCCATATTTACTTTTTGAGTTTGAGGCATAAAACTTTTAAGTGTCTGTTTTGTCTGGTCAAATCCAGTTGCAACAACAGTAATTTTTATTTGGTCGTGCATATTTTCGTCAACTGTTGCTCCAAAGATAATGTTTGCATCTGGGTCTGCAGCGTTAGAAATAATTTTTGCTGCTTCGTCAACTTCGCTCATTGTAATATCAGGACCTCCTGTAATGTTAAAAAGAACTCCTCTTGCCCCATCCATAGAAACCTCAAGAAGAGGTGATGCAATTGCAGTCCTTGCTGCAGCCTGCGCTCTGTTTTCTCCAACACCAGTACCAATTCCCATAAGCGCGCTTCCTGCATCTGTCATGATTGTTCTCACGTCTGCAAAATCAACATTAATAAGACCTGGCATTGTAATCAAATCTGAAATTCCCTGAACTCCCTGAGTTAAGACTGAATCTGCAACCTTAAAAGCTTCAAGAAGAGAAAGCTTTCTATCGACTACGTCTAAGATTCTTTGGTTTGGAATAACAATAAGTGTGTCAACTTTATCTTTTAATTCTTCAAGTCCGTCTTCTGCTGCAACCATTCTTCTTGTTCCTTCAAATGTAAATGGCTTTGTAACAACAGCAATAGTCAAAGCTCCAACTTCCTTTGCAATTTTTGCAATAACAGGCGTTGCTCCTGTTCCAGTTCCTCCGCCCATTCCAGCTGCTAGAAATACCATGTCAGACCCTTCAAGCATATTTTTGATTCTCTCTGTAGATTCTTCTGCTGCATTTTTTCCTATTTCTGGATTTCCGCCGCTTCCTAACCCCTTTGTAAGATTTTCTCCAATTTGAAGTTTTGTAGCAGCTTGAGAAGTAAGAAGAGCCTGGGCATCTGTATTTACAGCAACAAAATCAACGCCACTTATATTTCCGCTTGTTATCATTGAGCCTACTGCATTATTTCCGCCGCCGCCAATTCCAAAGACTCTAATTTTTGCGAAGTTTGTTGTTTGAGGTCGAATTAACATATGCTAAAAAGTAAGGAAATCCTAACAGATAAAAAGTGTCTAGTCAATACGTCAAACTCTAAATAGCGACTACAAAGCGGTCTTTACGATATCTACAAATATCTTTGCGTTAATCTCTGAATTTTCTTCTCCGCTAAAATGACTTCTATTTTTATATGTTATTAGCTTTGCATCCAGCTCGGCTGCGAGCTTCTTCCCTTGCTCATAAGGCACTGCGTCATCATCTTCTGAATGAACTATTATAAAATTACTCGACAACTTTTTCAGATTATCTATGCCAATTGCATAATCGAAGAAATCGGAAAAATTACCATCACATCTCTTCCTATTTTCTTCAAAATTATTATCCAGTGGCGCAAATAGAATAACTGTGTCAACTTTTTTATTAAACTTATCAAGATATAAGAGAGCTGCTCTTGTTCCCAAGCTGTGGCCCACAAGAATCGTGTTGCTAGGATCGCTAACTTCTTTATCTATAATTTCGAGCCAATCCTTGCTGTGAGGATATTCTCCACCTGGCAATGCAGGAATAGAATAATCAACACCAAGTCTTTCAAGCTCCTGAGCAATTAGTTGATATTTCTTCTTATGGGGAGATGAAGTATATCCGTGAATAAAGATAACTTTTTTCATTAAGGAAGAAAAGTTTTGGCAAATTCTATTGCGCGGGATAAGTATTTACCAAATTTAACATTTTTTATTTGAGGGAGAGAAAAACCAAAAGGCAAAGCAGAAGAAGCTTCAAGTGTTACCCCGTATTCTACAAGTCCAACAGCAGTAGCAAAAGATGGATCCTGAATTTCGTCAATTATTCCCTTAATATCTTGAGGAATTCCAATTCTAACTGGCATTGCCAAAACTCTCTTTGAAACTTCAGCTGCACCAATTGTTTTTGCTCCTCCCCCAGTTATAACAATACCGCTTGGAGTTTGTCCTCCGAATCCGCTCTTTTTAATTTCCATTCCAATCATTGCAAAAATTTCATTAAGTCTTGGACGAATAATTCCATCTATCAAAGTTTTCTGTGAAACTTTTGTTACATCTTCAGGAATACCTAGTGACCTTAGATTTATTTCATCGTTTGGTTTTTTCTCTTTTTCTTCCTCTTCTGCTTCAATACGCATTGATTTTTTTGGAGGATTTGAAAGATGAAGTTTTATTTTTTCAGCAGATTCTAAAGAAATTCTAAGTCCTATTGCTAAATCATTAGTAATATGACGCGCTCCTATTGGCAACACAGAAGAATAGGCAACAGAACCGTCAATATAAATTGATATATCTGTTGTTCCAGCGCCAATATCCACAAGCACTACCCCTAATTCTTTTTCTGTATCAGAAAGAATTGAAAGAGAAGATGCATATCCGCTTGAAACCATTGCATCAACATCAACACCAACATCAGAAAATGCTCTTTCCATATTACGCAGGGTTGTACTTGATGCAGAAATTATATGAGTATCAACTTCAAGTCT
>CAYYAC010000025.1:0-8318 GCA_964469995.1 uncultured Gammaproteobacteria bacterium
ATAATGAAATGATTAATGTTGTTGGAGAATGGGAAGCTGAACCAAAGGAGAGAAAAATTTCTCACGAATCTCCTCGTGGAAAAGCATTGCTTGGCAAAAAAGTTGGAGAAAAAGTAGAAGTAGAAGCACCAGCCGGAAAAGTTATTTACACAATTGTCTCCGTTGAGTAAAAAGACTATAATAATCTTCTAATGGACGATTTTTATAAAAAGCTCGAAGAAGAAGTTTCAAAAGGGAAAACTCCTGCAACAATAGAATCCTCTTACGGCGCATATCTTTCTGTAGACGGTAAGAAAACACTGAATTTTTGTTCCAGTCATTATTTGGGTTTTGCAGTAGAAGAGCGAATAAAACAGGCTGCAAAAGATGCAATTGATAAATATGGAATTGGTACAGGATATAGAACAATTGCGGGAACTAACATTTTAAATGTTGAGCTTGAAGAAAGACTAGCTACCTTTAAAAAAGCAGAAGGAGCTATTGTTGTTTCAGCCGGATATTTAGCCAATATGGCAGCAATCCAAACAATTTTAAGTAAGGACGATATTGTTATTTCGGATGAATTAAATCACGCATCAATAATTGATGCGATAAGGCTTTCTCAAGTTAAAAACAGATTTATTTACAAACATGCTGATACACTGGACTTAGAAGAAAAGCTAAGAGAGGCTTCGGAGCTTGTAAAAACCCCTAAAGAGGATGGAACAAATCGTTTGATTCTTATAGTAACAGATGGTGTATTTTCTATGGATGGAGACTTAGCTCCATTGCCTGAAATTGTAAAACTTGCAAAACAGTATGGCGCATTAACTATGGTAGACGATGCACATGGAGAAGGAGTTTTAGGTCAAGGAGGGCGAGGAATAGTTGACTATTTTGGCATACATGGACAAGTAGATATAGAAGTAGGAACGCTTTCAAAAGCATTTTCTGTAATTGGAGGATTTATCACAGGTAAAAAGCCACTTATTGATTTTTATAAACAAAAAGCAAGGCAATTTATGTTTTCAAGCGCTCTGACGTATCCTGATACAGCGGCCTTAATTGAAGGAGTAAAAATTTTAGAGGAATCTGACGAGCCAGTGAAAAAACTTTGGGAAAATACAAAATTCCTTAAAGATGAATTTAAAAGATTAGGTTTTGATATTGGAAATTCTATGACACCAATAACTCCAGTAATGCTCGGAGACGATGAAATAACTTTAAAATTTAGCCAAAGACTTTTGGAAGAAGGTATTTTTGCATCAGCAATAAGGTATCCATTAGTTGCAAAAGGAAAAGCAAGAATAAGAGTTATTCCTTCTGCCTCCCACAGCATGGACGATTTAAAAATGGCAGTATCTGTTTTTGAAAAAATTGGAAAGGAATTAAAGGTAATTTAATGGCAAGAATTTTGGTAACTGGTGCTTTCGGACAAATCGGATCAGAACTTGTCCCAGCTCTTCAAAATAAATTTGGGTCTGAAAATGTTATAGCAATGGGAAACAAGAATATTCCCCAGGATTTCTCGGGCATTGTAGAAAAAGCTGATATTAGAGAAAAAGATAAAGTAGAAGAAATAATTAAAAAATATAATATTGATACTGTTTATCACTTAGCATCTCTTCTTTCCGTAAATGGAGAAATTGACCCCAATGTTACGTGGGAGATAAACATGACAGGGCTTAAAAACATGTTAGACCTTTCTGTAAAGCATAAGATAAAAATATTTTGGCCAAGCTCTATTGCTGCTTTTGGTCCGTCAACTCCAAAAAATAATACTCCTCAGCATACAATTTTGGAACCGACTACTATCTATGGGGTTACAAAAGCAGCAGGAGAAGATTTGTGTTTCTACTACCATATTAAATTTGGATTAGACGTTAGATCTATCAGATATCCAGGAATCATTTCTTGGAAAACTCCTCCAGGAGGTGGAACTACGGATTACGCTGTAGCAATTTTTTATGATGGACTCCAAACAGGAAAGTATGAGTGCTTTGTAAGTGAAGATACAGTTCTACCTATGATGTATATAGATGATGCAATTAAGGGAACAATTGACCTTATGGAGGCAAGCCCAGAAAAAATTACAATAAGAACAAGCTATAATTTAGCCGCAATAAGTTTTGAGGCACAGCAGTTAGCAGCAGAGCTTAAAAAGCATATCCCGGAATTAGCAGTTACTTATAAACCGGATAACAGACAAAGAATTGCAGATTCATGGCCTAAGACCATAGATGATTCTCAAGCGCGTATGGATTGGGGTTGGAGCCACGAATTCGATTTATCAAAAATGACAGAGGATATGGTTGACAACTTGAAGAAAAAGTTTAATATATAAATATGGCAGAAGCGGATACAGGGTCAGAAGGCAGCAGAATTCAAAATGTCAGAGAAGCACTCGGAAACATAACTCACGAACAAGTTAAACCTCTTCTTGACGCAAAGCATGAAGCAGATCCAGCAGCAGGAATTGCAATAGCTAATTTGGATGGAGAAATTGAAAGTCCTGCGGGGCAATTATTTCACTTTCATGCAGCACGAGTTTTTACAAGTAGCCCCGAACATCCTAATTTTGTGAATCCTCATTTCCATGAAATAGGAGAAGAGCCATACAGAGTTTTATCAGGTGCGGGAGAGATGAATCTGGGTCGTGTCGTTGATGGCCAGGTTGAATGGAGAGCTCCTTTTAATATTGGTACCGGAGAAGAAGTTGAGGTGCAAGAGGGTGAGGTTCATTCTTTGAGAAATACGGGAACAGAGCCATTAGATTTTACTTTTGCATGTCCTGATAGTCATCTAATTGACAGAACCGAATCGAATCCTGCCGGAGATAGACAATTCACAAAGGATTTGCCAAACGGAATTCCTCCTCAGTATCCTAAATAAGTTCTTCCTGCTATAATTACCTCATGTTTTGGGCTGATAAACTTTTGCAAAATTTAAAAACCCCTCAAGTGGTTGAGGATGCATTTACGCCATCTGGAATTGTGCATATGGGTTCTTTAAAGGGACCTGTTATACACGATGTTCTCTTTAGGATTCTTAAAGAAAAAGGAATTGAAGCAAAATTCATTTATGGTTTTGATGACATGGATGTAATTGATGGTTTGCCTTCAGATCTTGAGAAATCATTGGGTGAATATATGGGAGTTCCTATCTTTATTGCACCATCTCCTGATGGAAAAGGTAGTTTTGGAGATTATTTTAGTCAGAAAATGAAATCTCTTCTTGATGAACTTGATGTTAAACCAGAGATTTATAAAACTTCAGAAATTTACAAAAATGGAAAATTTGATGAGGCAATTAAAATTGTTTTAGATGGTGCTGACAAAGTTAGAAAAGTTTATTCAGAGATTTATAAAAAAGAAATTCCAAATGATTGGTTTCCATTTCAAGTAATTTGTCCAAATTGCGGAAAATTAGGGACTACAAGGGTGACAGCTTGGGATGGAAAGCAAGTTAATTATGAATGTTTTCCAGATTTAGTTAAATGGGCAGCAGGATGTGGGGAAAAAGGTAAAATTTCTCCATTCGGAGGAAACGGGAAAATGCCATGGAAGGTTGAGTGGGCGGCAGCGTGGTATTTGTTTGGTGTAACAATTGAAGGAGCAGGAAAAGACCACGGCTCTGCAGGCGGAAGCTATGATGTTGCCATGCAAATATTAGAAGATGTTTTTGGAAAGAAAAAACCCTTAAAGCTTGTTTATGAATTTTTCTTGTCTGGTGGGAAGAAAATGTCATCTTCTAAGGGAATTGGAGTAAATGGAGAAGAGCTTTTAGAAGTTTTGCCGCCTCAAATTGCAAGATTTTTAATGATAAAATCCGATGCAAATCAGCAAGTAGAATTTAATCCTTATGAAACTTTGATTATTCCAAAACTTTTTGATGACTATCAAAAAGCATCACGGGAAAAAGATACAGATTTGTCTCGCGCTTTTGAACTTTCTCAAATTGGAGAAACTGAAAAAGTTCCAACTATTCGTTTTCAAGTTTTGGCTCAATGGGTTCAAATGCCAAATATGGAAGATGAAATCAAAAAAGAGGGATTAGAAGTTTGGGCAAAATATGCAAAAGTTTGGATAGAAAAATATGCACCGGGAGACGAAAAATTTAGTGTTCAAAAAGAAATGCCAATAGAAGCAGCTAATTTATCGGAAGCTCAAAGAGAATATCTCTCCTCTTTATCTGAGAAACTTGATGTCAAAAATGCAGAAGATTTCCAAACTGTAATTTATGAATTGACAAAAGAATTGAGTATTCCTTCAAAGGATGCATTTGCTGCAATTTATATTTCTCTTATTGGTAAAGATCATGGACCAAAAGCAGCATGGCTCATATTATCTTTAGATAAAGATTTTGTTAAAAAAAGATTTGAGGAAGCCTCAAAATGAATATAACTTTTGTAACTGGAAGCAGTGCTAAGGCAAGAGAGGCAGAAAAAATTTTAAATATTCCTCTTGGAATAAAATCAATTGACCTAGATGAGATTCAAGAGCTTGATTTAGAGAAGATAGCTCTTCATAAAGTAAACCAAGCCTACGATATTGTTAAAATGCCGGTTATAGTTGATGATGTTTCCGTAGAAATTGATGCATGGAAAGGTTTTCCGGGCCCTTTGATAAAGTGGGTTTTAAAACCTGAAAATGATTCAGCAAAACTTCTTTTGAAGCTCTTAGAAGGAGAAGTAAATAGAAAAGCAAAAGTTAAACTCGCAATAGGATTCCATGATGGCAAAGTTCCTCGCATATTTTACGGAGAAGTAGATGGAGTAATTGCAGAAGAAATAAGAGGGGAAAATGGATTTGGTTGGGATCCTGTATTTATTCCTAACGGGGAGACTCAGACTTATGCACAGATGTCGGCAGATTATAAAAATAGCCTTTCTCATAGAAGAAAAGCGCTTGATAAATTGAGTGATTTTATAAAAGAAAATTACGGTATATAATACAAATATGATTGACATAAAGTTTTTAAGAGAAAATCCAGATGCTGTTACCAAATCCTCAAAAGATAAAGGGATTGATATTGATGTTTCTCATATTCTTGAAATAGATAAAAAATACCAAGAGCTTTCATCTTCTGTTCAAGTTCTAAGAGAAGAAAGAAATAAACTAGCTAAGGAAAGAAATATAGAAGAGGGAAAAAAGCTAAAAGAAAAACTGGAAAAAGAAGAACAAGCGCTTAAATCGGTAGAAGATGAGAGGACTGAGTGGTTTTCTAAAATTCCAAACCCTGCGCTTCTAGACATTCAGGTAGGAGATGAATCCAAAAATGAAATTGTTAAAACAGTTGGAGAAATTAAAAAATTGGATTTTAAACCTCTTGACCATTTAGAGCTTGCAGAAGCTTTGGATTTAATAGATGTAAAGAGAGCTGCGAAAGTATCTGGCAGCCGCTTTGCATATCTTAAAGGAGACGCAGCGCTTTTAGAATTTGCTATTGTCCAATTTGCTCTAGAAACTTTAACAAAAGAAGGGTTTATTCCCGTTGTTCCTCCAGTTTTAATTAATAAA
The DNA here is from genome assembly GCA_964469995.1 of uncultured Gammaproteobacteria bacterium. Lineage (GTDB taxonomy): Bacteria > Patescibacteriota > Microgenomatia > Levybacterales > UBA12049 > JACPDD01. The sequence goes on from CAYYAC010000025.1 coordinate 5,499, forward strand.
GAGATTACGGGAAAATTGGGATATTGGAATAGTGATGGCAGTTCAGACTTCTATTATCTAAATGACGCGGATGAAAACAAAGAAATGTATTTAGTGGGAACTGCGGAGCATTCAATTGTTCCAATGCATATGGATGAGACTTTTGCTAAAAAAGATTTGCCTAGGCGTTATGTTGCTTTTTCATCTGCTTTTAGACGGGAAGCCGGAACTTATGGAAAAGACACAAGGGGAATTTTAAGAGTTCATCAGTTTGATAAAGTTGAAATGGTTTCAATTGTTGCAAAAGAAGACGATAAAAATGAGCATCAATATCTATTGTCTTTGGAGGAAAAATTCTGGCAGGCACTGGATATTCCTTATCAAGTTGTAAAAATGGCAACCGGAGATTTAGGATTTCCAATTGCTGGAAAATTTGATATCGAAGCATGGATTCCATCAGAGGGAAAATACAGAGAAGTCACATCCTGCTCTACTACAACAGACTTTCAAGCTCGCCGTTTAAACATTAAATACCAAGAAGGGGATGAAAAAAAGTTTGCATATATTCTAAACGGAACTGCTTTTGCAATTGGAAGAACTATTGTTGCGATTTTAGAGAATTATCAGCAGGAAGATGGTAGTATTTTAATTCCTGAAGTTTTACAAAAATACATGGGAAAAAGTGTAATAAAACGTTAAATTTAGCCTCTGTGATTTTGGTCTATAAATCAATCTAATCTTCTGTTTTTGAAGCAATGTAAAAATCTTGACAAAGATAAGTATTTAATTCACGATTAATTTAGAAATCCTGCCCCATTTCCTTTTGGAAAAGACAGGATAAAAGGAGGTGATTTACATGGCAGCAAAGAAAAAAAAGAAAAAGAAGTAATTGGTAACTTTAAGTGTTACCAATTGATCAGTTGGTAAAGCCCCTCACCAAATACAAACGCGGTGAGGGGTTTTCTTGTTTAAAAAAGCCTCAAATGTGCTAAAATTAGTGGACTATGTTAAACATCTTCGGTAAGCTTTTTGATTCAAATGACAAAGAAATTAAAAAGATAGCTCCAATAATTTCTGAAATTAATTCTTTAGAAGAAAAAGTAAAAAAATTAAAAGATTCTGATTTTCCAAAAAAGACAAAAGAATTTAAAGAAAGAATTGAAAAAGGAGAAACTTTAGAGGCTCTACTTCCTGAGGCGTTTGCTTTAGTTCGTGAGGCAGCTGTAAGAACTGTTGGAATGAGGCATTTTGATGTACAGCTTATAGCCTCTACTGTTTTGGCGCACGGAAAAATTGCAGAACAAAAAACAGGAGAAGGAAAAACTCTTTCTGCTGTTCCTGCTTTGTATCTAAATAGCCTAAAAGGATTAAATGTTCATTTAGTTACAGTAAATGATTATTTGGCTCGCCGTGATGCTGGTTGGATGGGTCCTGTATTTCATTTTTTAGGCCTTACTGTTTCGTCAATAATAAGTGAGCAGTCTTTTATTTATGATCCAGAGTATTTTGATAAAAATGCATGGGATTTTAGGCTTACACATTTGCGCCCTATTACAAGACAGGAAGCATACAAAACAGACATAACATATGGAATAAATTCGGAATTTGGATTTGATTATTTGCGTGACAATATGGCGCAGGACATGTCTGAAATTTCTCAAGGCAAGCATTTTTATGCAATTGTTGATGAAGTGGATTCTGTTCTTATTGATGAAGCAAGAACTCCTCATATTATTTCTGCTCCAGATGCCGCACCTGCTAAAAAATATTATGAATATGCAAAGCTGGTTGATAAATTAATTGCCGAAACAGATTATAAGATTGATGAAAAACTTAGAACAGCTCATTTAACGGATCACGGAATTGGCAAAATTGAAAAACTTTATAACGTACCAAATATCTACGAAAAAGATTTTGACACTGTTTACCATTTGGAAGCAGCGCTGAAAGCTAGAACTCTTTTTCATAAAGAAAAAGACTACATTGTGAAAGATGGGCAGGTAATTTTAGTTGATGAATTTACAGGAAGACTTTTGAATGGAAGAAGATTATCAGAGGGATTGCATCAAGCGCTTGAGGCGAAAGAAAATGTTTCAATTCAAAGAGAATCAAAAATCTTAGCGACTGTTTCACTTCAGAATTATTTTAGAATGTATGAAAAACTTGCTGGAATGACAGGAACTGCAATTACGGAAGCAGAAGAATTAAATAAAATTTACAAACTTGATGTTGTTGTTATACCAACAAACAGGGAAATGGTGAGAATAGATAATGCAGATGCAATTTATAAAACCGCTAAAGCAAAATACGCTGCTGTTGCAGCAGAAATAGAAAAAGCTCATAAGACAGGGCAGCCAGTTTTAGTTGGAACAACATCAATTGACAAGAATGAAATTGTTTCACAGCTGCTAAAAAGAAAAGGAATAAAGCATGAAGTATTAAATGCAAAAAATCATGAAAGAGAAGCGGAAATTATTGCAAAAGCAGGAGAAAAAGGAGCAGTTACAGTAGCCACCAATATGGCTGGACGTGGAGTAGATATTATTTTGGGGGGAGAAAGTCCAAAGAATGATGACGGGACAGATAAAAAAGGAACAAAAGAATGGGACGCATGGGAGAAAAAGCATAATGAGGTTTTGTCTCTTGGGGGACTATATGTTATTGGTACCGAAAGACATGAGTCAAGAAGAATCGATAATCAGTTAAGAGGTCGTTCCGGTCGTCAAGGAGACAAAGGAGAATCTAGATTTTTCGTAAGTCTTGATGATGAAATAATGCGCCTTTTTGGGGGAGATACAATTGCAGGAATCATGACGCGTTTCAATATGCCGGAAGATGTTC
>CAYYAC010000026.1:0-8048 GCA_964469995.1 uncultured Gammaproteobacteria bacterium
CTCACAGCCTTGCGACTAGTAGTTTTTGAGACTACCGCGTATACCATTCCGCCACCCCAGCTTTTGCGTTTTAAGCGTCCTTATTATATAATTTCCCTTATGACACTTCAACAAATTTACGATCTTGCTTTAGATTTGGGCATAAAAGCAGACCCAAGAGGTGAAGAGCGTGTTAAAAAACTCCTTGTTAGTAGAAAAAAAGACTATGAAGATTTGTCTGATAAAAAGAAAAAATATTTTGATAGTGAAGATTTAAAAAATCCATATTCAGACTCAAGAATACTTTTTGGAGATCCAAAAAAAGAAGTCAAGAAGGTTATGGCAGGAATTGATGCCGATTCTGCTGAAGTTTTATTGGCCGACAGATTAAATCAAAAAGGTGAAAAAATTGACCTTTTAATTTCTCATCATCCATCCGGACATGCTCTTGCCAGCTTGCATGAGGTAATGGATTTGCAGGTTGATATGTTTGCCAAGGCAGGAGTTCCTGTTAATGTTGCTCATGCACTTTTCGCACAAAGAATGCAGGAGGTAAAAAGACGCTTTGGACCATTAAATCATGGACAGACAGTAGATGCAGCAAGACTTTTAGACATTCCTCTTATGGCCTTGCATACTATTTGGGATAACATGGGAAATGATTTTATGGAAAAGCTTATTGGAAACAAAAATTACGATACAGTAGGGGAAGTTTTTGAAATTATAAACCAAATTCCAGAATTTGTAGAAGCAGCAAAAGGAAAGGAAGCTCCAAGCATTGTATCGGGTTCTGAAAAAAGCAGAGCGGGGAAAGTGGTTGTTGGTTTTACAGGAGGAACAAATGCTTCAAAAGAACTTTACATGGAACTTTCAAAAGCAGGAGTTGGAACTTTAGTTGAAATGCACGTTCCAGAGGATGCTCTAAAAGAACTTCAAAAGCTACATATGAACGTAATTGATTGCGGGCATATGGCAGCAGATTCAATTGGCGCAAATATATTTTTAGATGCTTTAGAAAAAAGAGGAGTAGAAGTTATTCCATGCTCAGGCCTCATTAGAGTCAAAAGAGCAAAGTAGTTTTAATTTATTATGATTTCAGTTACAGATTTAAAAAGTGGTGTTGTGTTTCAAGCCGACGGGCAGCTTTATCAAGTGCTTTCTTACGAACATATTAAAATGGGGCGGGGAAGCGCTAATATAAAAGTTAAAATAAAAAATCTTAGAAGCGGGACAACTGTTGATAAGAGTTTCATTAATGGTGCAAAAGTAGATAATGTTAGCGTTTTCAAAAAAGATCTTCAGTATTTGTATAGAGACGCAGAGGGGGTTTATTTTATGAATCCGCAAACTTTTGAACAGATAAGTATTCCGCTTCAAATTATAGGAAATGATGTCTATTACCTAAAAGAAGGGGAGAGTTTTAATATAAGTTTTATAGATGATGAAGCACTTTCTTTAAACCTTCCTCCTAAAATGGAATTTAAAGTTGAAGATACAGCTCCTGGAGTTAAGGGAAATTCGGCTACAAATGTTTTTAAAGACGCAGTTTTAGAAAATGGTCTAAAAGCAAAAGTTCCTCTTTTTATAAACATTGGAGATAAAATCCGGGTAGACACAAGAACCGGCGCATATACTGAGAGAGTTTAATCCATGAATAGCATAAAAAAGGCAATCCACGGAAACGACATTGTAAAAGTCCTCAAAATCCGTTCTTTCCTCTTTCTAATGATTTCTGAATTTTTTACACAGCTTGCATTTAATATGCAGCATTTTGTTTTGATTTTTATTATTTATGAATTGACTCAGTCCAACACTGCAGTTTCAGGAGTTATTCTTGCTTTCACAATTCCTGCAATTTTTTTCAGCTTAATATCTGGGGTTTATGTAGATAGATGGAATAAAAAAACCGTAATGTTTGCAACAAATTTCATAAGAGGAGTTTTGGTTTTGCCCTTTTTGATTTTAAACCTACATTTGGGTCTAATTTATACATTCACATTCTTAATAGCTATTGCTACTCAATTTTTTCTCCCTGCAGAAGCCGCAATTATTCCTCTTCTTGTTCCTAAAAAACTTTTAATTCCTGCAAATGCAGTTTTTGGAATTGGAATTTATACGACTCTTCTTTTGGGCTATATCCTTTCCGGACCTTTTATTCTGATTTTTGGAAAATTAAATACAATTTTGATTCTTTCTATTCTTTTCTTTGTTAGCGCATTCTTTACAAGTCTTATTAAGCTTAGTACTAGGGCCAAAGAAATACCTGATGGGCCAGAAGTTGTATCTTCTGTATCAAAAGAAGTTAAGGAAATATTTTCTTTTATAAGACGGGCTAGGAAAGTTATGCATGCATTAGTGGTCTTAACTTTTTCTCAGGCTGTTATTTTTATGTTTGCGGTTTTAGGGCCAGGATATATGGGAAAGATTTTGCATGTTCAAATTGAAAGTCTTTCCTGGATTCTTTTAGCTCCTGCAGCAATAGGCATGGCTTTAGGAGGAGTTATTTTAGGAAGCTTTGGAAAAAGACTTACGAATAAATTATTGACTACATTAGGATTTGCACTTTCCGGAGCAGTTTTTGTTTTGCTTCCCCTTGGTAAAATGGTATCTTCTGCTCATTTTTCAAATGGGGTAAATCAATATCTTCCACAAACATTAGATGTAAACATTTTGCATATTGTTGTATTTCTGGCTTTTGTTGCAGGTTTTGCTAATTCTCTTGTTTTTATTCCTGCTAATGCAATGCTTCAAATGGAAACAAATGAAAAAATGAGAGGAAGAATTTATGGTTTCCTTAATGCTCTTATTGGTGCTGTTTCTCTTTTGCCTGTTGTTCTTGCTGGGGGACTTGCAGATTTAATTGGTGTTGGAAGTGTTATAACTAGTGTTGGAATATTGTTGCTTTTTCTAAGCAGTATTTTTTTAATTTTTGGATAATATGCATTTTTTTATTATTGTACTAGCCATTTGTTTTTTTATCTTTTTATTTTCTCTTTTTTCTCTTACTCATGATGATTTTGTGCTTCTTAGAAAAGACATATCTGAAAAAAATATCTTTGATATAGCGTTTTTACTTATTCCAGCCGCATTATTTTTTTCAAGACTTTTTTATGTTTTTTTTCATCCAAGTTTAAACTTTTTAAATCCTCTTTACTTTTTATTATTTCCTTATTTTCCCGGGCTGTCTTTAGTTGGGGGGATTTTGGGGGGAGGACTTTCTCTCTTCTTAATATTTAGTGTAAAAAAAATGCCAGTCTTGCGTCTTATGGATTTATTTATGATGGCTTTTATTTCAAGTATGCCGGTTGGGGTACTTGGATATTTTATTTTGTCAGGTCAAAAATTATTATCTTTAATTTTTATTTTTGAAATTGTGTCTTATGTTTTTCTACTTTTTGTTTTTATTTTTATCGCTTTCCCGAAATTTTTAAAAGGCAGAGTTAAAGAGGGGACTATGAGTACGCTTTTTCTTTTATTTTTTTCTGCGTCGTCTCTTATTGAAAAAATAATAGTAAAATCTTTGTCTTTTAAAACAGAAGAGATTATTTATTCTATCCTTTTAATTGCTTCCACAGTAATAATAGTAAAGAAAGAAAATATTATAGAAGCTACAAGGAGATTAATTAAGAAATAATGGCAGAAATAAAAATAATTTTTGAAGATGAAAGTCTTTTGGTTTTAGACAAGCCTGCCGGCATGACTGTGAATCGTTCAGATACTACTGGGAACGAAGAAACATTGCAGGACTGGCTTATTGGCAGAGGAATTGGAGTTGGGCAAGCTAAAGTTGTATTAACACCAAAAGCAGTTTCTGATTCAGATGAGCATGATTATGAGGCAGAAAACAGGGAAGCTTTTTATAAAAGAAATGGCACGGTACATAGACTTGATAAAGAGACTTCGGGAATTATAATTGTTGCAAAAACAGAGGACGCGTTTATAGAACTTTTAAGAGAATTTAGAGAAAGAGAAGTAAAGAAAACTTACACCGCGCTGATTCATGGAAGAATAGACCCTGCGCAGGGGGAGATTTCAGTCCCGGTAGGAAGACTGCCTTGGAATAGAAAAAGATTTGGTATTGTAGCTGGAGGACGCGATGCAACAACTGGATATAAAGTGCTTAGTTATTATAAGATGAAAGATGAGATATTAACACTTCTTGAGCTTTATCCAAGAACAGGAAGAACGCACCAAATAAGAGTACATCTCAAATATATGAATAGACCAATTTTTGCTGACAGTTTGTATGGGGGAAGAAAAACATCAAGGGATGATAGAAAAATATTGCCAAGGCAATTTCTGCATGCGTCAAGCATAAGTTTTTTCCATCCAGTTACCCATGCGCCCCTTTCTTTTAATAGTCCTCTTTCGGAAGAACTAAATAATCTGCTTTCCAAGATGCAAGCTTTTTAATATGCCCAAAAAAGCAAAAACAAATAATACAAATAATTTAAAAATTGGACTTGTGTTCGCGTTAATAATTGCGGCGCTTGTATTTTTTTCTCTGCTAGGTAAGCTATTTTTTGTTTTAAAACAAAGCAGATACGACAGCAACTACCCTTTTTATTTAGAAGTTTATTCTGGAAATAAAGCTCAAGCTTTAGCAATTTTTACAAAAGAAAATAGAATATCGGTGCTTAATATAAACGATACAGGTGTTTTTTTGCCTATTCCAATGGACTCCAAAATTGCCGGAAATGTTAGCAATATAGATAGTAATAATGTTTCTACTTTTTTTATCTCACTTTTGAGTAATGGAAACATAAAAACAAATCTTACAGTTTTTGATATTTTAAGACTCTATTTATTTACAAAAACAGTTGGAGCGGGAGATATTAGAATTGAGGAATTTCCTCTGTCTGCGGATGCTGCTCATCAGGATAAGCTTATCTATTCTCTTTTTTCAGATTCAGGAATAGTTTCAGATGGATTAAGAATTGAAGTCTCCAATGCAACAGGAGGATATGGAATAGGGAATAGGGCAGCTAGAATGCTTTCTGATATAGGAGCTAATGTTATATTCGTCTCAACGGCGGATAATACTCAAGCACACTCATTAATATATTATTTTGGCGATAAAAACTATACCATTGAAAGATTGAGTAGGTTATTTGATTTTGATGTCATAAGGAGCGAGGAGAAATCCATAGCTGACGTAAAACTTCAAATAGGTCAGGATAATTTGGTAAAATTTAAATAGATGTTTTTTATAATTATCATTGCAATTGCAGTAATCTCTTTTTTATTAAGTGTTTTCGCATTAATAGGGGAAAATGATAAAAGGGAAGTAAATAATGCTAAGAAGAAAATACTAAAAGATAAAATAATTTTTCAAACTTCCTCTTCTTCTAAATAAGGTTCATCGTCATCTTCGTCGTCTGTTTTAGATTTTGCAGCAGTTTTGGATTTTTTTACAGGTTTTTCTAGTGAGAGTGTAGTTTCTGTTCCATATACAAAAGAAGGCTGATCTTTATATTTTTTGGCTCTTTTAGTTTCTTTTATAAAAATCACAAGAGTTTTGTTGTTTGCAGATTTAATATACGCTTCATATTCATTTCCTCCATCAATGAAAGACAGAAGTCTTCTGCCTATGTCATCAGGGAGCATTCCGATAAAAAGATTGTCTGAAAGTACAAAAATTTTAAGGCGTTTGACTGAAAGTTTTAAAAGTTCTCCTGTTTTTAGCTTATTGATGACTTCTGATGGAGCAATATTCACAAGTTCTATTATTTTTGTTTTTCCTGGTTCTTCTAAAAAAATGTTGCTTAATTTATATGCTCCGTCTTTTGATTTATCAACTTGAGATGGAATTTTTTTTATGTTTCTTAAAGCTATTGTATTTAGTGGATCTATTTTTAAAACCTTTTGGTATGCAAGCTTTGATTCTTTTGCTTTGCCTAATATGCTAAAAGCAAATGCAAGCCTATTTAGAGCGTCTACATCTTTTGGATCATCTTTAATGAGGGATTTATTTAATTCTACTGCTTCTTTCCAATCTCCTAAAAGTGCTGTATTTATTGCTTGGGTTTGAAGTGGTGTCATTTATTTGAGGGTTTTGGGAATGCGAAAATTCTACTATTCTTGATTGAAAAAGTCAAGGATTGAGTGTAAAATTAGTCATTGGGAGTTTAATATGAGCGGACATTCTAAATGGGCAACCATAAAAAGACAAAAAGGCGTTGCGGATGTAAAAAAAGGTCAAATTTTTACAAAGCTTGCTAAGGCTATAATTATTGCTGTTAAGCAGGGTGGGGGAATTGCTGACCCAACGCAAAATTTTAAATTAAGACTTGCTATAGATAAGGCTCAGGAGGCGAATATGCCTAAAGAAAATGTGGCACGCGCAATTGATAAAGCAAAAGGCCTAAAAGAAGGGGAGATGGAAGAGATAATATATGAAGGTTTTGCTCCAAACGGCGTATCGGTAATGGTGGAAGCGGTAACAGATAATTCGCAGAGAACAACATCAGAAGTTAAAAATATATTTAATAAAGCGGGAGGTAGCTTTGGTCAGCCAGGGTCAGTAGCATATCAATTTGCCCATATGGGGCGTGTCACTGTTGAAAAAAATGGGAAAAACCTAGATGACATTTTTCTTATAGCTGCAGATAGCGGAGCGGAGGATATTGAGGAAGATGGAAATGAAGTCGTAGTACTAACTCCGGCAGATAAATTAGCTGCAGTGAGGAGCAGTCTTTCTCAGAATGGATTGAATATAATTGAAGCATCTCTTATAAGAATTCCTACAAATACAATTGCAATAGAGGACAAAGAAAAATTAGGTAAGGTTGTTGATTTTATGTCCACGCTAGAATCTTTAGATGATGTTCAAAAAGTTTATTCAAATTTAGCCTATGAGGTTTAAAATCAGCCCAAAATCTCTTAAGAGAAAAATACCTAAGCTTCCTAGGGTAAATAAAAGACAGATATTTGTAATTGCAGTTTTTATTTTATCTTTAGGACTTTTTATAACTCAATATTTATTTGAAAAGTCGGGGATTGTTGCTGTATTTTTACTATCTTTACTATCCGATTTTTTTATGTTCTGGGCACTGGACGATGATCTCTCTGAAAGATTTACTCCTGAAGTTTTCATTCTTCCATTCTTTTATTCTTTGGCTTTTGGATTGTTTTATTTCTTAGTTCCGGCGCGTATATTAACAAGAATTGCCGTAACGTTAGTTTATGGATTTGGACTATACTCCTTGTTTCTTAGTGAGAACATTTTTACAGTGTCTGCAATAAGAACAATTGCGCTTTTATCTTCTGCAAGAACTGTATCTTTTGTTATAACCATACTTTCTTATTTTTTCTTAGCAAATGTTGTTTTCTCCTTGCATCTTAATATTTTCTTTCTTCTTCCTTTGCTTTTTATGTTTACTTTTCCGCTAGTAATTCATTCAATTTGGACTTATTTCTTGGAAATTAAGGTTAGGGAGGCATCTTACTGGGCTGGAATTTTAACTGGGTGCATTTTAGAGGTGGCACTTGCTTTGTGGTTTTGGCCGTCAAGGCCTACTGTTATAGCTCTTTTTCTAACAGGTTTTTTCTATTCAGTAATAGGCTTGACTCAGGCATGGTTTGATAAGAGGCTTTTTAGGAATGTAATCCTTGAATATATTTGGGTTGCTGCAATTGTATTTTTTGTACTTATTGTATTTACTTCATGGACTGGATAAAAAAATAATTGGTCTTATCGGCGGGCGAGGGGAGAGAGGGTAGTGATAAAATAAAAGTTGGTATATTCAGCCTCAAATGATATAGTTTGATATATAATATTTAAATTATTATAGGACTTTTAAAGTTTTAAAATGTGGATAACTATGTGGTTTTCACGGTTTTTTAGAGAGAGTTTTCACAGCTTATAGCTTAGGTCTCCAACCCTGAGGTAGTGTAGCTATGTATTCAAAAGAAATAAATACGAACTACTTCAGCGCAGCACTCTTCTTCGTTGCTATGGTCCTTACTAAACTGCAACATTTTGAAGCTAAAATATAACGTTTAGATTGATAAACCAGTGTAAATTAACGTCTGATATTCCGACGCAGAAGAGAGAGGCATGGCAAGGG
>CAYYAC010000027.1:0-7833 GCA_964469995.1 uncultured Gammaproteobacteria bacterium
AGCACCCTGAGGTTTTAAAACCTGCTTTTCCTGCGGATTTTAAAACTATGGCTGATTTTTATGAAAGAAGAGAAATGTTTGAAGACGTTCCTCTAAATAGACCACAAACTACAATATGAAAATACACACCAGGATTAGCAATAAAATTACAAAACATGCAACGTACGTTGGGGTAAAAAGTCTTAATAAATTAAATTTGCCTAATGCTTTGCTTTTAATTCCTGATGGTAATAGGAGATGGGCAAGGGAGAAAGGATTAGAGGCATCAAGAGGGCATTGGGCTGGCGGTGACACCATTGTAAATATGTTAAGAGCATTTAAGGATATAGATATAAAAGTAATAGGACTTTGGGCATTCTCGGAAGATAATTGGAAAAGAGAAAAAAACGAGATAGACAATATAATGGCAGTTGTCAAAGACGTTACTCTTCGATCTTTAAAAGATCTTAAAAAAAATGAAATAAAATTTTTAGTTTTGGGTAAAAAAGAAAAAATAAAAATAGAATACCCAGAAGTTTTTGCTGTTTTAGAAAATGCTCAAAAAGAAACAGTCAATAATAAAAGAAAAACGTTTGCAGTTTTTTTAGATTATGGAGAAAGATATCAATTGGAAGAATTTGCAAAACAAAGAGATAAAAATAAAAAACTACCAACCTATGAAGTTTTATCAAAAATAAACTCAGGACTTCCTTTGTTTGATATGATATTTAGAACGAGCGGTGAACAAAGAACTTCTGGTTTTGGTCCGCTCGCGACGTTGGCAGAATTTGTAAGTGTCAAAAAAAATCTGCCAGATATTACTTCAGCTGATATTGTATCTGCTTTGACAGAATATTCCACTAGACAAAGAAGATTAGGCGGAAATTAATTTTCTTTATTCAAAAAGATTTCGTAATAAGTTATTAAAGTAGGAACGTAAAGCATTACCCAAAAAAATAGTTCCTCGAAGGGAAAAACTTTGCCCATTATATTTATCCATGCTATGTAATTATTTCCTGGATACACCCAGTAATGATTGCTTACTCCAAAAATTTCCTGAGAAAAATAAAAAAAGAAAAAGAAAATTTCGCATATTAACATTCTTTTTAGGTAATAAGGCTTATGGAGTAATAGAGTCAGTAGGGGTAGAATGGCAAGTGTTCCCATAACTAGATATGGATATCTCCAAAGAAAAAATACGGGGTGTATAAAAATTAAAAGAAGAATAAAAATTATCATTATTAAAGTAATGATTAGGGTTGGCATTAATTTTTTTGAAATTTTGTAGTTTTCTATATTTTTTAATATAAAATGCTGATAAAAAGTTATGCCATACATAGTCATAAGTGTTCCCCAAATTAGATTATCAAAAGTAAGTTTTATTCCAGCGATGTGATATATAAAAAGATAAGAAAGAGTATCCCATGTGCGTGTATATTGGGCAATTAAATCAAAGGGAAATAAGAATAAAAATCCAAAAAGAAAAGAAGATATAAAAATCTTTTTATAATCTTTTTTTGACCTTAACATTAAATAAATAGTTGGAGGGACTGCAAAGAATATTGAAAACATAGTTACGTTTCCCAACGGTGTTCCTACAGTAAGATAAGAAACGATATTGGAAAAAATAAGTAATATTATTAATACGAGAATGTCTATTTTATACATGACCAATTTTAATTGGTCGGGGTGTGGAGAATTGAACTCCAGCTACCGCACCCCCAGCGCGGCGTACTACCGTTATACTACACCCCGATTAGTTCTTGCATTTTATCATAAAGTTGTTAAAATGGTTTAGAAATGGCTAAGGCATCACATACCCCAAAACAAACCCCAAATGGCGTAACAGATCAATCTCAAAAACTTGACGCAGTCCGTCTTGCAATGGAGCAAATTGAGAAACAATATGGTCGCGGTTCTATTATGCGTTTTGGAGAAGGAGCTGCAAAACTTGATATCTCTGTTATCTCAACCGGATGCCTTCCCTTGGATTTAGCGCTTGGTGTTGGAGGAGTGCCAAGAGGAAGAATTATAGAAATTTATGGACCGGAAGCATCAGGAAAAACTACAATTTGTTTATCAATTATTGCACAGGCCCAAAAACACGGAGGCGTTGCAGCATTCATTGATGCAGAGCATGCACTAGATCCATTATGGGCTGAAACGATTGGAGTAAAGCTTGAAGAACTTTTAATTTCTCAGCCGGACACAGGAGAGCAGGCTTTGGAAATTACAGAAAGTTTAATAAGAAGCGGCGGTGTTGATGTTCTAGTTATAGATTCTGTAGCGGCTCTTGTTCCAAGAGCAGAGATTGAAGGGGAAATGGGAGATTCGATGATGGGACTTCAAGCTCGTCTTATGTCTCAGGCTTTAAGAAAATTAACAGGAGTTATTTCAAAATCAAAAACTGTTGTTATCTTCACAAATCAGTTGCGTCAAAAAATTGGAGTTATGTTTGGAAATCCTGAAACAACAACAGGAGGACTTGCTCTTAAGTTTTATTCTTCAATCAGAATGGATGTTAGAAAAATAGAAACAATTAAAGAAGGAGACAAAGCCATTGGTTCCAGACATAGAGTAAAGGTAGTAAAAAATAAAGTCGCTGCTCCATTTAGAATTGCAGAATTTGATGTTATGTCCGAGGGAATTTCAAGAGAAGGCGGAATTGTAGATGTTGGAGTTGAAATGGGAATCATACAAAAGTCAGGAGCATTCTTTAGATACGGAGAATTAATGCTTGGACAGGGAAAAGAAGCAACGAAAATATTTCTAAAAGAAAAGGCAGATGTTTCCAAAAAAATTGTTGATGAAATAATGAAAGCAAGTAAGGCATCAACATCTACTCCTGTAGTTGTCGGCGCAGAAGAAAAAGAAGCTACTGTTTAATGGACGAATTGATTTTCGATAAGTATTTTAATTCCTCTTTGAAATTTTTGTCATACCGTTCTAGAAGTGAAAAAGAAGTAAGGGATAATCTTATAAAGAAAAAAGCTCCGCAAGATTTAATTGAAAAAATCGTAGAAAGGCTTAAAGAGCATAAGTTTTTAGATGATAAGGAATTTGCAATTCGTTTTGTAGAGCAGCGTATACTTTCAAAACCAAAAGCAGCACGTGTTTTAAAAATGGAGTTAAGACAAAAAGGAGTATCCGCTGACATAATTGAAAACATAGAGATGGGAGACGAATTGGAACATGCAAAAAAACTCTTAGATAAAAAAGTTGAAAGATATAAATCTTTGGACAGAGATGAAATCTATAAAAAGATGGGTAGTTTTTTGGCAGGACGGGGTTTTGACTGGGAGACAATAAAGAAAGCAATTGACGAGAGTTTTAGCAAAGTAGTATAATCAAATAGACAAAAGAGAATGAAGAGCGTAAATAACATATCTTCTTCGACTATCCGATAACCTCGGAGTTCCTCTTTTGTAAAATTATTATGGCAGACAACGATTTAGTAGCATTAGAAAAAAAACTTCTTGAAAAAGAAGAAAAATTGGACAGCGAGAAAGAAAAATTAGAAAAAGAAAAAGAAGCAATTGCAAAACTTAAGCAAGATTATTCAACAAAACTTCAAAAAGTATCTTCTTTAACAGAGGAAGAAGCAAAAAAAGAACTTTTATCAGAAGTTGAAGAAAAAGAAATACAGACAATTGCAAAGTTAATAAAAGAAAGAGAAGAAGAAGCAAAGAAAACCTCAGACAAAAAAGCCCAGGAAATACTTGTTGATAGTATGCGTCATGGCGCTCTTAATTATATTGCAGAGTATACAGTTTCTACAATTCAAATTCCAAATGAAGAAATAAAAGGAAGAATAATTGGAAAAGAAGGAAGAAATATAAGAGCATTTGAGCAGGCAACTGGCGTAGATGTTGATTTAGATGAAGAAGGAGTAATAAGACTTTCTTCTTTTGATCAGATAAGACGCGAAGTTGCTAGACGTTCCCTTGAAAAACTAGTCGTTGATACAAGAATCCAACCTTTTAGAATTGAAGAAATTGTTGAGCAAAGTAAAAAAGAATTAGACAAGGTTCTTCTTGAAGAGGGAGAAAAACTTGCACACGAAGCAGGTGTATTTAATTTAAGCGCAGAAATCTTATCTGTTTTAGGACGTTTCAAATTTAGAACTTCTTACGGGCAAAATCTTGTTGTTCATACGTTAGAAGAAACAAAAATAGGAATTCACATTGCACAGGAAATTGGCGCTGACGTAAATATAGTAAGACTTGGATGTTTATTCCATGATATAGGAAAAGTTATTGAAGGTGAAGGAAGCCACGTTACTTTGGGTGTAGAATTTTTGAAGCGCCACGGAGTTGATGAAAAAATTGTAAATTGTGTTGCAGAACACCATGAAGATAAGCCGTTTTCATCTTTAGAATCAATTCTTGTTTCTATATCTGATTCTATTTCAGGTGCAAGACCCGGAGCCCGTTATGAAGATTATGAAGGGTATGTTAAAAGACTTAGAGAGATGGAAGAAATTGCTAAAAAACACGCAGGAGTTGAAGATGCCTATGCATTTGAGGCAGGAAGAGAGCTAAGGGTTATTATAAATCCGGGGACATTAGATGATGCACAAACTGTTGTAGTTGCAGATAAAATAAGAGACGACATAAATAAAGCATCTTTAGCAATTCCTGGAGAAGTAAAAGTTACAGCAATTAGAGAATTCCGCGCAGTATCCACAGAAAACTCGTAAATTCCTCTTGACAACAAATAGTTTACATTGTATTGTTAGGCTAAACTAAGGAGGTGATTTAAATGACAAAAAGAGATTTAATTGAAGTTGTTGCAAAAAAAGCAAACTTAACAAACAAGGCATCTAGGGATGCAGTTCAGGCTTTTATAAGTTCCATACGTGATTCTTTAAAAAGAGGAGAAAAGGTTGTAATTACAGGATTTGGAACTTTCAGCATTAGAGAAAGAGCGCAGAGAGTAGGAAGAAACCCAAAGACAGGAGAAAAAATAACTATTCAAGCAAGAAAGGCTCCTGGGTTTACTCCTGGCAAAACTTTGAAAAAAGTAGTTCGCTAGGTATTGCTTATTGTTTTTGATATAATTATTAAGCAATGACTATTAGGCTTCGTACTGCATTTTTTATAATTTTTGGAATTGTATCTTTGTGGTTTCTGTATATAGAAAGAGATATTATTACACCATTTTTACTTGCTGCAATTTTCGCCTATATTGTAAATCCAGTTATAAATTTTTTTTCAAATAAAATAAAGCTTCCTAGAACAGCATCTGTAGTGGTTATTTATATGTTGATTATGGGAATTTTTATCTATATTGCAACACTCTTAACATCAAGGATTATAGAAGAAGTTTCTTATTTCAGCAAAAATATTGGTGCATTTAGGGAGACAACCCAAGCCCAGCTTAACCTTCTTCCCGATTTTATAAGGCCCTATGTTTCTGACATTATAACTTCTATAGAGAATATTAGAATTACTCCTAGCTTTTCCATATTAAATTTTTTCCCTCAGGCTTTTAATGGAGTTATTAATTTCTTTATTTTTGTTGTTTCAGGATTTTACTTTTTAAGAGAAGGTAAGGGAATGTTTGATAAGATTCTAAATCTTGTTCCGAACGATTATAAAATTGAGCTTGAAATCCTATTTAGAAAAATTAATGCAGTTCTTTCAGAATATTTAAGAGGCCAACTTCTTTTAATAATTATTATGTCGGTGATACTTTTTATTCCTCTTGAGATCTTAGGAGTAAGATTTGCTTTCCTTCTATCTGTGTTTTCTGGAATTGCAGAGCTTGTCCCAATTATCGGTCCAGTAATTGCCGCTGCGGTTGCCGCTGCTTTTGTGTTTTTTAGTGAAACTTCTTCTTTTGGGTTTAATCCTATTCAGGTAGCACTTATTGTTTTGGCAGTGTACTTTATTACACGTCAAATTCAAGATTATTTCATTACGCCACACATAATAGGAAAAATTGTAAAAATACATCCACTGCTTATTTTATTTGCTGTAATCGCTGGGGAAAATACAGGAGGAATTTTGGGAATTTTTCTGGCAGTTCCGCTTGCCGCTGTGGTAAAAATACTTTTTGAGTTCTCAAGAGATAAAATAAACGAAAAGTCAGAAAGTTGATTTTATACCCCTTTTTATATAAAATACCAATGCTCTAGGAAGAAGGACCGCTACTGTATTCAATTATATGAAAACAGAGGAAAGTCCAGACAGGTTTAAAGCCGGGGATGGAGCGTAAGCTCCGACTAGAAATAGCTGGTATCTAATCTTTTTACCCACATGTGAAGATTAGAGCAGGTCTTGAATTGACAAGACTTGAGAGCAACAGAGACGAGTGGGAGTGAAACGGGCAATCCTACCTGCTGCAACCTCCGAAAGGTGCGTTATTACCCTGCTTTAGGGGAGCATCAAAGTTTGAGGGCATAGATAGATTGCGGTAAAAACAGAATCTGGCTTATTCTCTTCCTAGAGCAATATTTTAGGCTGTATTACAGAGTAACTTATATTCGCAGTTTTGACAAAGTATACTTTTACTGCACTTGAATTCACTCTTTTCTATTTCGGCAATATTTTCAATTAAATCATCTTCTAGCTTGTCTAAGTCTTCCTGTTTAAAGTGCATGGTTTTTTTTGTATTTCCTTCAAGAAAATGTAATGTTAGCGTTATATCTTTTGGATCTCTATTTAGAACAGAATCTTTTACTCTAACTGCAGCAAGAGCATATATTTTAAGTTGAAGCTCATGGGCTTTGTCTGCCTTTGGATTATCTTCTCCAGTTTTGTAATCTATTATTTCAATACCATTTCCTATTTGGTCAATTCTGTCTATCTTCCCAAAAACTTTGACATTATTTTTTAGAGTAAAAGAAAATGGAAGCTCAAGTTCTAATGGTTTAATAGGTGGATTGCATTCTGTTTTATAAAACTGCTCAAGCATTCTAATTCCTTGTTGAAATCTTTCGTCTTCATATTTTTTATTATTATCATATCCATCAGCTATCCATTCAGTTTTAAAAATATTTTTTAATTCCTGAAGAGATGGGATTTTTCCTTCTTGGATACTTTTATAAAAATTATATAAAGTGCTATGAACTGTTATCCCAAAACTTTGAACAGCAGCCGGCGGAGTTGGAATTCCAAGAAGCACTTTTGCTTTGTAGTGAAGGGGACAGATGTCAAACATCTGAAGATTTGAAAAAGTTATGTAGGTAATCCTTATTGGTTGTTTTTCTTCTTCTTTTTCATCGTTATTTTCATAAACAGACATAACTTCAGAAAAAGATAGTTGTTGTACTTTTTCTTTTTCTGCCTCTTCTTTTATAAATTCAGGAAGAGCTTCATGTATGAATGGAGATAATTTTTTAACTCTTTTTCCAGAGCCATAAAAGTCAGCAGCTGTTAAAAATAGTTTTTCTTTGGCACGTTTCATACCGACATAAAAAAGTCTTCTTTCTTCCTGTTCATTAAAATCCAAATCCTCAGGAATATTTTCTTTAATAATTTCCTTTGGAAGAGGAATTTTTTCTTTTCTGTCTCTTGATGGAAAACGGTCCATAACAAGGTTTACTAAAAATACAACTTTAAATTCAAGCCCTTTTGAGCCATGAACTGTTAAAATATTTACAGCGTCTTTATCTCTTGTATCTGTGTCGGCTGCAGTTGGGCTATCCCCCATTTGAAGCATAAGATTTAACCATTCAACAAGAGTAAAAATATTTGCATCCGCTCTTTCGGTTTCAAAATTTTTAATTCTGTCAAAAAACTTTGCAATGTTCTGAGCTTTTCTCTCATCTTTTACAGAAGAAGTATTTAGAAGTGTTTGAAAAAGTTTTGAATCAACTAAAAAATAATAAAGAATTTGTCCTGCTGTATC
>CAYYAC010000028.1:0-7685 GCA_964469995.1 uncultured Gammaproteobacteria bacterium
GAAGAGGAAGTAGAGCATCATAAGCTGCAAGCAATGGGAAAGGGAATTCCTAGAATAAGAAATAAAGATATTAGGGAGATGCGTCTTGATACAGTTGTTGGAATGTTTTTTTCAAACCTCGTTATGTTCTTTATTATCGTCATGACTGCATCTACTTTAAACAGAGGGGGGATTTTAAATGTTGGAACAGCAAGTCAGGCAGCGGAGGCTTTGCGTCCGTTTGGGGGAAATTTAACATTTTTTCTTTTTGCTGCGGGAATTATTGGTACTGGGCTTTTAAGCGTTCCAATTCTTGCCGGGTCTGCATCTTATGCTATATCAGAAGCTATAGGGTGGAAAGCAGGGCTTTCATTAAAATTTAAAAAAGCTCATGGATTTTACGGTGTAATAACAGTTGCAACGCTTATTGGACTTTTGGTTAATTTTATGGGAGTAAGTCCTTTTCAGATGCTTTACTATACAGCAGTTCTTAATGGAGTTTGTGCGCCAATACTTTTAGTTCTCATTATGTTTATTGGTAATAATAAAAAAATCATGGGAGAGCACACAAACTCACTTTTTTCTAATATACTTGGTTGGATAATAACAGTAGTTATGAGTATTGCTTCTATTGCTCTTCTTCTATCTTTTGTAGGTTTGTACTAAAGTCTTTCCTCTGCTACAATTTGCCCTATGGACGAGTTAAAAACACGAGTAGATAATTTTCTTTCAAAATTAGATATTGAAGAAAAAAAACAAAGCATTGCTCAAATTGAAAAAGAGAGCTCAAGCCCTGCTTTTTGGAATGATCAGAAAAATGCATCAGCAAAGATGAAAGAGATGGCAAGTCTGCAGAAAGAAATTGATGATGCGGCTAAGCTCTCAGAATTATTGGCAAGCGGAAAACAAGAAGAAGCAGGAAAATTAATCGACGAACTTGAAATTCTATTATACCTTTCAGGTCCCTATGATAAGTCAGCTGCAATTTTATCTATTCATTCAGGACAAGGCGGAGTTGAAGCAATGGATTGGGCTTCTATGCTTCTTCGTATGTACCAACGCTTCTTTGAAAGAAAAGGCTGGAATGCAGAAGTTTTAGATGAAACGCCAGGGGAAGAAGCCGGGATAAAAAGCACAACAATTGCAGTTAATGGGCAGTACGCTTACGGACTTTTAAAAGGAGAAGCAGGGGTTCACCGTTTGGTGCGCTTATCTCCTTTCAATGCTAATAATTTACGCCAAACCTCCTTTGCTATGGTAGAAGTTATTCCAGAGGTTGGAGAAGATGAAAACACAGATATTAAAGATGATGACTTAGAATGGGATTTCTATAGAAGCGGAGGTCATGGCGGGCAAAATGTTAATAAAGTTTCAACCGCGGTGCGTCTAAAACACAAGCCGTCAGGTATTGTTGTAACTGCACAAACACAACGCTATCAAGCGCAAAACAGAGAGTACGCACTTAAAATTTTGAAGGCAAAGCTTTGGGTAATTAAAGATGAAGAGCGTAGAAAAGAAGAGGCAGCAATGAAAGGCGGATATAAGACTCCTGGCTGGGGAAACCAAATCCGCTCTTATGTTTTGCACCCCTATAGAATGGTTAAGGATTTGAGAACAGGCTTTGAAACTTCAAATACAGAGGCAGTTTTAGACGGAGATATAGATGGGTTTATAGATTCCGAGCTCCGCAGTCTTTAGGGTTGCTAAAAGCTTCAAAATATGTTTTACTGTTAGTGTAGTATTTGCCTATTTTTAATATGGAAGAAAAGATTGAAAACACTCCAGACACAGATTTAGTACATAGCTTTGATAGCGTTAAATCCTCATTTTTTACACCACAGCTTTTGATTATTTTTATTGCAATTATCTTATTAGGTGTTGGAAGCGGATATATGCTTTCTAAAAATACATCAAATAATGGTCCAGTTGCTACAACGGGAAGTAATTCTTCAAATTCTGCGTCTATTACAAAAGGTGCAACGTTTGGTTCAGATGATACTAAAACATTTAGTGATACTGCAGAAGGAACTGTTGCGGAAGGTGGCATAGAAGATGAAGGGCAATTCCATTTGGTACGTCCAGGAGGAGACAGTCAAAATGTTTACATGACTTCTGGAACCGTAGATTTATCAAAATTCATAGGTAAGAAAATTAAAGTTTGGGGTCAAACTCAACAAGCCCAACACGCAGGCTGGCTCATGGAAGTTGGAAAAGTAGAAGTCTTGTAAGGTTCTCATGATAAAACTTGAAAAAGTCTCAAAAAAATTCGGTCTTGGTTCTGTCGCGCTTTCAGATATAAATCTTTCTGTTGAAAAAGGAGAGTTTGTTTTTCTTATTGGTCCAACTGGAAGCGGAAAAACAACAATTTTCAGACTTTTAATCCGCGAAATGCTCCCAAGCGAAGGCAATATCACAATAGATGAATGGGATATTATTAATCTTCCAAAACAGCACATACCTCACTTGCGTAAAAAGGTAGGAGTTGTATTTCAAGATTTAAAACTTTTGACAGACAGAACTATATTTGAAAATGTTGCTCTTCCTTTGGAAGTTATAGGAATAAAACCTGAAGAAGCAAAAAAAAGAGTTGAAGAAGTTCTTACAAGCGTTGGAATTTTTGATCATAAAGATAAATTTCCTGTTCAGCTTTCAGGAGGAGAGCTTCAAAGAGCAGCTATTGCAAGAGCTTTGATTTTATCCCCTGATATTCTCTTGGCAGATGAACCCACAGGAAATTTAGACGATGCAACTTCCTGGGAAATCATAAAACTTCTGACCACAATTAATGAAAAAGGTACTACAATTATTATGGCAACACATGATACCGATATTGTAAAAAAACTTGGAAAAAGAACAATAGGTCTTGAAAAAGGACATATGGTAAAAGACGAAAAGCACAAAAAAGAAGAAAAGAAAGAAGAGGAAAAGAAATGAAATTTTTTAGCAGCGCATGGCACAACATAAGACGTTCTCCGTATCAAGCATTAGCTGCAATTTTGGTTATGATGCTTACTTTTCTTGTTGTATCTTTCTTTACATTTCTAATAGTTGGTTCTTCAAGGGTAATAACTTTTTTTGAGGGAAAACCTCAGGTTACTGCATTTTTCAAAGATGAAGCAAAACAGGAAAATATCAATGCGCTAGAAGATGAATTAAATGCAACAGGAAAAGTTGCAAGTATCAAGTATGTTTCAAAAGATGAGGCCCTAAAGCTTTACAGAGAACAAAACAAAAATGATCCATTGCTTTTGGATTTGGTAACAGCGGATATTCTTCCAGCTTCTTTAGAAATATCAACTATTAACATAAGTGATATGTCGGGAATTTCAGATATGCTTAAGAAATCATCTGTTGTTCAGGAGGTTGTTTTTCAGAAAGATATTGTTTCAACTTTAATAAGTTGGACATCTGCTGCAAGATCCATAGGTCTTGGTCTTATTATAGTTTTATCTTTGGTTTCTGTATTTATAATCTTGACAATAATAGGTATAAAAATTTCCCAAAAACGTGATGATATAGAAATAATGAGGCTTATCGGAGCATCAGGTTGGTATGTAAGATGGCCATTTTTAATTGAAGGAATGTTCTATGCAGTTGTTGGAGCATTTATTGCATGGCTTGTTGCAAGCAGCGCATTAGTTTATATGACACCTGCTCTTTCTGCTTTTCTTAGGGGAATACCAATTTTTCCAATTCCATTTGTATTTTTCTTGGAGCTTTTAGGAATAGAATTTATTTTGGCAATAGTTCTTGGATTTATTTCAAGCTATTTTGCAGTATTACGCTATCTTAAATAATATGTATGATAAGTATTCGCAAAAAAATAATTTTTACATTTCTACTTCTGTTAGGATTAACATTTCTATCTAAAACTTTTGTCTACGCTCAAACCTCTGATGATTGCGCAAATCTATCTGTACAAGATAAAGTAAATTGTTATGCAAGAAAAGTAAATGATTTGCGAGGTCAGGCAAATACACTTTCTTCTCAAATTGCCGTAATGGATAACCAGATTAATTTGACGGAAGCCAGAATTGCTGCGAATGCAAAACAAATTTTAGATTTATCTTTAGACATTGATACAGCGAATAAAAAAATAGATGGATTGCAGGAAACTTTGGTAAATATTTCTCAGGTTTTAATAAATAGAATTAGAAGTACGTATGAAGTGGGAACTATACAGCCTGTACAGATTTTGCTTTCCTCAAATGACGCTAGTAATTTTTTAACAAGACTTAATTATTTAAAAATTGCGCAAGAACATGATAGAAAGTTAATTGTTGAAACAACTGCTGCAAAGAATGATTATTCAAATCAAAAAAATATCCTGGAAGACAAGAAGGCACAGATAGAAGCTTTAAAGAAACAACAAGAGGCTTATAATGTACAACTCGATGAACAAAAACAAGCTAAAAAGGTTCTTCTTGCTCAAACTCAGGGAAGCCAATCTGTTTATGAATCTTTGCTTACTCAGGCAAAAGCGCAGTTAGCAGCTCTTGCTGGTTTTACGTCGGGGGCAGGAGTTCTTAGTGGTCAGACTAAATGTGATGATTGGGGTTGTTATTATAATCAAAGAGACAGTTCTTGGGCGAGTGTCTTGATAAATGGACAAAGTAGTGGATGTAATGGTGCTTGTAGTGTATTGAGTGTCGGATGTACTCTTACTTCGGTTGCTATGGTTGCAAGTCATATGGGTCATAAAGACATTTCTCCCGCAGATATCGCTACTTCTTCTTCTCAAAATTTTCAAGTTGGGACTGCTCTTCTGGCCTATTCAATTAACGTAAAAGGTGTTTCTATAACGAGACATCCAACTAGCACTGCTGGTAGTAGTTGGCCAGATAGTAGAATTAATGATCTCATAGATAGCGATTTATCAGGTGGGCCAGTTATTGTAGGTATGGTAGTTCCTACTGGGACACATTTTGTCGTTATCAAAAGTGGCTCTGGGGGTAATTATGTAATGAATGATCCTTATACTGAAAACGGTAAAGACATACCGTTCACATCTCATTATTCAATATCAAGTATTTATGAGGTAAGTACAGTATCGATGTAAAAATTTTAAATGAAAGCATTAGCTTTCTTTTTTTCTTTTTTATTTTTTCTGTTTTTTCCCGGCTACATTTTTGCAGCGGCGCAGATATCTGTAAGCAATCTTCCTTTAACCATTGACCAAGCGCAGGAATTTCAAGTGGATGTTAACTTTTCCTGTGTTGGCTGCGGAGATTCATATTTGCGTGGAGTTTTTTATCCAAGCGGAAGCAGTTATTTTGGTTACACTCAAGACGTAAGCGGAAATTGGAGTAATGCCCCTGGCGGAAACTGTACAACATTTTTTAAAGTGTCTCAAACAGACTTAACACCAGATGGGACATGGAGCGGAAAATTAAAATTTAAACCAGACAAGGACAGCTCTTTTTATTCGGGGCCTGGGGAATATCAATTTAAAATTGGCCGTTATACGCCAAGCTGTAGTTCTCCTTCCGTTTGGTCTCAGGAGTCAACAATTTCCGTTACGGGTCCAACACCTACGCCTACTCAAACTTCAGTTCCTATATCTACGTCAACACCGATTCCTACAAAAACTCCAACTCCTACTTTAATTCCCGTTGATATTGAAGCATCATCATCTGCTGTTTTAGGAGACAGCACACGTAGCGCAGAAATAATAGAAGAAGAACTTACTCCAATTCTTAAAAAAATAGAGATTCCAAAAAAGTCTCAAGTTTTAGGGCAAAATAATTTTTTACAGGTTATAATAACAACTATTGGTGCTATTTTTATTAGTGCCTGTGGTATACTCATTTTTCTAAGAAGAAGGAGAGGAAATGAAATCAAAAATATCAAATAGTTTTGAAGAAACACAAAAAATTGGAGAGGATTTTGGCAAAAGTTTAAGTAAAGGTTCTATTGTCTGTCTGTATGGAAATTTGGGAGCTGGAAAAACAACTTTTGTGCAAGGAATAGCTGCCGGTCTTGGTATAAAAAGAAGAATTATTTCTCCAACATTTATAATAGTACGTAAATATGAAATTGAAAATGGAAATTTTTACCACATAGATTTGTATCGTGTTGAGAATGAAAAAGATATCCAAGGACTAGGCTTAGAAGAAATTTTAAACGACAAAAATTCTATAGTTGCTATTGAATGGGCAGAAAAGCTTGGAGATAAAATTCCAAAACAGAGAACAGATATTTATTTTGAAAATATAGATGATGATGAAAGACAAATTATATGGAAATAGATAAAGCAGCTAATGTTTTAAATAATGGAGGGATTATAATTTTCCCTACAGATACAGCATTTGGAATAGGCTGCAGAATTGATGACAGGATGGCGGTGGAAAGATTGTTTAAGATAAGACGCCGTCCTCATAAGCAGGCAACTCCTGTTCTTGTCTCTTCAGTCCAAATGGCAAAAGACTATGTCTTGGATATCCCATTAGATGTTGAAGAAAAATTGATAGAAAAATATTGGCCAGGGGCACTTACTATAATTTTGCCCGCGCAAATAGAAAAAGTTCCAGGACTTGTTAGGGGCGGAGGAAATACGATTGGAATTAGAATGCCGAAAAATGAAACCATACTTTCAATAATTAAAAAAGTCGGGGTGCCAATATTAGGTCCATCTGCAAATTTTCATGGTGAAAAAACAGGCTATGATTTCAAAGACTTAGATGAGGAACTAGTCTCTTTGGTAGATTTTGTTGTTTCAGGTAAAACAAATGATGAAAAGATAGCATCAACCGTCATAGACTGCAGCGTAAATCCTTGGAATATAATAAGAGAAGGGGCTGTTAATATAAAAATATGAACATTTTAAAAATAGATACAACAAACAACAAGGAAACAGTTATAAGTTTGGTAGTTAATGAAAATGAAATAATAAAAAAAAGAGAGCTTGATATTCATAAGCCTCAGCAATCTCTGCCTTTGATAAATGAAATTCTAATTGAAAATAAGCTTACTTTAAAAGATTTAGATGAAATAAAAGTTAACACTGGACCTGGTTCATTTACGGGAATTAGAGTTGGAGTTTCTATTGCAAATGCTTTATCTTTTTTTCTTAAAATTCCTGTTAACGGAAAAAAAGTTGGAGATTTTGCCGAAGGCTCATACACATGATATAGTTGGTGTATGAAGTTTTTTTCACATCTTTTCTTGCCTCGTCATTCAAATAATTATAGGTCTAGGATATTACACCACGATATACTTGCGCTTTTTATATTGGTTCTTTTAGCAGGTAGTATTATTCTTCCCCAGGTCAAAAAGAATTTTCCGCAGGTTTTAGGTATTTCAACAAATATGACTTTAGAGCAGCTCTTGAGCGCAACTAATGAGAAAAGACAGCAGAATAATCTTTCTCCTCTTGTTATGAATACTGCTTTGAATACTGCTGCTCAAGAAAAAGCGCAAGATATGTTTACAAAAAATTACTGGGCTCATGTTTCTCCAACGGGAACTACTCCATGGGTTTTTATTAAAAATGCGGGATATGACTATGTTTATGCTGGGGAAAATCTTGCTAAAGGTTTTACTACTGCTCAAGATACTGTTGATGCCTGGATGGCAAGTCCGGAGCATAGAGACAATGAGCTGTCTCCAAATTATCAGGATGTCGGGTTTGCTGTAAAAACAGGAATATTAACAGGGGAAGATACAGTTTTGGTAGTTGAAGAGTTTGGAGGAAAAAACCCTGCTCA
>CAYYAC010000029.1:0-2174 GCA_964469995.1 uncultured Gammaproteobacteria bacterium
ATTGCAAATTTGGCAATTGATGATATGAGAAAAAAGCGGGGATTTTGTATTATTGATCCGCATGGAGACTTATCTAATCATCTTTTGGATTACATTCCATCATATAGAGTAAATGATTTTATATATCTTGACCCGGCAGATTCCAAAAGAAGTTTTGTTATAAATCCTCTGGAAGTTCAAAATGAAGGTCAAAAAGAGCTTGTAGCTTCTGGAATTGTGGCTATTTTTAAGAAACTTTACGGAACTTCATGGGGGCCAAGACTTGAATATCATTTAAGGAATGCAATTATTTCTGTAATGGAAATGCCAGACGCAACCCTTCTTATGGTTCCTGAAGTTTTGACTAATGCAACTTTTCGAGCAAAGGTTATAGACACAATAAAAGAGCCAACTTTAAAAAGCTATTGGGTTAATGAGTTTGAAAATATGACAGAAAGGTTAAGGGCAGAAAGTATTTCATCTATTCTTAATAAGGTAGGGCAGTTCACTTCATCTGAAAGAATTAGGAATATTATAGGACATTCAAAGTCAACTGTAGATATTGAAAAAGTTATGAATGAGGGAAAAATCTTGGTACTTAATCTTTCTCAGGGATATCTTGGAGAAGACAACGCAGCACTTTTGGGAGCTATGATTATTACTAAAATTCAGCTTGCTGCCATGAATAGAGTAGGAATGGCAGAAGAAGACAGAAAAGACTTTTATCTATACGTTGATGAGTTCCAAAATTTTGCAACAACGTCATTTATTAAAATTTTATCTGAAGCTAGAAAATATAGGCTTAATTTGATTTTAGCAAATCAGTACACAGCCCAGGTTCCAGAGGACGTAAGAGCTGCTATTTTTGGAAACGCAGGCACAATGATGTCCTTTCTAATAGGCGCAGATGACGCAAGGTACATGAGCCGTGAGTTTGGAGAAAGGTTCAAGGAGGAGGATTTACTGGCTCTAGGCAACTATCAGGCTATACTCAAGCTATCTATAGCCGGAATGACCCAGCCACCGTTTCTATGCTACACACTGCCTCTGCCTGCAAGCGTCACACAAAATAGAGAGAAAGTGCTTAAAGTATCTTCCGAAAGGTATACAAAGGAGATTGTCTAGGCTTACTTAGAAGCTTTTTTTCTGAGCAAGAATCCGAATACTCCAGTAGGGAAAAGTCCAATTAAAGGAAGCATTTCAGGTCCTGTAGGAGGTGTTGTAGTCATAGCAGGTGCTGCAACAACTGGAAGTCCGCCTTTTGTCGTTGGAATAGCTCCTTTTTGAATACAGAACTGAGAATTATCTTGGCTTAATGAACCATTTGAGACTATTTGAGCTGAAGATTGGTTTGTAACACAAACTATTCCACTGTTTTGAGAAATAGAGCTGTCAGCTACAATTTTTGCTACAACTGTAAATGTTCTTGATTGTCCGCTTGGAAGGTTATTAATATCAAAAGATAATACTTTGCTGTTTTGGTCAAAGCTTCCAGGTCCTGAAACAAAAGTTACGTATTGTGGCAAAATATCTTTTACAATAGCTCTATCTATATTTGAACTTCCTGTATTAGTAACAGTAAGGTTAAAAGTTGTGTTTTGATTTGCAAAAAATCTAGGGTCGTTTATAGAAAGATTATCAACAAACTGTCCTGTTTGTGGATTCTGAACAGTTTTATTTATTGAGATATTAGTAGAAGAACATGTTTGTCCTCCTCCATAAATAGGCTGACAATTTCCGCTAGCCAAAGAAACTCCGCTCACAGTTAGTGAGAGAAGTGTTGCGAGTGTTAATGATAATAATAGTTTTTTCATAGAATTAGCCTTAGGCTTATTCGATTGGCAGATAATAGCACATTATTATAGGATATGTCAATAGACACATTGTATTGCCCTTTGGTAAGTTAAAACTGTATAACTTGTAAGAGATGGGTAAGAAAGAGGGTATTGACAATATGCTCTTTGTGTGGTGTAATGATATTGCTTTTAGAAGTTCTCTTCACTAAAAGATTTTCCCGCAGAATTCAAGAATCATTTAAGAATATTTGCCGTAGTTTATGCCATATAAGAAAAAAATATTATCTGCCGATGAGATTGTTGGAACGGAGCCAAAAGCCAGTTCGCCAGCAAGCGATGAGCCTGAAACAGGTTCTTCTTTGCCTGCAAAAGAGACAGTAGAGGAGCCAAAAGAGGAAA
>CAYYAC010000029.1:2274-5074 GCA_964469995.1 uncultured Gammaproteobacteria bacterium
CGTTATTTTGGACTTTTAAAAGTTGAAAAAGTTAACGGTATGGAAGCAGACGCTTCTATAAATAGACCATATTTTGATGACCTGACTGCTATCTATCCTAAGAAGCAGATTGTTTTGACAACAGGTAAAACACCAATTTCTACACGTATAATTGACCTTTTTGCTCCTATTGGTTTTGGGCAAAGAGGAATGGTTGTTTCACCTCCTAAGGCTGGAAAAACAACAATCCTTAAGGAATTGGCAGCTGCTGTTGCTCAGAATTTTCCAAAAGCACATCTTATTGCAGCTTTAATCGGAGAAAGACCAGAGGAAGTTACGGATATTGGCCAGTCTGTTAAGGGAGATGTTGTTTCTTCAAACTTTGATGAACCACCAGAGGCTCAGACAAGAGTAGCAGAAATAGCCCTAGATAGAGCTAAGAGGCTTGTAGAGCAGGGAATAGACGTAGTCATTCTCCTTGATTCAATTACAAGACTCGCACGTGCCTATAACTTGGCTGTAGCTCCATCGGGACGTACTTTGTCTGGTGGATTTGATCCAGCTGCACTTTGGCCTGCAAAAAAGTTCTTTGGAGCAGCAAGAAGCTGCCAAGAAGGCGGTTCTTTAACTATTATAGGTACAGCTTTGGTTGAAACAGGAAGTAGAATGGACGATTTGATTTATGAAGAATTTAAAGGAACTGGAAACATGGAGCTCCATTTAGACCGCAAACTTGCTGAAAAAAGAGTATTCCCAGCAATTAATATAGAACGTTCAGGTACACGTCAGGAAGAACTTCTTCTTTCTGAAGATGAGCTTAAGAAGGTAATAACTGTAAGACGCATGCTTGATATGTTAAACCCAGATGAGAGAACTTCTATCATGATTGAACGTATTTCGAAAACAGAAACAAATGAAGAGTTTTTTGAATCTCTTGGTAAGTCATAAGGTTTGACATATCTTTCCGATTTTGTTAACCTCTTAAAACCATGCAAAGACGCACTGCTAACATTATGCGCTTTTTGAAGCTAATATCTTCCGAATTTTCCTTATTTTTATCCTTTTTTGCCCTTTATCTTAGAAAAAAGATAGTGATATATTCTTCAATTTTTGAAAGCAATAAAAACGTTTTAGTTAAGCTTTTTATGGTAAAAAGAGGCAGATATAATCGTCCTTTTTTACATTTGGCGGTTATTGGAGTTTTAGTTATTGGAGTTGCTTCTGCGCCTTTTCTTGCAAGTACATATCCTATTTTTTCCTCAAATGCTCAGTCTAAAAATATAGATTCTCCTGCTACCAACCAGAGCATAATTGTCGGAGACAATGTTTTTCAGACTGATATTTCTCAAAAACCCCGCGATAAAGTAATTTCTTATACAGTTGCCAGGGGTGATACTATTTCTACAATTGCCCAAAAGTTTGGTATTTCTGCTGATACCATAAGATGGGAAAATAATTTAAGCAATGATGATATCTCCGTGGGAGATGCTTTGGACATTTTGCCTGTTTCGGGTATTGCGCACAAAGTATCAAGCGGAGATACAGTTTATTCTATAGCTAAAAAATATGATACAGATGCCCAGAAAATAGTTGATTTTCCCTTCAATGAATTCGCAAATCCTGAAACCTTTTCTTTAGTTACAGGACAAATTCTTGTAGTTCCTGACGGAATAAAGCCTTCGGAGCAGCCATTTATAAGACGTCAGCAGTTTATTGCAACAGGACCTGTAAGTATTTCTTCTGCAGGTTTTACGTGGCCTATAAATGGTCTTGTTACTCAGTTTGCTTCCTGGTATCACGAAGCGCTTGATATTGCAGCTCCTTATGGCTCACCAATAGTTGCAGCTCAAAACGGAACAGTCAATATTGTTCATACTGGAACCTATGATGGAGGATATGGAAATAACGTTTATATATCAAGCGGAGACGGATATGAATCTCATTATGCTCACATGTCTGCGGTTAATGTATCTGTAGGGCAGTCTGTAGTAGCGGGAAAGACTGTGGTTGGATGGATTGGTATGACAGGAAGAACTACTGGGCCTCATATTCATTTTGAAATTATGAAAGATGGTGTGCTTCAAAATCCGCTTCCATATCTTCAGTAGGTTTTGGTAAAATAGGTAATCGGGCTTGTGGTTCAATGGTAGAACAGGGCATTCGCATTGCCCAGATCCGAGTTCGATTCTCGGTAAGTCCACAGCGTTCGATAAAGTTTAGGGCCTGTAGTTCACCGGTAGAATAACTCCATGGCATGGAGTAGAAAGGGGTTCAATTCCCCTCAGGTCCACATAGTAGTTTCTATCTAAGTATGCCTAGTCCCAGGAGTCCGATAATAATCAGATATCCTGCGATAAAGTAATTTAGGAAACGGGGAAAGGCAAGAATTAGTATTCCGAAAACTAGAGAAACAAAAGGATCCAAATTAGTCAAGTTCAAGCTCATAAATATCACCTCCTTCTAATTTAGTATGGCCCCCTCTAAATAGTTATTCAATGAGCAGTTTAATTAGGAGATTATTTAGCGCTGGAGGTTGCGGGTGGGGAAGGAATTGTAACTGGAGGATTTTGTGCTGGTAATTGCGTTGTAGGCGTACTGCTTGCTGGGGTTGTTCCTGCTCCAGAATCTATTTTTTGCTGAAGAGCAGCAATTTCTCCTTCTATTACAGCCAAATTTGTTTTGTCATTTGCAACCAAGCTTTTTACAGCCTGATATTGCGTCATTGCGTTTTTTAAATCTCCCTTTTGTTCATACGTATGTCCTAAGTTGTAGTATGAATTTGCAAGGTCAGGCTTTAAGCTTACAGCGGTTTGGAATTGTA
>CAYYAC010000029.1:5174-7453 GCA_964469995.1 uncultured Gammaproteobacteria bacterium
TTGTAGTATGAATTTGCAAGGTCAGGCTTTAAGCTTACAGCGGTTTGGAATTGTACCTGTGCATTGTCCCATTGTGCTAATTGATAATATATTCCTCCAAGATTTATAAATTCATTTGGATTGTTTGGATCCAAAGTCGCTGCCTGCTGTTGTGATGCAATAGCAAATTGGTCTGCATTTTGACCAAATCCTATCAAGCTTCTATATATTCCAGATAGGTTGCTCCAGTTTGCCGCTGTCTGAGGAGCAACGATTGTTGCTTGGCGCGCTGCATTTATTGATTGCTGTGTTAAGGTTAAGATTGTTTGCTGAGTTTGCGCAGATGGAGAAGCCCCCTTTGGAACCTGAAGAGCAAGTGAGTTAGCTAAGCTTAGGTTTGTTTGGGAGAAAATTCTGTAATAAGCATCGCGGTATGCAAAATTGCCTATAGCTTGTCCCTGCAAAGTGTATGTCTGAGATCCGTTATTCTTAGATGCTGCAACAAGTGATTTTTGGAATGTTAAATCTGAAACAATATATCCTACTGAGAAAAACCCTATTACTGCAATAATAATTGCAAGAATAGTAAAGAATAAAAATGGAAGTAGCTTTTCGTCTCTTGAATCATTTGAAGAACTTGCTGAAAGAGAGAAGAAGCCTTTTCTTAAGGCTACAAAATGAAGCTCTACGTCAAAATATTTATGTTGTGCTCTTTCCAGTGTTCCTTGTTTTGCTGCATATAATCCCAAAAGTATAAAAATAAGTATCTGAGTTGCAATTCCTAGAGGCAATAATAGGGAAGCAAGAACTATTATAAAAATAGAAGCAGTATATGCTTTTTCCTTGAACATTTTGTAAAGGAGAAAAATCATGGCTCCAAGTCCAAGCACTCCTGTTGTAGCTAATATCTCCAAAATCCAGCTAGAAGAGCGTATGAAAGATAGTGACCAAAGATTGGCATTTTGATTAAATACAACTGATTTAAATCTTGAAAAGTCTGTTCCGTATGTTCCATACCCGCTTCCCAGCGCAAATCCCTGAGCTACTCTTCCTGTATCTTGCGATATTTCTGCAAAGGCTGTTTGGAATCCTGTTTCAAAAGGCAAAATTATTGGATTTTGTAGTTTTATAAGTGAATATACGCTTACGATTATGCCTGCAAGTATAATAATAGTTGCCAGCAAAAATGCACCGTCCAAAATTTCTATTTTTTCTTTTTCAAAAGGAGATACTTTTCCAGATGTTAGTTTTTTGAAAAGAGGCATAGCAACTGAGCCCGCAAAAAACAAAGCAACGGTTAAATATATTGCTTGTTCAAGTCCGGAACCCAAAGTTGTAAATGTTTGCGCATGTGTAAAAGAAAAGGGAAGAGGGTAAATTTTAAAGAAAGAAAGAACAGATATTACAGCAACAATAAAAGCGCCTGTTACAAATGAAGATGAAAGAAAGGTAACGGAAGACCGTTCTTTACTATTATTAACTATAACAAAATATAAAAAAGTAGATAATAAGAATGGGACAAAGGCGGTTAATGAGTCAGCTCTATTTACAGCAAATAAGCTTGAGATAAAGAAAGATACTATTAATAGTATAATAGGTAAGTCAAAAGGCGTTCTTCTTAGTACTACTTTTTTCTCGCTTAGAATCTTTATTCCAAAAATTATAGTTGTTGCAATTACTGCTACTCCAATTAAAATTTGTTTTGGAAGAGAGAATGCATCTGTTGTGAGAGTTGTAATTGTAAGGGGAAGCGCTAGGAGAGTTATTCCTATTATAAAAAGAGATAGATTTTCAAGATAGGAAATGAATTCTTTTTTTGTCTCCATTAAACCAATTTAGCAATCTAAAAGTATAATGTCAAGAAGAAAAAATCGGCGATTTATGATTCTTAATTTTTAGTGGTTATTGACTACTAAATGGTACTTTGATATTCTCTATCAGATGATTTCAACAGCAGATTTTAATAGAGTTAACAAAGCGCTTGTAGATGTTTGGGAAAGCAGTTATTCATCTTTTTATAGAAAAAAGTACAAGCGGTTAAAAATAGACCTAGCTAAAATAGAAAAAAAAGATTTTGAAAATTTACCATTTCTGACAAGAGAAGATATCGTTGGGACGGATCCTTTTGACCGGTTATATATTCCAAAAAATCAAATAGTCTCTTTTAGTCTCAGCAGCGGTACAACCTCGCAAAATCAGCCCTTGCTTTTGCCTTTGATGAAAAGCGATGACGTAACCTTGCGGGAGGTTTATAAGAAAATTAAAAATCTTAAGGTAGAGAGAATAATGGTGCTTTCTAA
>CAYYAC010000030.1:0-7411 GCA_964469995.1 uncultured Gammaproteobacteria bacterium
ATAATGCTTTTGAATGATTCAAAGATTTTAGAAAATATACTTCCAGAATTAACAGAAGGAATTAACGTTTCGCAAGTTCGTCCGGGAAGACACCATACAACAGATGTTTTCACGCATAATGTTTTATCTTTAAAATTTACCACATCCGATGACCCGATTGTGAGATTTGCAGCACTTCTTCATGATGTTGGAAAACCAAAAGTTGCAGCAAAAGACGCAGAAGGGTTTGTAATATTCCATAATCATGAAATTGTTGGAGCAAAAATTGCCAGAGATATATGCGACAGATTAAAATTTTCTAAAAAAGAAAGGGAAAGAATTTATATGCTTATCCGCTGGCATATGTTTTCTGTCAATGAAAATCAGACAGATTCAGCTATTAGACGGTTTATAAGAAAAGTTGGAGTTGAAAATGTGAAAGATATGATGGATTTGCGTGTTGGGGACAGACTTGGGGGAGGAACCCAGACTGCGGAAAGCTGGAGACTAAAACTTTTTAAAAAAAGAATAGAAGAACAACTAAAACCTGCTCCATTTTCCATTAATGATTTAGCAATTGACGGAAATGATATTATGAAAATCTTAAATATAGAACCTGGGAAAATTGTTGGAGAACTTTTACAGAAACTTTTTGAAGAAGTTGATGAAGATTTAGGAAAGAACAATAAAAAATTTTTGGAAGAGCGCGTCAAAGAGCTAAATATATCTTGACAAACATCCGCATACCCTCTTATACTAGCCAAATATAATGAGAAAGTTTTTTACATCTGAATCCGTAACAGAAGGACACCCCGATAAAATTTGCGACCAAATAGCAGACACAGTTTTGGATGCAGTTTTAAAAGACGATCCAAATGGAGCATGCTGCTGCGAAGTATTTACCACGACCGGACTAGTAGTTGTTGGCGGAGAAATTACAACCAAAACTTACGTTGATGTTCAAAAAATTGTACGCGATGTTTTAAAAGATATTGGATACACAAATGCTGACTATGGAATTGATTATAAAAGCTGCTCTGTTGTAAACGTAATTCATGAACAAAGCTCTGATATTGCACAAGGAGAAAATCCTAAAAAAGCACTTCACAAAAAACAGGGAGCGGGAGACCAAGGAATGATGGTTGGCTTTGCTTGCACAGAAACACCTGAGCTTATGCCTCTTCCTATAACCTTGGCACATAAAATGTCCAAAAGACTTGCAGAAGTAAGAAAGAAAAAAATAATCCCCTATCTAAGACCTGATGGAAAAACCCAGGTAACTGTTGAATACCTTGATGACAAACCAGTTGGAATTGAAACTGTAGTTATTGCGGCTCAGCACGATGACAATGTTGCTTACAAAAAATTACGCGCAGATATTATAAAACATGTGGTAAATCCAATTTGCGGAAAACTTCTTAGCAAACATGCAAAAATTTATATAAATGAAACTGGAAAGTTTGTAACAGGAGGTCCTCAGGGAGATACTGGCGTCACCGGCAGGAAAATTATTGTTGATACTTATGGGGGAATGGCACGTCATGGAGGAGGAGCATTCTCAGGTAAGGTTCCAAACAAACAAGACAGAAGCGGTGCGTACATGGCACGCTACATTGCAAAAAATGTAGTAGCTGCAAAACTCGCCGACAAATGTGAAGTTCAGCTTGCATATGCTATTGGATATCCAGAGCCCATTTCAATTCATGTTGAAACTTTTGGAACAGGAAAAGTTGATGATGAAAAAATAGAAAATGCTATCAGAAAAACTTTTGACATGTCACCTGCAGGAATTATTAAAACATTAAATCTTAAACGCCCAATCTATAGAGAAACTTCAACATATGGTCATTTTGGACGCAGTCAGTTTCCATGGGAAAAAACAGATAAGATTACAATTTTGCAAAAATTTGCTAAGATATAGTCAATGAAAGACAAACTCCAAGAGCAGCTTAAGCAAAGCATGCTTGCAAAAGACTCCGACAAAACTTCAGTATTGCGACTTTTGCTTTCTGCAATAAATTATTATGAAACAAACAAAGGCGGAGCTGGATATATTGCGACAGATGAAGACGTAATGTCTGTTATCCAAGCCCAGGTTAAGCAAAGACGCGATTCTATTGAACAATATACTGCGGCAGGCAGAGCAGATTTAGCAGATAAAGAAAAATCAGAGCTTGAGCTTCTATCAGTTTATTTGCCTGAACAAATGTCTGAGGAGGAAATATCGAAACTGGTGGATGAAGCAGTTGCCCGGACCGGAGCAACAACAATTGCCGATATTGGAAAAGTCATGGGAGCTTTAATGCCAAAAGTAAAAGGAAAAGCCGACGGAACAATAGTTTCAACCCTAGTTAAAGCCAAACTCTCCTAATTTTTCTTTCTTTTGCCGTTTATTTCTTGCCAGAGAACTAGAAGTGGGGCAGCGTTAAAGATTGATGAATATGTTCCAGAAACAACCCCAACAAGAAGCGCTACTACAAACCACCTAACTGATTCTCCACCAAATATAAGCATTGCAACAAGAACTAATAAAACTGTTAATGAAGTATTTAAAGAACGGTCAAAAGTCTGAAGAATTGATTCGTTAACAATTTTTTCAAAAGGCATTCCCGGAAACCTTCTTAAGTTTTCTCTGATTCTGTCAAAAACAACAATTGTATCGTGAACAGAAAATCCAATAATTGTTAGAAGTGCTGTAACAAACATTGAATCAACTTCAACATTGAAAAAATGCCCAAGAATCGCAAAAATACCAACTACAACCAAAACATCGTGAATTAAAGCGGCAATTGCACACACTCCAAAACGAAAACTGCTTTCCGGCTTTGGAACACTCCTAAATGCCCACGTTATATAAAGTATAATTAATGCAGACGCAAACACTATAGCCTTCAACGCATTCTGGGTTATTTCTGTTCCTATTGTTGGTCCAATTGTTGAAAACTCTTCCTGCTTACCATCTATCTTAGCTAGCTCTGCTATGAATTTATTGTCCTCTTCTTGTGTGATAGGGGTTGTATGCAAAGTTAACATATTTCCACTTTGCTGCGAACTTATAACTTTTACATTATGTAATGAAAGACCAAACTTAGTTTGAGAAATTCTAGCGCTATCAAGCTCTTTATAGGAAATAACGAGATTTGATCCTCCTGTAAATTCTATTGACAATTTTAGTCCAAAAAGCAAAAACGCCACAAGCCCTGGAACTACAACTAAAAAAGATAGAGCAAAATAAAAATATTTTTTACCTATTATGTCCATATATAAACCTCAAAAATGTTCTTGTTACAACAACCGCAGAAAACATTGATGTCAAAACTCCAATTGCTAAAACCAAAGCAAAGCCTCTTATTGTTCCTGTTCCAAATTCATAAAGTATTGCGCTTGTTATAAGGGTTGAGCTATTTGAATCTCTAATTGATGACCAAGCTCTTGAAAATCCAAGCTCAACTACTGCATCTGGACTTTTGCCAAGACGTCTTTCTTCTTTCATTCTCTCAAAAATTAGAATATTTGCATCTACTGCCATTCCAACAGATAAAACAAAACCTGCAATTCCTGAAAGTGTCAAAGTAATTCCATACGGAGTAAGGTTTGAAAGTTTAAATATAGAAAGCACAAAAATTGTGTAAAGAAAAAGAGCAACGCTTGCAATAACACCCAGCCTTCCATACAAAACTACCATAAAAATTACTATTGTCACAAAACCTAGCAACCCTGCAAAAAGACTTTTCTGCAATGATGATCTCCCAAGAGTAGGACCAACGGAATGCTGCTCAAGCGGAACAAGGGGTACAGGAAGAGCTCCAGCGTTAAGCTCTGTGCTCAAAGCCTGCGCCTGTTCCGTTGTAAAAGTTCCTTGAATTACGGCATTTCCCCCAATAATCTGGCTGTTAACTACTGGCTGGCTTAAAATTTGATCATCTAAAACTATAATTAAAGGTTTTCCAATGTTGCGTCCTGTAATATCTGCAAATTTTTGCGCCCCAACACTTGTAAAATTAAGCTGCACTTCTGGTTTTCCCGTATTAGAATCAAAAACTACTGTAGTATTTTTAATATCTTTTCCTGTTAAGTTTGTTTTTGTTAAACTTCCAGAATTACTTGCAGTAATTAATTTTCCCGATGGCGTAGATAAAATTTGTTCCCAAAAAGAAAGCTCTGCTGTTGTTCCAACTATATTTTTAGCCTGGTTTATATCAACACCTGGAAGTTCCAGGTTAATTCTGTAATCTCCATTAACAACAGACGTATTTACAATTGGCTCCGATACGCCAAAAAGGTTAACTCTTTGTTCAATTATAGTTTTTGCAGAATTTAATGCGCTATCTTTCTGATCAGAAGATATGTTTTTCATATCCGCTCTAAAAGTCATACTTGAACCGCCCTGCAAATCTAATCCTTCTCTAAAAAATAAATTATTCTTTATATGAAGAGCCTTAAAAACCTTATCTTGACCAACAGGAAAAGTTATCCAAAAGGAAATAATAGTCAAAAGAATAATAATCCAGAAAATAAATCGTGGCTTTTGTCTCATGCGAGCATGCTTTCTTCGTCTCCTATTATCATTATCTTAGATCCAAGGAGAATGGATAAGATAAAAGGATCTCTTCTCTTTTTTCTAAAATCAAATTCTTCTTCCGTCATAACAGTATAATTTATTTCCAAATTCTGTCTTTTCTCTTCTTCTCTTATTAAAAGCGCAAGCTCTGGCAAAACTACTGTTCCAACAACCAAAACATCTATGTCTTCTGCGTTCTTAGGC
This sequence comes from uncultured Gammaproteobacteria bacterium, assembly GCA_964469995.1. Lineage (GTDB taxonomy): Bacteria > Patescibacteriota > Microgenomatia > Levybacterales > UBA12049 > JACPDD01. The sequence continues at coordinate 4,745 of CAYYAC010000030.1, forward strand.
ATTCTTCTTGCAAATTTTCCTGAAATCGCAGCATATTTTATTTTTCCAAGCTTTGCTCTATTTTTAAGTATTCCTTCTCCAAGTCCCACAGATTTCACGCCGATTTTGAGTAAATCAAAATAGAAAGGGTAATTTCTTGAAAAAGAGTAATAAACTCTATTTGCTCTTGGCTCTCGAGTTAAAACTCCTTTTTTCTCCAAGAAAAATAACTCTCTTCTTACTGCATTAATTTCATCCCCTGTTCTTCTAACCAGCTCTCTTACATGATAAATCTCAGTGGGATTCTCCAAAAAAACACGAAGAAGTTTTATTCTTGATTTTGATGTTATTAAGTCTTCAAACATAATCCTGCCCTCACTTTCAAGTAATCCCTACCCAGGGACTCTTACTTAACTATAACTGTCGCATCCGTGGGCAGGATCTCAAACCAAATTGTTCCTCTGTCAAATTTAACTTGATTTCCGCTTTGGTCAAAAAGCAAGGTCCTAGCTGTTCTTGAGCTCTTCTTCCATGTTCCTAATATTTCTACCCCATCCATAAATATCCTTGCCTTACCTGTTCCCTTATTTCCATATATAAGATGCGCATTATCTTCATATCCATCATTAGCATGGTTTTCTACCATAGATAATAACACAATATTTTTTGTGGTCAATTGTTTATTGGTATCACGGTCTATGTGAGGCACTCCGCCGTTATTTCTTTTATACAAATTTGTTGCTTTATCATAAGTCCAATCAACAGCGTACTGTTCATATTTGCCCCATGGTTCTACATGAATAGACTGAGATACTGGTCTTTTAGCAAGCACTGCATCGTCTTTAAAAGCATATGAAACAAAATTACTATCCCACTGTTTTCCTGTTTTACTGTCTGTATTTGTAATTCCTCTTGTTGATGCAAGAGCTAAAAGTTTGTCTGTTGTAGAGTACATTGTATGTTCTGTATCAGCAGGATGACCCAACCTATCATAGTCTCTCCAAAACGTTGGAAATCCAATAGAAAATTGATTCATGTCATTGTATCCTCCCCATCCATATCCATCAATTTGAGAAAGCGCGTCTGCCCGTCCTGGAGTATTTGCTCCTCCTACATGAGCGTAAAGAGGATAATTGCCGTATTCGGAAATAAAGTCCAAAAAGTATGTTCTTGCTGATCTAATAGGACCAATCTCTCCTGCATCCTGACAATAGAAAACTGATAAAAATCTTGTTATTCCGCCTTCTGCTACTGCTTCATATATAACATCTGCGGAACCAAGTCCTGACTGTGGTCTTGCGTCTTCATGATTTTCTATCATTACACCCAAAGGAGCGTGCTGCTCCCACCATTTTTTCTGTTGATTTGAATACAAAACTCCATTCAATGGGCATTCTTCTGTTTTAGGTAGGTTTTGGTCAAAAACAGTTTTATCTCCAACTATTTTAACCGCAGGTGTTAATGGAGATGTTAATCTTGAAACTACGCCAGATTTTGAAAAGAGAAGATATGATATTCCTGTTGATACAAGAAAAATTGCTATGCAAGATACTATTATTGATAATTTCTTTTTATCCATTTTAAATTTTCGCTGCTTTCAGGGCTGATTTTTCTTCATCAGAAAGTTCATGCTCTGTACCTTTGCCTTCTGCAACTTTCTTTGCATACCAGCGTGTTCCTGAACGGGAATATAATCCTGAAATAATTACCCCCGTATCATTTGCATTAACCAAAGACAATATAAAGCTTTGATCTCCACCCGTATCTTTGAAAGGGTTGAATCTAACAAGACCAACTTTCTGAATATGAAACTTACCCTCTTTTTCTATCTTATCACAATATGCCTTAAGCATTTCAATATCCTTTTTTGAAGAATCACTGTCCTTCAAAAGTTTCTCCAACACATCTTTCATGCTTTTTTGACTTACTCCCTTTGTTAATTTATTGTAATGATCCAAAAGTCTCCAAAGAAAAAAAGTAAGAATAAAAACCCAAATTGTTAGAACAAAAACGCCTAAAGTGAGAAAATTAGCGGGCATAGTTAATGAATATATTAACCCCCTTGACAGGCTCAAGTCAATAGTGTAATCTGTGCCTAATACGCATGGCTAAAAGAAAAAAGACTCTTGAACAAAAAAAACTAGCTGATATGCATCGTCAAGTTTATTCATTGAATAACTACTCCCCTGTCTCTCCTTTAAAAAAAGAGATTCCCAGCACCTACAAACAGCCTATATCAACGACCACATTGTATCTTAAGCACGATATTTTAAAGACTTTATCTCTAACCCTAGCAATTTTAGGACTCCAAATTTTATTATTCATACTCTTAAAAAATCATATAATAAAAGTTCCTTTAGTTTCATACTAAGAACGTTGAAAGGGGGTGAATATTACTATGGCAACAATGTATTGTGTTAAATGCAGAGCTAAGAGAGACTATCCAAACGCAGAAAAAGTTACCATGAAAAATGGTAAGCCGGCTCTTAAAGGCAAATGCCCAGTCTGTGGTACAGGAATGTACAGGATTGGAGCTGCTTAATTTTCTTGAAGATCCTTCGAAGGAGCACGCCCTTAAAAAGCGTGATATTATCCTTCAAGAGATAATAAAAAACCCCACCCATTTTGGAAGGGGTTTTTTATTGGATTCGTTATATAATTAAGGTATGAAAAATATATTTTATTGGA
>CAYYAC010000031.1:0-7371 GCA_964469995.1 uncultured Gammaproteobacteria bacterium
ACAAAAAAATGGTAGATATTTTTAATTTTTTGTAAATCCATTAGACCCCCCTTACTTTCTTTCTTATAATTTCTATCATGTAATTTATTATATAGCGGGGCTTATTTATAACCAAATCCTGTGCATGCAGATATTCTACTTCCTGCCCTCCAAATCCTCTTTTAAAAACTGACAGAGAATAAAATCTGTGATTTTTATTTACTTCTGGCGCAACGCCCCAAAAATTATATCTTTTCATTGCCCTTTTCTTTGCTTCTAATATTCCCTCCCACTGTATTAGATACGCCCCCGGATACTTATGGCCCTCTGCTGTTGTAACACCATAGTGATAAGCAGCTTCCACACCATCAAAAATAATAAATGCCTGAGCTAAAATCTTATTTTCAATTTTTGCTGTAAAAAGAAGAACTTTATCACTTCTTGCAAAAATTCTAAATTGTTCAAATAAAAATTTGTATGAAAATGGTACAAAATTTTTACTTTTTGCCACTTTAATTTGTAAATCATAAAACTTTTTTATAGAAGAAGGATCTTTTGTTGTTTCTATTTTTATTCCTTCCTTGATAGCCTTCCTAACTTCATATCTTGTTGTTTTTCTCATATTTAACATAATTTCATCTTCTGTTTTATCTAGGGAAAGCTGAGAAGTAAGTTCTGCATGCAAATGCAAAGGAGCACTTACAAACCCCAAATCTTTAAAAAGTTTTTTTGAAAATTCATCCGACAAAAGTTGAGGTCTTACTCTAACAAAAACACATTTTTCGCTTTTGGCTATATCTTTTATTGTTTCTAAAAATAATTTTTGATGTGAATTATTTTTCCAATCAATAATAGGACCCGCGGGAACTGTTAAATACTTTCCTCTTTTTGCGCTCTCAACAACAGAAAGCATTACCCCAACCATTTTATTTCCATCATAAAAACCCGTTTTTTGAATTTTTTTGCCAAGAGCAGTATGAAATTCTCCCCATTCCCAAGACTGCAAAAAATTAGACTCTTCATGAAAGCTTAAAAATTCTTCCCACTCTTTTTTATTTTCTACTTCCCTTGAGATTAATTTAGCCATTGATTTATAAGACTTGAAATATAGAGCGCATCTTTTTCTGAAACATTTATGTGTGTTGGAAGATTTAAAATTTTGTCCGCAGTATTTTTTGCAGTAATTAAATCGTCAGAAACACTACTATACCAAATATCAGAAACATAAATTCTGTGGTTTTTTAAAAAATTTATAAGATTTTTTCTATTTTCTAAAAGAATAGGAAATCTTAAATTTACTGAAAGTTCTATATTTTTTGCAGGAGTTTTAACAAACAATTTTGGATTTATATTTTCCAGATAAATCTTTGCAATCTTTCTTCTGTGGAAAATGTTTTTTTCTAAATCCTCAAATCCCAAAAGAGCAAGACCGCAGTACCAGCTTGGAAGATTATATTTTCTATAAAAACCTCCTACATTTGCATTTGAAAGAAATCCTGAGAATTTAAGAATAAAATGCAAAAGCTTTCCTATTCCAATTGAGTAAGTTTTTCTTATCTTGAAAGTAGAAATAGGATAAAGTCTATCTAATGTTTTTCTGTAAGCTGGAATCTGATTTAACATCAAAGGAGCTAATTTATATTTTTTATTTCTTATAACAAGCGCTCCTCCAGAAACTGCATCTATTACTTTATCTTGACTGAAAGAAAGACATACAAAGTCTCCAACAGTTCCTGCTTCTTCTCCATTTGCATACTTTGTTCCAACGCAGTGCGCAAGATCTTCAATTAAAATTAAATTTTCCTCTTTGCAAATTTTATAAATTTCTTCCATTTCGCAGGGATATCCTAAAGTATTCTGGACTATTACTGCTTTAATTTTGCTTCCATTTTTTAATTTATCTTTTAAGATTTTGGCAGAAAAATTCAAATCATCTTTATCATTTTCTAAAAGCTCTACTCTAAATCCTGCCTCTTCAATTGCGTTATAAACTGCAACGCACGTAAAACCGTTTATCGCAACTGTACTTTCTTTTGGCAAATTTGAGCTTTCAAGACAAAGCTCTAGAGCCTGCCTTCCTTTATATAAAAGCGTTGCCTTGCCACTGTATTTTTTTTCAAGCAAAGAAATTAAATTATTTTTGGCATTTTTATTACCATTTTGAAGTATACTTTTCAAAACAAAACCAAAATTGTAATTTGACCCAAGTGAATTAAAAATGCTCATAGATTTTTTGAAATTATTTTTACGACTTCATGCGGATGAGAAAATTGCGGAGAATGTTTTGCATCTTCTATAAAAAACATTTTTGAGTCTTTAATTTTTGAATTTAAAAACTTTCCATCCTCAACAGGAGTTGTTGTATCTTTTTGTCCCCAAATAATAAATGTAGGAATTTTTATTTTACTAAAATCTTTATTCTTATCAGACTGCATTAAATTAACCATCGTTTGCTTCATTACTAAATCTGCTTTATTGTAATCATTTGTGCGCGCAAGCTTGTAAAGAATCTTTCTTAAAGTTTTAGATGTTGTAAATTTCTTTCCAATTTCCGCAAGATTTCCAAAAACCATTCTTTTTATTTTTATTGGAATGCTACTGTGATAAACCCCTGCAGAATCTATTAGAAAAAGTTTTTCCACTTTTTCCGGATACTTTTCCGCAAACCCCATTGCAATCCTTCCACCATTTGAATGACCTACCAAAACTGCCTTTTCTTCTTTTATTTCTTTCTTAAGCCATAAGATATAGTCTTCAATTGTCCAAGGCTTACTAATAGGATAAATAAGTCCAGGAACTTTCAAAATTTGCGCATTTATATTTTCTTTTTTAAAAAGAGAAACAATTTCTTCCCATTTTTCTATTGAATAACTCCAGCCGTGAATTATGTATATTTTTTTCATAGGCCCCATTTCTTCCGTCTTAACTGCCAAACTTTTTCTCGTCTTGCAAGCTTTGCGGCATCGCTTTTAAAAGCAAGAAGCGCTTCAATTGAGCCCTCCATAAATCTTGCTCCTTTGAAAAGGATAAATTCCCCGCCTGTTATATTTTCTTTAAGATAATCCAGCAAATCTTTGGGGGACAAAAATTTTTCCAAAACAATAGAGCCTGGCAATTTTTCTTTAAGAATAGGATATGTGTATTTTTCAACTCTAGGGCCTAGTAAAATTATTCTATCAAGCTTCATTTTAAGCAAAATTCTCGCAAGGCTTTCATGTTCATTTTGCTCTGATAATCCCTGCTCCAGCATATCCCCGACCACTGCCCATTTCTTTTCTTTATCAATTTTTTCAAACATATTAAGTATTGCAATCATTGATGAAAGATTCGCATTGTATGTACTATCCAAAAGCAAAGTATTTTTTATTCCTTCAAATACACTATTTCTGGCAGGAGGAAGAGAAAAGCTAGAAAAATTTATTTTTTCAATCTGAAGATAATCAAAAAGACAAAGAGAAAAATAAATACTATAGAAAAATTCTTCAGGCAGCAAATAATTAAATTTAAATGATTTATCTTTTATTTCAAATTCTGTTGATTTAGCTGTAATTTTGTAGGATTTTAAATCTTTTTTTGACACTTTTATAACTTCTGAATTTCCTCTTTTGACTTGCTCTTCCATAAGAGCGCAGTCTCCGTCAATAATTGCCAGCTTTTTTGCTTTTTCTATAAAATATCCAAATTCATATGCAATTGCTTCCTCAACGGTCTTAAATTTGCCGTCTTCAACAAGCTTGTCAAAATTCATACTATGAGTCCTAGCTGTTGTTATCCATAAAACTGCTTCTGGATGCAGTAGATTTGCCAAAAATTTTCCCTCCCCAGGTCTATCACAGTCTGCCTCAACTATATAAATTTTTTCTTTGTAGGGTTTTTTAAAAATAAGCACAAACGGAGAAAAAATTATTTTCGGCCATTCGTAGAACATCAAGCTTTCTCTTCTGATTCCTAAAATATCAAAAGGAATGCCTATCGCGCTGTTTGCATGATGAGAATAACGAGCGTTTTCTCCGATTCCTGCTTCAATAAGGTGCAAAAGGCTTGTCTTACCGCTTGAACCAGTTATAACTACTATTCTTGGACGCCACAAAAGAAGCTTTATTTTTGCAAAAAAAGCAAAATAATAAGCCAATGGAAAAAATAGAACTTTTTTAAGTTTGCCAAGCATTAGTTTTAAGGCTAAATTTATCTTCTAATTATACCTTTTTTGCGCCCAAAACTCAAAGAAAAAGTTGTTAACAAGCAATTATTGTTGTAATCTTAAATTATGAGCCCAATGGACGAAGATGACCTTAAAAAAGAGATAAAAAAAGAAGGCCTACGCTACATAACAGACAGTAAACCAGGACTGATGAGACAAAAAAATGATGAAAATTTCACTTATTACGACATAGAGGGCTCAAAAATTAAAGACAAAGCTGTAACTAGTAGGATTGAAGCGCTTGCTATTCCCCCAGCCTGGAAAAATGTTTGGATTTGCGCCAGTGAGAACGGGTATCTGCAGGCAACAGGAATTGATGATAGAAAAAGGAAGCAATACATTTATCATCCAGACTGGATTAAAGCAACACAGAGCAATAAATTTGAAAAATTAGTAGACTTTGGATTATCTTTACCCTTAATTCGCGGTAAAATTGACTATGAACTCCACCAAAAAAATTTAGATAAAGAAAGAATTCTCGCAACAGTTGTATGGCTTTTGGAAAAAACCTTTATTAGAATTGGAAATGAAGAATATGCCAAAGATAATGATTCTTTTGGACTTACGACACTCAGAAACAGGCATGCAAAAGTCCGCGGAGATGAAATTACTTTCAAGTTTATTGGAAAAAGCGGTGTTGAGAATATAATTGAAATATCTAATCCAACGATTGCTAAAACAATTAAGAAATGTATTGAGCTTCCGGGATATGAACTATTTCAATTTATAGATGACTCTGGAGACCGTCACGTAATAGACTCCGCAGATGTTAATGCATTTTTAAAAGATTTAACAAAAAATGAATTTACAGCTAAAGATTTTAGGACCTGGGGAGCAACAAATTTGTCTGCAAGAAGTCTTTACAGGCTAGGCAAAGCAGATGATGAAAAAACAATAAAAGAAAATATCAAAAATACAGTAAAAGAAGTTGCATCTGCTCTAAACAATACTGTCTCTGTATGCAGAAGCTATTATATTCACCCAAAGGTCATTAAAAGCTATACAAAAAAATCTCTTGTTCCTCATTTTGAAAAGTTTGATAAATCTAAAAAAGCGTTAAAGGGACTTACTTGGAATGAAACAGCCCTTATTGACCTACTAAAAAATTAACTAATGATATAATCTAAGTATGAGCGAAGCAAAAGGAGAATCCCCAAAAGACACACACTTTAATCAGATCTTGGCGACTAGCATTATTCAGAGCCAGAATGAACATCCAATATTGAATTACGATGCTACATCTTTCTTAAAAGAAGTGGATAGCGGAACACAAGAGAGATTTACTATAGATAATACTTATATGTGGCTGAGAATCACGCTTGGAGAAATAAAAAGAAGAAATGAGGGAGCAGAAGGTTTTGCGGATTATATTGCCCAAGTCACAAATGGAATAGAGGAAACAGTACAGCAAGACGGTGAAGAAAATCAAAAAGTTAAGACAATTGCGCAAATGGAAGAAAAGTTAAAGCAACTGGAAAAAGATCACGGAACATATTCCCCCTCTCCTCAGCCTGCAACTTTAATTGGATCAAATTTAGCAATAGATATTACAAAAAGAGCTTTAGCTCAGCTAGAGGAACCTTTGCAAGACGAAGCTAAATCTGCTTAAAATATTATCTCTTTCCGAGGTCTTCAAACAATTTCCTAAGCTGGTTTTGCACAGACCCACCCACTGGAGGCTCTGGAGGTTTTGGAGCATTTGGGTGACCGCCTGGCTTCGGCTTCTTTAGGTCATATGTTTTATGCAAGCCTTCCAAGAAACTCGGGTTTGAGCTTCTTAAAATAGGTCTGTCCTTTTCTCCCATGAATTAGATAATACAGTAAATTTTTTAATTGTAAAGATTTGTTTTATAATACACGTAATGAAATACACAGTTTTGCTTTATTACAAATACGTAGATATTGAAAATCCCAAGCAGCTTATGATAGAGCAGAGGGAACTTTGCGAAAAATTAGGACTTACTGGAAGAATTTTAATTGCAAATGAAGGGATTAACGGAACACTTGAGGGAACAGATGAAAATACGCAAGCATATATAAAAGAAGTTGAAAAAGATAAAAGATTTAAAGGAATAAACTGGAAAAAAAGCAGTGGAACAGGCACAGTCTTTGGGAAATTAAAAGTAAAAGTACGCCCTGAAATTGTCACAACAGGAATTGCCAAAAAAGATTTTGGACCTCTTAAAAAGATTACAGGCAAATATCTAAGCGCAGAAGAACTTTACAGCTGGTATAAAAATAGCAAGGAATTTTATGTTGTTGATATGAGAAATGACTATGAATTTGAAGTAGGCAGATTTAAAAATTCTTTGTGGCCCGCCGGACTCGGTCACTTTAGAGATGTGCCAAAGGCAATAGAGTCGATATCTAATCTTAAAGACAAAACCGTAGTCACCGTTTGCACAGGCGGAGTCAGGTGTGAAACAGCTTCCGGACTTCTAATTAAATATGGATTTAAAGATGTTTACCAGCTTGAAAATGGAATTGTTACTTTTATGGAAAAGTTTCCAAACACATTTTTTGAAGGAAAGCTTTTGGTTTTTGACGGACGCGAAACAATTGGATTTAACACAGAGAGTCCAGAGCACAAAATGGTAGGCAAATGCAGAGTTTGCGGAAATGCGAGTGAGAACTTAGTTAATTATTTTAAAGACGGCAAAAACACCTATGGCATAATCTGTGTTAATTGTTGCCTTACTAATAAAGTAGATTTAGAGCGTAAACCATCAAATACGCTGCCTAATTAAATTGCTCAAGCAATTTATCCCATAGTTTGCTATAATATACCCAATGAGTGATTTTGGAAGAGGAAGAAATTCAAGCGGACCAAGAAGAAGCTTCGATAGCAGAGGCGGAGGTTTTGGTGGCGGAGAAAGACAATCGTTTAAAGCAGTCTGTGCAGACTGTGGCAAAGATTGTGATTTACCATTTGAACCTAGAGGCAACAGACCAGTTTACTGCAGAGATTGTTTCAAAAACCACCCACAAGAAGACAGACCACAAAGATTTGACTCACGTTCTTCAGCAGGAAGAGGAAGTTTTGGAGGAGACAGAAGAGACTCAAGAGGCGGCGACCGCCAAATGTTTAGTGCTGTTTGTGATAATTGCGGAAAAACTTGCCAATTACCATTTGAACCAAGAAGCGGAAAACCAGTTTTTTGCAGCGATTGTTTTGAGAAAAAAGAAAACGG
>CAYYAC010000032.1:0-7271 GCA_964469995.1 uncultured Gammaproteobacteria bacterium
CAAGGATATTAAAAAAGAAACCCCCGCTACAGCTGCTCAAACAAAAAACGTACCAGCTGACATAATGGAAGAAGAAATTCAAGATTTACCAGAAGAACTTCAAATTGAAAACGCAGAAAGCAGACCCCTGTCACAAAATGCCTTTGTTATTTTAGAGGGTTTACAAAAAACTTCCATATCTTTGCTTAAAAATTTAAAACCATATCTTGGTAAAATAAAAATTCCATCAAATTTCCAAAACATGAAAGCAAATAAAATAATTTTAGCTCCAGTTGCTTTTATTCTAATAATTATTTTTGTAAGTATTTTTTATTTCCTAGGAAGAAGCGCATCAATTGTTCTTACCATTGATGGCAAAAAAATAAGCCAGTCAAAGGACGTTGTATTTTCTGCTTCTTCATCCTCCAATGTATCCAAAAATATAATAGCTTCAGATTACATTGACGTTACAGAAAACGGGAGTGTTTCAACAAATTCTACGGGGAAAAAAGATATAGGAACACCAGCAAAAGGAACAGTCACTATTTTTAACACATCCGAACAACCAGCCACTCTTTCCGCAGGAATGAAGATTACATCCTCAAATACTCCCAATGAACTAGTTTTTTCTCTAGATAAAGGGGTAACCATTCCAGCAGGAGATCCTATCGATGCAGGCAAAGCCGATACAACTGTTACCGCAATAGATATTGGACCAGAAAGCAATATGCCCCAAAATACGAAATTTTCTTTTGCAAATAATAATTCTATTGCTGCTAAAAATGCTAATGCTTTTTCAGGCGGAACTAAAAAAACTATAACAGTTGTATCAGCAGATGACATAAAAAAACTTCAAGATACGCTAATAAAAAATCTTGAAGAAAAAGCAAAATCAGATATTGCAGGAAAAATATCAAAAGATAAAGTATTGCTTCCGGTATTTGTAAGTGAGACCCTAAGTCAAAAAAACTTTGATAAGAATGCAGGAGATGAAGCATCAAATGTGACGCTCAAAGGAACTGTTGATTACAAAAGTATAACCTACAACAAGACAGATATTATTTCCTTTGCAAAAGAAGCTTTAAAAAGCAACACAACAAATGACCTTACTATTGATGAAGAAAATATATCAACTGAAGTAAAAAATATAAAAACAGAAAAAAATAATGATGTTTCTACAACTTTAAATATTTCTGCCTTTTTAATACCTAAAATTGACCAAGCAAATCTTGCCAAACAAATAAGCGGGAAATCATCAACAGAAGCTAAAAACATATTAACAAACATAACTCAGGTTTCAGATGCAGTAATTAAAATCTCCCCAAACCTTCCTCTTTTTCCAAAAAATCTTCCCGGTGCATCAAAAATAAAATTCACAATAAACAATAATGAGTAAGATTTACTATAAAGAAAAAAAAGTAAACTACAGAAAATACTTAAAAACACTAGGCGCAGGATTTATTCTTCTAGGACTTGGGATTTCACTTTATATTTTTTCTCCTCTTATCTTGTGGCAAATATATTCCGCCCCTGCTTTGACGTCACAAAATATGCAAGCTCCAATTCCTAGAAGCACCGTTGTTAATCCTTCAATGATTGGAAGTCTTTTGTCTTCTGCAAAAAATTCCATAACTGGAATTGATTATACGAATGCAGCAAATTGGTTTCCTGGTTTTAAAGCGCAGGCAAGTACAAATCCTTCCTCGTCTTATTCAATTTCAATTCCCTCACTTAACATTAAAAATGCTGACGTGTCAACAAGCGACTATGATTTAATTTGCCATTTGGTAAATTACCAAGGAACCGCCATTCCTCCAAATTCAGGCAATGCTGTTGTATTTGGACATTCAACTCTTCCGCAGCTTTACAAAGTAGGAGACTATAAAACCATTTTTGCAAACGCATTAAATTTGAAAACAGGAGACCAAATCATAGCAACCATTAATGGAGTTATGTATACTTACAAAGTATTTAATATATATATAATAGATGCTGATGATACATCTGTTTTTACTCAAACTTATGACAATTCTTATTTAACTCTGGTAACATGTACACCACCAGGAACTGTATGGAAAAGACTTGTTATAAAATCTAGACTTGAAAAAATATGACATCAATTGACGAGGCGCAATTACAAACAAGAGCATTGGACGCAATAAGAAAAAAGCTTGTTGGTAAAAAATTAAACTACAAAGACGTATATTCAATAATGGATGAGATAGTCAACCAAAGACTGGGCGATGTTTTAACAACCTATTTTGCCGCCTCCGGATATTCCAAAGGATTTTCAAATCAAGAATTATATTTTCTAACAAAAGCTATGGTTGATACAGGAGAAAAGCTTCACTTTAAGGGAATTGTTGCAGACAAACATTCCATAGGGGGAATTGCTGGAACAAGAACTACTCTTATTGTTGTACCTATAGTTGCAGCGGCAGGTTTTCAAATACCTAAAAGCTCTTCTCGCGCAATAACTACCCCAACTGGCACTGCAGATGATATGGAAATACTTGCTCCAGTTGAGCTGTCTGAGAAAAAAATTTATGAAGTTGTTAAAAAAACAAATGGGTGTCTTGTTTGGGGCGGAAAATTTAATTTAGCTCCCGCAGATGACATTTTGATAAACGTTGAAAAACCTCTTGTTTTTGAAAGCTATGACAAAGTTCTAGTTTCCATAATGGCAAAGAAAATTGCATTCGGTTCAAACCATGTAGTAATTGACGTTCCTTACGGGAAAATGGCAAAAGTACATAACATTGCTGATGCAAAAATTTTAAAGAGCAAGTTTGAATATCTGGCAAAAAGATTTCATATTAAAATTATGGTTTTAATGCATAAAACAGATGAACCTGCAGGACGCGGAATAGGCCCCATTCTTGAAACACGCGAAGCTCTAAAAGTACTTGAACAAAAACCAAATAGACCTGCTGATTTAGAAACAAGAAGTTTAAACCTTGCAGGAAATCTTTTAGATTTATGCCTTAAAGATTCCCCAAAAGAACTTCAAGATAAAATAAAAAATGACTATGGAAGTGGTTTTGAATGGGCAACAAAGATTTTACAAGACGGACTGGCTCTTAAAAAATTGAAGGAAATAATAGCAGCACAGGGAGGAAACGTAAAAGTTTCTAGTGAATCTTTAAAGCCTGGAAAGTTTTCTTATGAAGTAAAAGCAAAAGGAAAAGGAATTGTAAAACAAATAGATGGAAAAAATCTAACTATAATTGCCAAACTTCTTGGTGCACCAATTGATAAAGGCTCAGGCGTTTATTTAAATAAAAAAATTGGAGAAAAATTTGAAAAAGGAGAAACAGTATATACATTATTTAGTCAAAATGTGTATAATCTTAAAGATTCTAAAAAAGCACTAGATAACTTTAAAATAATAGGAGTAATATGAAAAGACTCTCAACGTTAATTATCTTCATTCTAGTAATATTAACTGCAAGTTTTATTTGGTGGAAAAATGGCACAATGCCAGCTAATTCAAAAGATCATACCCCGCAAATTTTTGTAATAGATAAAGGAGAAGGCATGAGAAAAGTTTCAAATGACTTAAAAAGCAAAGGTCTTATAAAAGACCCAATTGTATTTTTCCTTCTTACAAAAAAACTTGGACTTGATACAAAGGTTCAAGCTGGAGACTTTAGATTAAATCCGTCAATGAGTGCATATGATATTGCAGAGAATCTAACTCATGGAACTTTAGATATTTGGGTCACAATTAAAGAAGGTGTAAGAGCTGGAGAAATTTCAGATATTTTAAAAGACAGTATTCCAACTTATGAACCTTCATGGAAAAGTGCATTAATGGCAGAGGAAGGATATCTTTTCCCCGACACATATCTTATTCCTAGAGATGCAACAATTGATCAAATAATAGCTCTAATGAAAAATAATTTTGATGCTAAATATGCTGCTATTAAAAATACACAAACTACAAGTCTAACTGAAAACGAAACAGTAATAGTTGCATCAATCATAGAAAGAGAAGCACAATTTGCAAATGACAGACCTTTGGTTGCATCAGTTATTATGAACAGACTAGACTTAGGAATGGCTCTTGGAGTTGATCCAGCAATACAATATGCGCTAGGTTATCAGCCAAGTGAAAAATCTTGGTGGAAAAAAGACTTAACAGCAGACGACCTTAAAATAAATTCTGCCTACAACACTAGAACCAATGCTGGACTTCCTCCTACTCCAATTTCTAATCCTGGAGAAACAGCATTAAAAGCAGCTCTTAACCCTGCAGAGACAAATTATCTATACTACCTATCTGATTCATCGGGACATCTTCATTTTGCAACAACTCTTCAGCAGCATAATCAAAATGCAGCGAAATATATTCAATGATAGATAGTCAAGAGCTCCTCTTTGTTGTTGATAAAAACAACAATCCAATTCAGCCCCAAACTAGAGAAAAGACTCACAAGAAAAAACTCTGGCATAGAACATCACAGGTATGGATACTAAATTCTAAGCAGGAAATCCTTTGCCAAAAAAGATCTATGCTCAAAGATGCTTATCCTGGAAAATGGGAAGCACATTTCGGTGGACATGTTAGAAATGAAGAGGAATACATTGATAATGCTGTTGCGGAAACTAGAGAAGAAATTGGACTAGATAGGAATAAGGAAGATATGATTTTCTTTAAAATATTTAGATACGAAAAGGAAAAAGAGTTTCAGGGAATTTTTTATACAAGATGGGATGGGAAAATAGATAAATTAAGCATAGAAAAAGAAGAAGTAGATGAAATAAAGTTTATTGAATTAACAAAAGTACAGAAAATCTTTAAAGAAAAAGATACTGCTTGGGTTATAAAAGGATACGAAAAAGAATTAATTAATCTATTAGAAGATTAGCCTTTGGCGCGGCGGAAGAAGCGCTTCTTTGGAGAAGCAGTTCTTGAAACTGGAGGTTCCTCTTCTATAATTTCAGGCTCCACTACTTTTGCCTTTTTAACTCTTGATACAGGCTCTTCTTCATACCCTTCTTGATCGGATAAGTTTTCTTCTACCTCTTCTATAATTTCTGACAATTCTCCAAACCCTTCTTCTGTTAAAGATTTTAATATCTTTCTTCCTTTATCTGTACCCAATAAAAATACCGCAGCTCCTCCGATTATAAGCCCTAATAAAAATCCTGAATTTCCTCCTCTATTATCATTCATGGTGTTTTTTTTTGGAATCTCCCCTAAATATACTTGCAATAGATGCTCCTGTTCTAAGACCCGTTATCAACGTTGACATGTTTGACAGTGGCGCAGATACACTTTCTGTAATTTCCCCTGCTTCATCTAAAACTTTGTTTGTTTTTGCAATTGTCTGCCTTAATTCTCTAAGGATAAAAAACACCTGAATACCCAAAACCAAAAGAAGAACTGTTAGAACGATTATAACTACAAATAATATAGTTTGGGCAGGATCCATAGTATTAATACATTAACACTGAGCACGGTTTTATGTCAATATCATCAAACCTTGTCATTTAGCCTCCACCTCGCGCACGATAACTGTTTCCCTGCCAAACCTATTAATTGCCCTTACTGTTATTTGATTACTCCCTGGAAAAACGTTTATATCCTTTTTAAAACTTCCATCATCTAAAACGCTTACTGGCTGGTCATTTACAAAAACCGTAGCGTCCTGGGAAGTCACTCCAGAAACTATTACATCAGATGAAGCAAAAACAGTATTATTTTTTGGACTTGATACTGTAAGAGAAGGACCCAAAAAAGCTGAACGATATTGAAGAACTATGTAAGTCAGAAGAATTAAAAAAATTAGCGCACCAAAAGCAAGTGTATTCCTAATTTTAAATCTTTTAAGGGGAAACTCTTCTCTTCTTGCCATTCCAGAAGGCAAAACCCTGAATACTTTATTTTCATCAAATTCACGCCTGAATAGAGCTAGAATTTCTTTTTCAGGAAGGCCTAAAAAGTTAGTGTAATTTCTTACAAAACCTTGAGCGTAAGCAACGGATGGAAGTTTTGAATATTCACTTTCCTCAATGTGAGACAGGAAAGAAGAACGTATTTTAGTAACCTTTGAAGCTTCCTCTAAAGTTATTCCCTTTGCTAATCTTTCCTCTTTCAGTCTTTGCCCTGCTTTTAACATAATTTAATAAAAAATTACTCACCATGTAAGCTGTTTATAAATTCTTCTGCATTTCTAGATAAGACATCACGAGGCTTACTTCCTTCTGCGTGGCCTACAAGACCTACAGATTCAAGCTGATCTAAAATTCTTGCAGCTCTTGAGTAACCAATTGATAATTTGCGCTGAATCAAAGATTCAAATGCTCTATCATACTGACAAACAACATTAATTGACTAATCAAAAAAATCATAATAGAAATCACGCAATAATGCGAAATCGAGTATATTTCCTCTTCTCTTATTCATCTCGAAAAATTTCTCTGTTGCCATCTGATTTTGCATGGCGTTTTGAGTTACCGAAAGATTGTGGATGACAAAATAAAGATTTGGCAAAAGCCAGAAGGAATTTATTAACAAAACAACAGCAAGCGCTTTAAGGGAAGCAATTCTCTTTTTGTGTACAAGGGTGTGAAAAGCAAGGACAACAGCTAGACACAAAAGATATACAAGAAAAATTGTCTGTACGTATGCTTGGGGAGTTGCTAAAAGATTGACCAATGCTAATATCAAAAGATTTTTCTTATTGGGATTTTTAAGATATTGGAAAACAACAAAGAGCTCCCAGGGAAAAAATCCATAAAACGTGCTGTATGGCTCAAAAGGAACAAAAAAGTATTGAATCGTTCCAAGGTTGAGAAGATAAGAGAGTGAGCCTACGAGTGAAAATATTTTTCGGGTTTTCTCGTCTTTTTCTGCGAGCACAAAGTGACTAAGAAAAACGTATATTCCGGTTAGTCCCAGAAAAACCATAAAAAATTGATAAAAGTAGCGCAGAAGATTCAAAGGAATAATAGGAGATAAGATTAATAAAAAGATTTGGTGAACTAAATCGGAAGCGTGAGCCATGCCGGCCAAGAGTCCTAACCCTTGGTATTCCTGCCATACGGCAAAGATTGATCGCTGAATATTAACTCCAAAATTATACTCAGGGTGTAAGTTGTCCCAGCCAGTTAGGAAAGTTCCTGCTTTATAGTTTGTTATAAAAAGAAGTGCGGTTACTGCGAGAAGAAGAAGGAACGGGAGATATTTGGATTTACCCAAAAAGTACTTCATAATACTGTCTACCTATAGCATACCACGATCTTGATTTGGCAAGCTTGCCTGATAAAGCAGCAATCGTCTTTCG
>CAYYAC010000033.1:0-5934 GCA_964469995.1 uncultured Gammaproteobacteria bacterium
TAAGTCGTAACAAGGTATCCCTAGCCGAAGCTGGGGATGGATCACCTCCTTTCTTAATAAAAAGGAGAAGATACGGCAACTTGTAAAATCAACTCGCAAGAGAAGATTACCTACAAGATACCTTACAACACCTAAGTGATGATAACTACTTAGTTCAGTATTAAGCTGAGCGAATTGTTATTTTGTTCCTACCACTTTCTGGTTGATAATCAGGAAAACCACTCAAATGAGTGGTTTTTTTGTGGGAAACTAAGTATAGAAGATTTCAGCGAAGGCTTTTTTGAAAGTAGTTTTCACTTTTTTGTTGCTTATTTTATTAATCTTTAAAATAATTTCTTTCGTATCTTTTATGGTTTTTATTCCAGCGATTGTTTCGTAATCACGAGGAAGCAATCCTTCTTGTTTGCCAATCTCTTGCGCAATATCAATTATTTGTTCCAGGTATTTTTTTATTGCTGTATTCCTGCTATATTTTTGGTGTTTCCATGAGTGGCTAACGTATTTAAGAGGAATCTTTTTAGCATCTTTAGATGGAATTATATTATTTAGATAAATCTCTATTCCATATTTCGTTTTTGCCATATTTTTTAGATGAGGAAGTAAGTCTTTTCTAAAATAAGCCCTTTGTCCGGTAATTCTTTTTGAAAATGGATTTGTTGCCATGAATTGTTTTTCTTTTTGCATTGTATATCCTAGTACGGCTCTGGCCTTTTTTTGGATAAGAGGAGTAAGAATAGATAGAATATGTGCGTCTGTTAAGTTTCCTAAATCTGCATCTAGAAAAAGAATAACATCTCCGCTTGCTTTTTCAACGCCTTTGGAGAGAGCATGTCCTTTTCCTTTATTTTTTAGAAGAGGAATAATAATTATTTTCTTTTTAAAATCTTCAATAACTTCAGCTGTCTTGTCTGTTGAGCCATCATTAATGCAGATTACCTCATCAACAATAGGGTGGTTTATTAAAAGTTCAAGGATATTTTTGATTGTCTCTTCCTCATTAAATGCGGGAACAATCGCGGATATTTTAAAGTCGTTTTTCATATATTTGAGGCGCGGAGGGGAATCGAACCCCTGCATAAAAGTTTTGCAGACTCCTGCGTTTCCACTTCGCCACCGCGCCAAGCAGTCAGGATAAAGTATACCAAAATAGTACTTTCAAAGCTACTTGTGATAAAATTAAGGACATGAAAAACCCCGAATACGAAAGAAGTCAAAGTGAAACTGATGACGGTTATTCTGAAAAACAGATCGACCTTAATATGGAAATTGCAGCAGGCGAATGGGAGAGTCTTAAAAAATTTAGGCCTTACCAGCGCCGCTCCCGTCAAGGTAAAATAATTGCAACTTATCAAGCAGTTTCAAACAGGCTAAATCAGCTCGTTGGTTTATATTATAAATTTGTTGCGGGAAATCCAAAAGAAGCGGCAAAAATGTTGGCAGAGCTAAGAAAATTAAGGCTTATTCAGGAAATTTTACTTAATTGTCTTGTTTGGGAGCCTAAAGGAGAACTTGAAAAACATATGGTCCCCAAAGAGGTGTGGGATTTAATAAAGTAAAAGCCTAGTAAAGTAGCCACAAAATTGCTATAATTGAAAATACTTGGGTGGCTAGTTCAGCGGTAGAACGCTTCTCTGATAAAGAAGAGGTGGATGGTCCGACTCCATCGTCACCCACACCATGATTGTAAATTCTGTTAAAACTCACAAAATTACTCTCCAGGATAAGCTTTTTGATATTCTCGACAAATATATTCTCGATTTGCCCGATAACTGTGTTGTTGCAGTAACTTCTAAAATTGTTTCCATAACAGAGGGAAGAGTTATAAAAATGGAAGGGACAGATAAAGATGAATTAATCAAAAGTCAGTCTCAATACTTTTTGCCCCGGGAAACAAATCCATATCATGTAAGTCTTACTATTACAGAAAATAATTTAATTGCATCAGCGGGAATTGATGAATCTAATGCCAATGGTTATTATCTTTTGTGGCCGGAAAAGCCACAGGAGAGTGCAAATAAAATTAGAGAACATTTGGTTAAAAAATTTGGCGTTGAAAACATTGGCGTAATTATTACAGATAGTAAAACAACTCCAATGCGCTGGGGAGTGACGGCAATTGCAATTGCATTTTCAGGAATAGAGCCAATAGTTTCATATATTGGAAAAAAAGATTTGTTTGGGCGTGAATTTGTTTTTGAGACAATGAGCGTTATAGATAACCTTGCTTCTGCGGCAGCATTTGTAATGGGAGAAGGAGCAGAGCAGACTCCAATGGCAGTAATTACTGATATTCCTCACATTCAATTTACAAAAAGAAATCCAACTCAAGAAGAACTAGAAAAACTTAGAATTTCTGTAGAAGAAGATTTATATAGTCCAATTTTAGAAAAAGCTCCTTGGGAAAAAGGGGACAAGTAATTACTTACTAAGCGCTGCGGATGAAGTTCCACCAAAGATTGTTGTATCAATTGTAGATTTAAGAACTGAAGTTTGTACTCCTTCTGCTGCAACTTGGCTTTTTGATAGGAATCTTATTGTTGTTGGAACACCGACTACAACAGGTTTGAAAGTTAAAGTAGCAAGCGTTCCTGTTCCTTGTCTTCCGTTTTCTCCTGCAGATACAGCAATAGCGTAAGAAATTCTTCCTGTTTCTCTGTCTATGTTTTTAAGAAGGATAACTGGGCTTACAAAGAAATCTCCTGGTTTTATGTCAACATTCACTAATTCTTTTGGATCGTAAGACAGCTCTACTTGTGCGGCATTTACTTTATTTTTTCCTGTTAAGATGTTTAAATCCATAGAATAGGAAGCGCTTCCTGATGCGTTTGCAGAATTTGTTGATATTGTTGGAGGGCTAAAAGCCAAAACAGTTTCTGCGGTAGATTTAATAATAGGTGTTGGAGTTATAGAAA
The DNA here is from genome assembly GCA_964469995.1 of uncultured Gammaproteobacteria bacterium. Classification (GTDB taxonomy): domain Bacteria; phylum Patescibacteriota; class Microgenomatia; order Levybacterales; family UBA12049; genus JACPDD01. Next base: position 2,913 of record CAYYAC010000033.1, read on the forward strand.
GACTTGTGCGTTCTGTTACAGGAAAAATAGCCAAAATAATAAGAACTGTGGTTATAACGAAAAGCGAAATAATTAGTGCGATTGTTTTTTTGGACATAGTTTTATTATTCTAGCAAATTTTTGTTAATTAATCTCCCTGTGCTGCTGCGTATTCTCTGAGAAAAATGTTGTAATCAAGCTGGTCTACTTTTCCGTCTCCATTGAAGTCTGCATCTGACTGATGGCTTCCGCAAGCAGAGCCCCCGTCTTTATTAAAGATAGAGCAGCTTAGGAATATGCTGTAATCATTTGGCTGAAGTAAGTTGTTGCCGTCCATATCTCCTGCAATAAGATTTATTGGAGAACTCATTGTAAAGGTTGTCTGTCCCGCTGCTATAGTCATTATAATTTTCCTAAGATGTCCAGGAACCTGTGCCATTACGTATCCGCCTGTTGATGGAATACTAAGAGAAGCAGTGCCTTTGTATGATCCAGAGCTTGAGTCATAAGCGCCGGCTGCAGTTACAGAGGTAATTGCGCTTTTGTTAAGGTCTGTAAGAGTGATTGTGAAATTTTTATTTGTAGCAGAAGATGCAAGGTTTTTGTTTGACAGACTGTTAGCTAATTGATTTTTGAAATCTCCTGCGCTTCCAATTCCATCAAGTCCAATCAGGAAAGCAACATTTCCATTTCCCGTTGTAGCTGCTGGCGGAGCCGTAGTGCCACTGTTTGTTCCGCAAGCAACCAATGTTTGTCCCTGGAAGCAACTGCAAGAATTTCCAGTTATGGAAAAACATGTATTATTTCCTGGAATTTGACAGGAGACTGTACCCATACTGCAGTTTCCGGTTGTCCCGCCGCCGGTGGTAGTGGCATTTGCCGATGAGCAAATAGTACCTTTTGTTGGATCACAAATCCAGGAATATGGTGCTTGACAGCCTGAAAGATTTACGCTGGAATTTTCAGTTGTTCCATCTGCTTTTTTACATGTGCATTGACCTGCGGAGTTGCATGGATTTCCGCTTTGGGTTGTGGTCCCAGTTCCTGTTCCCGTGCCAGTCCCTGTTGAATTTACGGTTATCGGCCCACTAGAACAAAGAGTCGTTCCTACGGGGCATTGTAGAGAAAAAACGCGAGTTTGAGTAATGTTAGAGATAGTCCAACTTGGAGGATTCGTGAATGGCTTTAAATTGGTGGGATCTTGGATTGCTCCATTTTGGTCAATCAATCTGCAGCTTCCAAGATTACCGGTGTTTTGGGTAGTAATATAGAGAGTTGTTGTTCCACCTGAATTTACAGTTGTTGGATTTGCCGTTACCGTACAACTGGCTCCGCCCGTTGAAGACGGCGGGGCTGTAGCGGCTGGAGGTGTGGTTGGTTGAGATGTCGGCGCAATACACGCAGGGCTTGTTGAATTTACCATTTGGCAAGTAGCACCATTAGTACAAGCATCGCAGTATTCGATACAAGAACCAACGTTATTGGGGTCTTGCATAACAGTACAAATTCCTCCTGTTCCACTGCAATAATATTGTCCTAATCTACTACAATCAACAGCGGTTTGAGATGCATGTTGCTGGGTGCTTTGCTGTCTTTGCGCAACTAAAACTGTAAGGGGGATTGAAGCGCCGATGACAAGGATAACCAAAAGAGCAGTGGTTCTAGATTGACTAGCATTCTTAATAAATTCCCAAATTTTATTCATTCGGCTTCTATAACTATAGTATGGAAATTTGAATGTATTGTCAATATCATTTCTAGCTTTTATCACTTGATAGTTGAGAATTGATACTTTATACTTTCTTCATGGTTTTGTCAGACGGTGATATTAAAAAAGCATTGAAGAATGGAGATATTAAAATAACCCCTGCGCCTGATTTTGCAACAGCACTTGGTCCATGTGCAATAGATTTGCGTCTTGGAAACACTTTTCGCATTTTTGAACACAGCAAAAATCCCTATATTGACCCTTCTAAAAAAGATTATTCAAATGAGATAACCAGTGAAGTCACAATAAAACAAGGGGATAAGTTTATTATGCAGCCTGGAGATTTTGTTTTGGCTGTAACTTTGGAAAAGCTTACGATTTCTCCAAAACTTTTGGGACGTTTAGAGGGCCGTTCATCTCTGGGACGCTTGGGAATTGTTGTTCATTCAACAGCTTCTGTTTTTCATCCAGGTTGGGAAGGGCAGGCGGTTTTAGAGCTTGGAAATCTAGGAAGAATTGCAGTTGCGCTGTATCCTGGAATGAGAGTATGTGCTATGACTTTTGAACAATTATCATCTGAAGCTGAAGTTCCATACAATAAAAGCAAAGTGGCAAAATATAAATTCCAAAAAGGACCATTAGCAAGCAAAATCGACAAAGATAAATGAAATACCACGTAGAACTTGATATAGACTTAAAAAGAAATCCATATAGTGGTAAATATATTGCGCTTGAGGGAATTGATGGAAGCGGAAAAACTACGCAAACAGAAAAACTGGCGGAGTATTTTAAATCCCTGGGAAAAGAAGTAGTTTTAACCCGCGAGCCACGCAAAGAAGGGATTATCGGCGACATTGTTCAACAAGTTCTAACTGGAAAACAAAAAATGCCTTCTGTTGGACTGCAATATCTTTTTTCAACAGACCGAGTTTTGCATCATGCAGAAGTTATAGAGCCAGCACTTAAGAGCGGAAAAATTGTAATATCTGACCGTTGTTTTTGGTCTGCTGTGGTTTATGGAATTTTAGACAGAGTTGGAGATTATGACAGAAGTACTGCGGATTTTTTGCTCATATCTCAGTCCATTCTTTCTATGTATCACCAATTTATGGTTCCAGATTACGCATTTTTGCTAAAAGTTTCATTGGACAGTGCGTTAAAAAGAATTTCCGGCAAAGATGATGAAAAGGAAATCTATGAAGATAAGGTTAAGCTTGAAAAAGTTAATAGCGGATATGATTGGCTTTCAAAAGAATTCCCAGAAGAAATAACAGTTGTGGACGGAGAAGGAACAGTTGAAGAAATAACAAAAAGATTAATAGAGAAAATTAAAAT
>CAYYAC010000033.1:6034-7240 GCA_964469995.1 uncultured Gammaproteobacteria bacterium
AAAAAGCTTGTAGAAAATCTTTCTGAAAGAGAATTAACAAATCCAGAAGGTGCAGGCTTTGATTTGCGATTGGGGGAGGCATATAAAATTTCCGGCAAAGCGTTTTTAGGAATTACAGAGCGTCATACTGCAGATATTAGCGTCGTGGCAAAATATACTCAAAACAAGCCGTCTAGCCTTAAAATAAAGCCTGGAGAGTTTTACCTAGTAAAGACAATTGAAGATGTTAATATGCCAGAAGACTTAACAGCATTTATAACCCCGCGCAGTACAACTTACCGTTCGGGATTATATCTGCGTACTGGAAATGTTCCTCCTGGATATTGCGGAGGACTCACTTTTGGACTAAAAAATGAAGGGTCAATTACAGTTGAAATAGAAATGGGAGCAAGATTTGTGCATATTCAGTTTAGTGAAGTTGCAGGAGGCGGGAATAAATACCGCGGACAATGGCAGGGTGGACGCATAACAACTACAAAAAAAGAAAAACAGGTTTAGCTATTTTGCATGATCAGGGAAAGTCTAGTTACTCTGTACGTTCGTTCAATAACGCTCTCATCTGTTATAGTGCTTTTCCTGTGTTCCACTTTTCCAACCGTAAGTACAGGTTCTTCTCCCATATTAGCAATCGCTGTTCCGTTTTGTAGAAGAACAACAGGAATTATTGCCCGCATTCTTTTTCCATCTTTTATATATTTAGAGACAACTCCATAGTAAGAAAATTCAAAATATCTTTTAGTGCCGTCTCTTGCTGTTGTTAGCTCTTCTATTCCGTAGCTAATAATTGTTCCGGGGTAAGATTCGTATGCATCAAATTTTTCTCCTTCTTGAAAAGTATGTCGTGGCTCAACTCCTGTGTAATTTAGTACGTAGTCTTTTGCAGTGCTTCTTAGAATAGGCAGTTGTTGGAATGGAATAGCTGGGCGCACAGGTTCATCTGTTGGAAGGCAGAGGTCTATGTCTGCGTGATTACTCCAATAATCTGAAAGTAATTTTGTGGGTTCTACTGGATGAGGTATCTCTGATGTCATTGCGGTATTTTACCACCAATGCTTGTTTAATTAAATATCGTATTGCATAGCTTAGTAATCTTTGTTACATTAAGAGACGAAAGTAGGTGATATTTTATGAACGGAACAAGCGGTGTTGTACATTTTGAATTACCAGCAGATGAGCTGGAAAGAGCAAAAAAATTCTACGAAGGAG
>CAYYAC010000034.1:0-6840 GCA_964469995.1 uncultured Gammaproteobacteria bacterium
TTAGCTTCTTCTGCTGTTTTCTTGTTAACTGCTGTTAAGATCTCTTTTGGAGCAGCGTCAACTAAATCTTTCGCGTCTTTAAGTCCCAATGTAGGAACTAATTCACGGAGAGCTTTAATTACACCTATTTTGTTTGCTCCTGAGTTTGCAATAACAACGTTAAATACAGTCTGTTCTTCTGCTGGTTCTCCTGCATCTGCTGCGGCTGCACCTGCTGCTGGAGCTGCTGCTACCATAGCTTGTGCGGAAACACCAAACTTTTCTTCCAAAGCTTTTACAAACTCCGAAAGTTCGAGAACTGACATTTCTTCAACTGTTTTTAATAAATCTTCTTGTGATACTTTAGCCATCAATTCTCACCTCCTTCATTTGTTGGTTCTTCAACTTTTGTTTCTTGTGATTGTCCTTCAGCTTCTATAGCTTCTGCAGGAACAGCTTCGGGTTCAACTGCTGGCTCAGTGCTTGCTTCAGGTGTCTGCGCTGGTGCTTCTTCTGTTAGAGTTTCTGCGACTTCTTCAACTACTGGTTCAGCAATTGGTGCGGCTGCAGGTTCTGCTGCTGGAGCTGCTACTGCAACTGTAGGCTTACTCATTGCAACTGCATTTAAAGTCATAACCAATTTTTGCAAATTCCAATTTAAAGCACGGTGCAAACCAATTATTGGAGATTTAAGGCTAAATGCAACCTGAGTAAGTAAAGTTTCACGAGAGGGAAGTGAAGAAAGTTTTATTACATCCTCTCCTGTTATTACTTTTCCATCAACAATTCCAAATTTGATTGTAGGTAAATTAAAGTCTTTTATTGTTTTTGCAAGCTTTTTAAGAGGAGCAATGATATCTCCATACAAGAAAAGAGTTCCTGTTGGACCGTCTAGTGAATTTGACTCATCAAATTTAAGATTTTGATTTTCAAGCGCAATTTTAAGAAGTGTGTTCTTAGTTATAGCGTAGTCAGCCTCTAAAGGCTTAATTTCTTTTTTAAGTCCTTCAATTTGTTTGTGAGTTAAGCCTTGGTAATTTGTAAAAACAAGTCCTTTAGCTTTGCCAAGGACTGCTTCCATATCAGAAACAACTACCTGCTTTTTTTCTCTATTTTTGCTTATTTTTTTTGCTTCGTCTGACATAATAATAAAAAAACTCTCCTAAGGAGAGTTAAACACGAGCTTTTGCTCAGCTGTTCCTCAGTAGGACTTACTTTTGCGCCCACGTCTTAGGATTAAATCATTATATCTTCAGCTTCTTTTAAAGTCAAGAACTAAATGTTATAATTTTACCTTATGGTTGAAAAATTAAAGGGAGTAGATTTAGAGCCAAAATCAGGATTTCAGTCTTTCATTTTTCCTCAGATAAGAGATGACAGTATGATGAGGGATAGTAATGTTCCTAATTTGGCCTTGAGAAGTTTTTTGCAAGGGCTTGGCAATAGATCAACTAACTATAAGAGAGGTAGCTTTGGATATAAAGAAGGTTTTGAAAAGCGTCTTAACATAGCAGTTGCACAAGACATGATTTTAACTGCAAGGCCAGATGTTGTTCTATTTATTGATCCAAATAAAGATGATAGAGCTGCAAAGTTTAGCGGAAGAATTCAATCAAGAGATGACGGAAGACTACTTCCAGCTACTGTTGGTATTTTTACTTTAATGCCCGAGGAAACTAACCCTCTTATCGTTTTGGCAAAAACTGCTAGGGAGCCTTTTAATACCATAGGGATTTTACCAATTCCGGGATATGTAGGAACAGTAATGGAAGATTTAGATGGAATAATAGTTCTCACACAAGAACATTTAATAGCTTGGCAAGAGCTTTATCCTGAGAAAAAATATTTTGTTTTTGATGAAAGTAAGCCTCACTTAGCTAAAGATTTTATTGAAGACGTAATCTCCGAACACGGAAAGCCAAAAAATGAAGATTGGGATAAAAAACCACAGGGATGGGCTAGATTCAAAAGGAATGTGACCGGAAGATTTAGAAAAATTTAGGCGACTTGGATTTTAACTCCAGGAGACATTGTAGACTTCAAAGTTGCGCTTGTGATATTTGATGGTTTTATTAAATCCAAAACCGCTTCAATGTTTTTGCTTAGTTTTTCTTTTCCAAATGAAGATTTTCCAACCATCAGGTGAACAATAGGGAATTTGCTCTCGCTTTTTATTGTTAATTGTCCTGCTTCAAACTGTTTTATAGCCTCCTTTGCGTTCTTTGTTACTGTTCCATTTTTTGGATTTGGCATAAGTCCTTTTGGTCCCAAAAATCTTGCAATGCGGGCAAGTTTTGGCATCATTTCAGGTTCTGCAAGTAAAATATCAAAATTAATTTTTCCTTTTTCAACTTCTGCAATTAAGTCGTCATCTGCAATTGCGACTTTAACCTGTTTTCCTGTTCCATAGGGGAGCATGATATTTCCAAATTGTCCTGTTTTTACTGTGTTTATGTGAAGTTCCACCGTTTCATCAAATTTTGCTCTTTTTAATTTCTCTAAAAGATCTAGCGCTTCTGAAATTTTGTATTTATTTTTCCTGTCAACCAAAGTTAACGCTGCTCCGTAGCTTTTGGAGCGTATTCTTTTTACAGTTTTCTTCTTTGTTTTGTTTTTTTTGTCTGTTTTTGGAGCTTCTTCAGGAGAAATTTGTTCATTTGCTATACCTTCTGATGCATTTTGAGCCATTTTTTTCTGCTCTTTTTTCTCAGCTTTCTTTTTAGCGTCTTTTTGTTCCTGCTCTTCGTCTCCAAATGATGCTATTCTTACTTTTCCCATAGTTATTGTACCTTTATACCCATTGAACGGGCTGTTCCAGCAACTATTTTTGCTGCTGCTTCTACGTCTGTTGTATTTAAGTCTTCCATTTTTGCCTGAGCAATTTCACGCGCTTGCGCCATAGTTAATGTTCCAGCACTTTCTTTGCTTGGTTTTGAAGATCCTTTTTGAATATTCATTGTTTTTTTAATCATCTCTGCAACTGGAGGTTTTTTTATGATGAAAGAAAAAGTTCTATCTTCATAAACTGTAATAACTGCAGGAATAATTGTTCCTTTCATTTCTGCGGTTCTTTCGTTAAATGCTTTAACAAACTCCATAATAGGGAGTCCGTGAGGTCCCAAAGCTGTTCCAACAGGAGGCGCAGGCGTTGCTTCTCCGCCCTTAATGTTAATTTTTATTAATGTTTTTATCTTTTTAGCCATATTATTTTCCTTCTATTATTCTTGTTCTAATTACTCTTCCAATATGTTCTATATTCTCTAAATTTCTTTGTATCCAATTAGGTTCAGGTATTGGAACCGGCATTCCGGCTGGTGCACCTTCAGCTGCTGGCACATCAAGCCTTGGAAAGGCAGGCGCATCTTTTACCTCAGAAACTTTTGTTTCCCTAATTCTTGGTTCAAAAGACGTATCCCTAACTTCCGAACTTCCTTCTATCATACTTTTAAAGTTTTGAAACCTGCAAGAAATCTAATTCTACTGGTGTTTCTCTTCCAAAGATAGATACCAAAACGTTAATTTTGCCTTTTGCTTCATCAATTTGGTCAACTGTTCCCAAAAAGTCTGAAAAAGGTCCATCTGTAATCTTAACTGCTTCGCCTTTAACAAAAGCTGCTTTGTAAAGAGGCTCCTTCATTTCCATAAAGGCTTGAATTGCTTCAACTTCCTTTTCAGAAATAGGAGTAGGTTTGTTTCCAGCACCAATAAAAGCTGTAACTCCTTGAGTTGTTCTAACAAGAAGCCAACTTTCATCGTCCAAAACCATTTTAACTAAGATGTAGCCTGGAAAAATCTTTTCTTTTATGCTTTCTTTTTTTCCGCCTGATACTTTAATAGTATCGCGCATAGGGATTAAGACATCAAAAATTCTGTCTTCAAAACCCATTGCCTCAACTCTTTGTTTCAAAGATTTTGCAACCTTTGCTTCATGACCAGCGTAGGTATGAACAATGTACCATTTTCCGTCATTGGTTTTTTTCATTTGTTCTTCTGTTTGTAAATTTATATCCATTTTATTTAATTACTACTGAAAGAAGCTTGGTTAGTAGGAAATCAATGCCTCCTATGTATCCGCCTACAATTGCACTGACTATTATTACTACAGTTGTAAGCCTTATAACCTCGTTTCTTGTTGGCCAAACAACCTTTTTAAGCTCATCTCTTGTTTCACGCAAAAAGCCTACAGGTGTAGTAGCCATAAACGATATATTACCAAATATAGGTTGACATGTAAAGAACAAAAAGATAAACTACTTTTATTATGCGAAAGATTAGAAAAGCAGTAATCCCAGCCGCAGGATTTGGAACCCGTTTTTTACCTCAGACTAAGGCAATGCCTAAAGAAATGCTTCCTATTATTGATAAGCCAGTAATTCAGTACGTAGTTGAAGAAGTCGTTGAGGCTGGAATAGAAGATGTAATTTTAGTAACAGGAGCAAACAAAAGAGCAATAGAGGACCATTTTGATAAACCAAGCTCAGATTTAGTTGAAAATCTTAAAATGGGAGGGGAGTCTAAAAAATCTTTTCTTGAAGAGTTGGATAGGATTGCAGACCTTGCTAATTTTGTTTATGTAAGGCAAAAAGGACCTTATGGAAATGCGACTCCAATAAAAAGCGTTAGACATTTAATAGATGATGAACCGTTTTTGGCTTTTTGGGGAGATGAGTTTACTATTGCTTCGCCTTCAAGAGCAAAGCAGATGATTGAGGTTTATAATAAATTTGGAGGCACGGTTTTGGGAGGAATAAGACTTTCAAAAGATGATGATTTCAAACGTTATGGCTATGTACAGGGTGAAGAAATAGGCGATGGAGTTTGGCGAGTTGACAGAATTATAGAAAAGCCTGGAAAAGAAAATGCTCCTTCGGATTTGGCAATTGTTGCAAATTATCTCTTAACCCCTGATATTTTTCCAATTCTTGATAAGCAGGAAGCAGGAACGGGGGGAGAGTTTTATCTTTCTGAAGCTATTGATGTGCTTGCAAAGCAAAAACCTGTATATGCGCTTGAGATAAAAGATGCTAGATATTATGACACGGGAAACAAATTTGAATATATGAAAACAGTAATTGAGCTTGCATTGAAGCACCCAGACGTAAATGGAGAATTCAGGGAATTCCTCAAAGGTCTTAATCTTTAGAGTCTATTAAGTTATAATAAATTAGTGAAGAAAACCTCTTATTTTTTAATCGGTATATTTGTATTTCTGATTTTTGTGCTTTTTTCCTATTTTGTTCACAAAGACCTTTTTACTCATTTTGATTTTGATACAACCGTTAGGATTCAAGACAAAATGCCTCGCCGCTTTGATTCAATTTTTTCTTATTTGTCTTTAATAGGCAGTTTTGAGGTAATTAGTATTGTTCTTTTTGCAGCTTTGGTTTTAACAAAAAAGATAAGAAGTGTTTTTATTATTGGTTTTTATGGCGCTTTGCACATTTTTGAGCTTTATGGTAAATTTTTTGTTGATCATCCAGGTCCGCCTTATCTTTTTTTCCGCTATGATATTCCGTTTCAATTTCCAACATCTTATGTTCAGCCGGGTTCGTCTTATCCGTCAGGTCACGCAGCCAGGGCCGCGTTTGTGTCAATTATCCTACTATTTATAGTAGGAAAGTCCAAAAAAATTACAAACAGACAAAAATCAATAATTTATTCATTAATTTTATTATTTGATATATCAATGTTTGTAAGCAGGGTCTATTTGGGAGAACATTGGTCTTCGGATGTAATCGGCGGAGTATTGTTGGGATTAGGTCTTGGAATATCATCTTTAATAGTTTTGTAGTTGCTTATTGGAAAAGTTGCTGTATAATCCTTATTTACTATGTCAGCAGAAAATGTTCCAGAACATCCCTTATCTCCTGAGGCCTATTATTCAGGTGTTGGTCAGGTAGAAATAGAAGTCTCGGGAGCAAGTCCCGATAAACAAGTGCTTAGCGAGTTAACTGTTTCTCAGCCATGGTTTCAGGATTCTATTAGAAAAACATTAGAGGAAAGATTTGAGCCTTTGGTTAATAAAGTAATTTCGGGGGAAGTTGTCGCTGTTGGTTTTTTTAAAAAACACAAAACTATAACAATTACTGTTTTTTCTGCAGCAGTGGCAACAGCATTAGGAATTGAGATAGTAAGAAGACATGGGGAAGATATTAAGCAAATGCTTCCATTTCTAAATCCTGAAGAAAATAGAAAAGATCCTCTAAAATAACAATTTTTGTTTAAAATATTGTATATAGGTTTAGGCTTTATTTGTAGTATAATCTTCTACTTTAGAATAAGTTTTGTTAATATAACATGAAGTTAAAATATATAAAATCGTGCCCAGAAACAACGTTGACTATGTATATTACTCAGAAAGATTTTCTTCTTAATTAAGATTTTGAGAGGTTTATTGAAAAAAATGCAGGGACGCTCAGACTCGAACTGAGAAAAGCAGTTTTGGAGACTGCTGTGATAACCATTTCACCACGTCCCTTGATAGATCACAGCGGGCAGCTTACTAAGCTACTTTAATTTCTCTGTTTCTTTGTGATCTGTTTTCTTTTTGCACGTACCGCAGTACTTCTTTAAAAGAAGTTTTGCTTCTGTGTTTAATTTATTGCGGGTTGTTACATAGTTTCTGTTTTTGCAAACTGTGCAGACAAGTCCGACTGTAATTCTGTGTTCACCTTTTTTTGCCATAATCTTTGCCTCCTCCTTTCGCTATTATATCATGAGCCCGAAGTGGGAATCGGACCCACGATCTAGTCATTACCAATGACTTGCTCTACCACTGAGCCATTCGGGCACGATTTTGTGCTGGATGAGGGACTCGAACCCCCGTAGTCCTTACGGACACCTGATCTACAGTCAGGTGCA
>CAYYAC010000035.1:0-6582 GCA_964469995.1 uncultured Gammaproteobacteria bacterium
CTTCAATAAGAACTTGATAAGGCGCGCTGTCAAATGATGGCAAAGGTTCTCCATCTCCTTTATATGTATGAACCACATCTGCCATTCCGTCTTGATGATTAAAGCCGTACAGCTGCCTTATGGGCTCTGCAGTTCCATCAGGATTTTTTCTTATAACAGAAAGCGAGAACGGCATAGTAGAACCATGCGCATATTCACCAGTAATTCTTGGAGTAAAGTTTGGAGCATCTGGCTCATGGGTTCTTTCTGCCAGTCCCGTTTGGAAACTGCCTCCTGCTTCCATTGCATCTACCACTGTGTCTGTTTGGTCTCCATTGGAAACTATGTGTCTTCCACCAACATTCCTCATTGCTGTATAAATTATTAAACTTGGGTCTTCAACCTTGCTTGCATCAAAAGGCTCTGTTTTAACTGTATCTCCAGCCTGAACAAGAATCCTGTTTCTGGAATTTTCACTTCTTCCCATAACCCAGTAAATCTGAATAGCGTGGGTTCCTTCTTTGTTGAATCCCGTTGCTATTCCTCGTCCAGGATAAGGATTGCCGTGCAGTGCTTCCATATTGCTCGCCATCATCTGCTCTATTGAAGGAATTGGAGTTGATTCGCGTACCATATTTAGATTGGTTAATAATAGTAGTCTTAAATTACAATTGCAATAGGAGAATTTTTATTTTACGGTGACGGATTTTGCAAGGTTTCTGGGCTTATCTGGATCAAGCTTTAACTCTAATGCCATATAATACGACAAAAGCTGAGCTGTAATAATCTGAGCAATGTATGTTGCATCAGATAGGTCTTTGATTTCCAGGAAATAATCAAAAACAGAATTATTCTTTGCTGCAACTCCAATAATTACGCCCCCTCTGCTTTTAATTTCTATTGCGTTTGAGATTATGGACTCATAGGTCTCATCATTTGGAGCATAAACTATAACTGGTGTTCCTTTTGAAATAAGAGCAATTGTGCCGTGCTTCAATTCTCCTCCTGCCATAGCCTCTGTTGGAATATAGCTTACTTCTTTTATTTTCAACGCTGCCTCAAGCGCCGTAGGATATGAAACTCCGCGCCCGATTATGTAGATATTTGAAGATTTACTTAAAAACTTTGCAATCTTTTTTATTTTCTCAATGTTTTTTTCTTCTAAATTTCTTTCAATTTCCTCTGCTGCCAAAAGCAAAAGTTTTTCTGCCTCTTTTGTTTTTCCAATGAGCGAATAAACAAGCAATAAGAGTACAGACATTTTTGCAATATAAGCTTTTGTTGATGCAACTGCTTTTTCAGGACCTGCATTAAGCAAAACTTTGTAATCTGCCATTCTATAAATTGTTGAACCCAAAGTATTTACCATTGCCACAATTTTTGCGCCTTTTTCTTTTGCTCTATTAAGCGGCTCTATTACATCTATTGTTTCTCCACTTTGGGAAAGCGCAATAACAAGACTATCTTTGTTTAGAAAATCATCAAGATAATTAAATTCACTGGCAACTGCAGTATTAACGTGTACATGAGCATTCTTTGAAAAAAGATAAGTTCCCGCAAGCGCTGCATTGTAAGCTGTTCCGGCACCTATAAAAAATGTTCCCTTGGCTTTTTCAACAACTTTAGAAAGATTTTCTATTTCTTCATAATTTTTTGCAATGTTTCTAATAACAGTTGGCTGTTCAAAAATTTCTTTAATCATGTAATTTTCAAATTTTCCTTTTGTTGAGAGCTCAAATTTCCAATCTACTGTTTCAGGCTTTACTTCAAGCTTTGTGCCCTTTGGCATTTGTAAAAGTGTTATATCTTTTCCTAAAACTACCATTTCATTGTCTTTGAGAAAAATTACTTTTTTTGTTTTTTGGATAAAACTTGTAATATCAGATGCTAGATAAAATTCATCTTCTGCAATTCCTACTACAAGAGGGGAGCCATTTTTTACAGCAATAATTTCTGCAGACGGAGCATATGCAACAACAACCGCATTAAGTCCTTCTAAACTATTGAAAGCATCTCTAACAGAAGAAACAAATCCTTCTTTTTTAAGATTTTCTTCAATTAAATGAGGTATTATTTCTGTATCCGTTTGAGAAATAAACTTGTGCCCTTTGGCAACAAGTTCTTCTTTTAATTCTTGGTAATTTTCAACAATTCCATTGTGCACAACCGCTATTTCCTTTTTACAGTCTAGATGCGGATGAGCATTTTCAACCGTAACGCCGCCATGCGTGGCCCAGCGAGTGTGCCCTATGGCAAGATTACTCTTTGGAAGATTAACTGTAGCACCGCCTATTTTCCCAATATGCTTATCAACCTCAAGCTTTTTGTCTTTTTTAACTGCAATTCCCCAGGAATCATAACCTCTGTATTCCAGGATTTTAAGCCCCTCAAGAGTGGTGTGAGCAGCGTCATTTTTGTTACCGATATAGGCAAATATTCCACACATATTATTTATTAATAAAAGCAACCGCCTGAGAAAGATTATCTATTACAGCATCTGGCTCAAATCCTACAATTCCCTGCTGAGCCTGAGCAAATGGACCACGCTTGAGCCATATCGCATAAACATTTTCCCCCAAATCTTTACCAAGCTTTAAAACTTCTAATTTATCGTCAATTAAAAAAACCTGCTTCTCTTTATAATTAGCCAGAACCTGACCTAAATTTTCATCTTTTGATGCAAATATATGAACATCTTCTTCTTTAAAATGAATATCAATTAAAGTTTCTTCTAATTTTCTGCGCTGGAATAAATCCTGACCTTGAGAAAAAATACCAATTTCACAAAATTTAGAGAGCTTTTCAAGAGCTTCCTTTACTTCATCGTAGAGCTTGTAAGTTTTGAGTCCGCTGTTTTTGAACTCATCTGTGTCAAAAAGGGTGTAATCAATGTCAAAAAGAACAATTTTATTTTTCATGGGGTTATTTTTTCTCAATCACTTCTGAAAATTTGGTGTAATACTTGGAATCATCTTCAATATTTTTGAAAACACTTGTAGACGGTCCAATTAAAGTGTTGTTTCCGATTACAACTCCCGGCATTGTGGAAACTTTTATTCCTATTTTTGCGCTGTCCCCAATTATTACTCCAAAGCTTGTTAGCCCTGTATCAACTTTTTGATCTTTAACTAAAACTTCAATTGAGCTTCTGTCTATTTTTCTGTTTGCTGTTGTAAAACCTGTACCTATTCTGCAATTTTGACCAATAATTGAATCTCCAATAAATCCTGAATGAATTGTTGTTCCACAACCAATCAGACTGTTCTTAACTTCCGTAAATGCTCCAACAGAAACATTTTCTTCCAAATTTGCATTTGCTCTTATCAAAGAATTTGTACCTATAACCGCGTTTTTCCCAATAAATGAAGGTCCTTTTATTTTTGCTCCTTCTAATATCTTTGCTCCCGCTTCAACTATTACATTGCTGTCAATTTCTGCGCTTTCTGAGATTTTAGCGCTCTTATCTATTTTCCCTTGCATATTGCTCATGAGATAATTCTTAATAGCAAGAAGATCCCATGGATATTTAAGAGTTAATACTTCTGTTTTTGTTCTAAGTACGTCAATTTCGTTGTCTTTTGCATACTGACCCAAAACTATATCTTCAAAATTATATTCAGACATTGGAACATTTTCTATAAGAGGGATAATATCTGATGGAAGCAAAAATGCGCTTACAAGTCCAAGACTTGAGGTTGCTTCTTCTTTAGTTGGTTTTTCTACAATTTCTACAAGTCTTCCATTTTCTGTTTCAACTATGCCATACTCCCAAGGATTATCTCTGTGTTTTACAAGAAGCGAGCCTTTTGAACCGGGTTTTTTGTTTGTAAGAAGATCTTCAACAAGGTGTTTGCTGTTAACATGATTTCCTGAAATAAGAATAAAATCACCGTCTAAAAACTTTTTAGCATTAAGCAGAACTTCTCCCATTCCCAGCGCTTCTTTCTGCGCAATATACTTAATAGACAATCCGAATTTAGAACCGTTACCAAAGTAATTTTTTATAACCTCGTCTTCACTGACTCTTAAGATGATATCTGTTATTCCTGCTTGCTTTAGACCTTCAAGGGTATATTGGAGAATAGGCTTTCCCATGATTTTTACCATGGTTTTATGCCCTGCTTTTGAGTAAGGATAAAATCTATTTGAATAGCCGCCTACTAAAACTACTGCTTTCATAAAATTATTCCTTTACTCTTTCTATATCTGCGCCCAAACTCTTAAGTCTTTTTTCAAAATTTTCATAACCGCGGTCTAAATGCTCTATTCCAAAAACAACACTTTCCCCCTGCGCACAAAGACCTGCCAAAACAAGAGTTGCGCCGGCTCTTAAATCATATATCTCAACAACTGCATTATGCAACTGCACAGGACCAGATATTCTAACTGCGTGATAATATGATGATTTATTATCTGACAAATTAAAATTGTAGACCTCTTTTGGATTTGGAACCTCTGGATTAAAAAGCTCTACCTTTGCTCCCATTTTAAGAAGCTGCGGCACATAGCTGAATCTATTTTCATAGACTGTTTCATGGATTACAGATATTCCCGCCGCCTGTGTCATAAGTACTGCCCATGGACCCTGCCAATCTGTCATGAAGCCCGGATAAAAAGTTGTTTTAACATCTGTAGGCAAAAGTTGAGACTTATAAAAAAACCTTAGGTCTTTTCCTTTTTCTTCAAATCCTCCTCCGGTTTTTTCAAACACTTCTAAAAACTGCGTGAGACCGCTGTCATTTTTTACATTCTTTACGGTTATATCTCCTTTTGTAATAAGAGCTGCGATTGCGAATGTAACTATTTCATTTCTGTCTGGCGCTACTTCAAATCTACAGCCATGAAGTTTTTCCACTCCTTCAATTTCTATTTTTCGCTCCGATATTCTTTTTACTCTTGCTCCCATTTGGTTTAAAAAATCTATGAGCTGATCAACTTCTGGTTCTGCTGCTGCATTATCTAAAATAGTTTTTCCTTTTGCTAGAACCGCTGCCATAATAAGAGTCTCTGTTCCCGTATGCGTGTTTTTTTCAAAAGTATAATTTGCCCCTTTTAATCCGCTGCTTGCCTTTATGTGAAAAAATCCGTCTTTACTATTATACGTTGCGTCAACTCCCATTTCCTTAAGCCCTGAAATTGTCCTATCAATTGGCCTTGCCCCTATTCTGCATCCTCCTGGGTTTGGAATTATTGCGCTATTTTGTCTTGCAAGAAGAGGCGCAACAAACAAGGCGGATGTTCTTACTTCTGCTGCTGCCTCAAGTGCAATTTTTTCTTTTTTAAATTCAGCCATTTTTATATAAGCTGTGTGATCTTCAATTCTTACCTTACCGCCAAGCTCTTCTACAATATCTACCATTACATAAAAATCTGAAATAAGAGGAACGTTATCTATAATAATTTCATCCGAAGTTAAACACGCAGCAACTACAATTTTAAGCGCAACATTTTTAGCACCAGACACACTGACTTCTCCGTTGAGCACTTTTCCTCCATTTATAATAAATTTATCCATATTATTTTTTTACCTCTAAATCCTGCCAAATTTTGTAAATATCTCCCGCTCCCATTGTTATAACTACTGTATTTCTGTCGTAGCTAATTTGCTTCAGATATTTTACCACATCTTGAACCTTAGGCAAAAAAATAACACCGCTTTTAAGCTTTGATATTTCTTGCGACAAAATCTGCGATGATATGGTTTTATCAACGGCTTCACGCAATGATGCGTATATATCCGTAAGAATTAGTACATCCGCGTCTGTAAATGCGGTTTTAAATTCGGAAAGAAGAGATTTTGTCCTTGAATAAGTATGAGGCTGAAATATGCAGACGATTTTGCTTTTTGGAAAACTTTTTCTAAAAGTTTTAAGAGTTGCTTTAATTTCCGTTGGGTGATGTGCATAATCATCAAAAGCTGCTGCTCCGCTAGGCAGTCTTCCAATATATTCAAATCTTCTTTTACTTCCGCTGTACTGCGCAATTCCTTTTTTAATTTTTTCTATCGGCTGTCCTACCTCAATTGCCACAATTATTGATGCCAAAGCATTAACTGCATTATGCGCTCCTGCAACGCCAACAGAAAAATCACCATATTTTATGCCTCTTCCTACAACAGAGAAGAAAGTTCTATCTCCAGAAATACTTACTCTTTCCAAATAAAAATCGTTAATAGGAGAAAGCCCAAAAGTAATAGCTTTTCCTTTGTAATTCTTAAGCAAAATCTTTGTCTGCTCATCGTCTCCGTTTGCAATAAGTATTCCATCTTTTAAGTTATGTGCAAATTTTGAGAAAGCCTCCCTTACATCATCTATAGAGCCGTAAACATCCGGGTGGTCAAACTCTATATTTGTAAAAACTGCAATCTTTGGTTTCTGCCATAAAAATTTTACAGTACTGTCATATTTTGGATCTGTCATGTATTCGTCTGCTTCCGCGACAAAATATCTTCCTTTCCCAAAATGACCAGAACTTCCAAGAGATGGAATATTTCCAGTTCCAATTGCAAAAGTGGGGTCTTGCCCTGCATCTTTTAAGATAGTTGCAATCATGGCTGTAGTTGTTGTTTTTCCATGTGCGCGCGCAACTGAAATTCCCTCAAAT
>CAYYAC010000036.1:0-4948 GCA_964469995.1 uncultured Gammaproteobacteria bacterium
CCATAATAATAATCACATGGCCATGCTCCGCCTGGATATATTGCACAAAATTGTGGAGCATATGGCCCTGGGGTGTAGTTGGCTGTTACGGTATAGGCTCCGCTGTAATCAACGTCTGAAGAATCTTTTACTCTATTTTGATTGTAATCTATAAACACTTTTCCGGAAATTTGCGTTGGAGGGTTTGCCACGCAAGTTGAAACAGGGCAGTTGAACTGTCCGCTGCAAAGCAGAGTGCTATTGTCTTGACAGTGTGTTCCTGCGGGACAAACGTTATTTATAGTTGTAGGCAAACCAACTGTAATTGTAAGTCTGTATGTTGTGATTCCTGTGCATTGTTGGATTATTGGACAATATCCAGCAGCACACACGGAAGTTGTAGTTGGGGTAATGCTTGTTGTTGGAGTAGCTCCGCTTGGGGTTGGTGTCACACAAGGAGGATCATTCCCGCTATTATTGTCGCACATATTTTGATTGGCGCACGTTGTGCCGCTAATGTCTGCACAATAAAGAGTGGTATTTGGATTTGAAGGAGGAACGTATGCCTGGCATACAGAATAGTTAGTGTCACTAACGCAAACATTTTTATTTACTTGAGAAAAACTGCAAGGTGTTTGACCTGCAGGACATTGGCTTAGCCCACAGCCTGGAGGATTGTTATAAACACTGCAAATCTCATTTTGGTTACAAGCTTGTGTTGCCATGCAGTATTGCTGTGAGGTTGGATCATAAGAACAAGTTCCTACTGTTGTAGAGTTAACACATTGAGTTCCGGATTGTGATTGAGAACATGCAGATTCTCCATTTGGACAAGGAGTTTGGGTAACGCTAATAGTTGGCTCAGGAGTTGGGCAAGCTGCGGCTCCGCATGGAGGATAGTTGCCATATCCACAAAAAGAATCCTGATATTGTCCACCAGGACACGATGCTTCCAAAGGATCATGTCCATCTTGGTCGGAGGGGCTAGATTGTAGGGGATGATTTCCTTCAGAAACCCCAGGTCCATTAGAACAGCAAGTCTTATAAATGTTTCCGGCTGTGCATGTACAGCTTCCTCCACGCATTTCTGTAGTATCTCCTCCAGGAAAGTCTGGGGGCCCATTATATTTATCTCCAATAGAGCAAACATTAGTACCAGAAGCAGCATATTTAGCAACGCAAGTGATATGGTCATCTGCTAAAACACACTTAGCATTATATTTAGTCCATGGGGTTCCACTCGAAGGCTGCCCGTTTTCATCAATACCACGACTACATGCTGTTGTACAACTGTCCCCAGGAGCTATTCCTGGAGTGCCACTATTCCAGCATGTAAGAAAATTTGTACCAGTATAGCATCCCTGGTTATTTGCTTGAGCATTTGCGGATGGAATAGCATTGGCATAGGGAGATTGGTATGGAATCGAAGCGTTTCCTGTTTTGGGAGTTCCACAGTCTATATCATTAGATATATTACTGACGTACTGTTGGGCGGAAGCTTTCGGAATTAGGATAAAACTAAAAATTAAAAAAAATCCAATTACCAAAAATCCTATTCCTGAAAGTTCATAGATTGAAGGTATTAGCTCAGAGATTTTCATTATTTAACGCTTGGTAACAGTCTTTGTATAGCTTTAACATCGTCGCCAAAATTACCCTGAGCATCACGAGTGCCAAAATTAACTACAACATTATATTTGCCATTTATTTTAATTCCTGTATCCTGTACTACGCCAGTCTCATCTCCAATCTTTATAATTCCAGATGCTTTTGTAAATTTTACATCACCCCAAATAGAAGTCGTAGATTTATCAGGGGAAGAAGATGTTGATAATATTGCGTTTACTATTCCAAACGTATTAACTTTACTAAAAGTAGTTATCCCATCTTCATCAGAAAAAATTTTAGTATCCTTCGGAAGGTTAAATCCTATGAATGTTCTTCCTGGAAAACGTGGGTCTTCAAATACCTCTCCTTTAGAGCAAAATTTTTGCTCTAGTATTAAGCAAGAGCCTGGTTTAATGGTTTCCAAGCTATTTATATTATTAGCCTTATTATTTAATGAGGGTTTAAAAACAAAAAATATAAATAATAGACTTGCTAAAAGGATAATGATTATTGTAATTGCAAAAACAAACCTTCGTGGGAAAGTTAAAACCATATAGATTTAGTTTATGGCAAGAAGGGAATTAGTGTCAAGAAGAAATAGAAAAACTACTTAGTAGTTGCTGGTTTTGCATTTGGAAATTCTGCTTGTATAGCTTTAACATCGTCGCCAAAATTACCCTGAGCATCACGAGTGCCAAAATTAACTACAACATTATATTTGCCATTTATTTTAATTCCTGTATCCTGTACTACGCCAGTCTCATCTCCTGCTTCCGTGTTTCCCGTTCCAGTTCCTGGAGTCCCTGTATACATTGCTCCTCCATCAGATGCTTTTGTAAATTTTACATCACCCCAAATAGAAGTCGTAGATTTATCAGGGGAAGAAGATGTTGATAATATTGCGTTTACTATTCCAAACGTATTAACTTTACTAAAAGTAGTTATCCCATCTTCATCAGAAAAAATTTTAGTATCCTTCGGAAGGTTAAATCCTATGAATGTTCTTCCTGGAAAACGTGGGTCTTCAAATATTTCACCTACGTATTTCGCACGAATATCAGGAGAAAAAATGCTTCCATCAAATGCTTTTATTACTTCGGGTGTTTTTGTAGCGGTAGCCGTAGGTGTTTCTGTTGTAATAGGCAAGTTTGCAGAAGGCATTCCGCCGTCTTGTTTTTGTGTGCTTGCGGGTGGGGGTGCTGAATCTGGGCTGTGGAAAGGACCAATTCCTGCAACCTTGGCTGCTCCTCCAAGAGCTAAGCTCCCTATTAAAATTGCTCCGCCAATTTCACTAGCGACTCTTCCTAAATTAGGACGTCTTTGTGGGTTATGTTGTTTTGGTGCTTGTTCTCCTAGTACTGCCATGTTGTCTGCTCCTGATTCTCCTGCCATTAACTATACTATACGCACATTTTACCATTTTTTGTCAAGTTTTGGCAAGAAAATGGTAATAATCAGTCTAAGCTAATCAAAAATTTGCTGTCTGGACCTAGGTTTAAATGAATGAATAGTTTGGAAATTATTGCTATTGCAGATAGATTTAGACTGTTTGGTCCGCTTCCAAAAGTTGCAATTGTCTGATTTTCTTTGACAGTTGTTAGATTATCTGGAATTGTAAGCTGGGAAGATTTGATTACATACTTTACGCTTATTTCTCTTTGTGTGTTTACTATAGTAATAGTATTTCCGGTTTTAGTTAACGTACCGTCTATAACTGCAGAAATTTTTGTGTTTGGGGAAACATTATCAAATTGAATAGTATAAGCAGAGGTGCTTGCGTCTTGTATTACTTTTCCTCCAAGACAGTTGGGTATGGGGCAAGACAGGAATGGAACATTTCTAAGTATTTTATCCCGTTCTGTTTGAGATACTGTTGTAGTAGGAGTAGGTGCTGTAGTTATTTTTGGGTGAAGAAAAGAAAGAAAAGATACTGGGTATATATTTAAATAGGTAATAATTGCCAAGAGCAAAACCATAAGAATTAAGGCTGATGCAATCTGGGAAATAAATCTTATGTAGTTAAATCTTCTGTATTTTTGAGGGGAATTAAAAGAGTCGTCCATAGTCATATCCTAGGGGATTTGCAAACTTTGTGTCAAGCAATTATTTTGCTGGAATAGGAATATCTGGAAGCGCTTTGTCCAGCGCAAACATAGTTGGAATAATGTTGCTGTTAGGGATTTCAACTAAGGTTTTATTGGTTCCGCCTAATTTTGATGCAATTATAGCAACTGCTGTGCCAAAAGCTTGTGAAGCAGCAGGAGTAGAAAGAACAGAATCAGGCAGGTAAACAGTAATTATTCCAATGTCTTTTGTGAAATTTAGGCTGTATGAAAAAGTAAGACTGCCGTTTTGGTCTTGCCCTTGGAGTTCCTGCTGTTTGTTTGAAAGGTAGATTACAAGAGTGGTTAATGCTACAGAGTCTTTGGTGGCAGATGGGTATGTTTTTCCCCAGACATCCAGGTTTTGCAGCATATCTGTTAGTCCATTTGTATTAACAAGCGTAAGTCTGTAGTCTGTTCTTTGAGAGCCTGCCACGACAATTTTTTTAGAATTTGTTTGTGTTCTTGTTGTGCTGGGAACTGTACTTGGTATAGTTGTATCAATTTGCTGGGTAGGAATTGCCCTTGGAAGTTTTGGAAGATAAACAGAATATCCAACAATTCCTAAAGTTAAAACTGTAATAATTAAAGTTATCCAAAGAGGTTTTTCTATGATAAATCTTTTGATTGCGTCCACAAGTCTATGTTAGGAGATTTGGCAACTTTTTGTCAAATTATTCCCATAAGCTTTTCTGCAAAAGTAAGAAGATTGAAAATTAGTTCATTTAAAGAAAATCCGCCAATTGGAAAAACAAGCAAAAAGAAAAGTATAAACATTCCAACAGTTCCAATAGAAAGATATGTGTTTGCTTCTTTTTCAGGAAGAAGAAGAGCAAAGATTTTTGAACCATCAAGTGGAGGAATTGGAAGTAGGTTAAAAATCGCAAGAAGTAAATTTACATGAGCTGTAAGGAAAAGAATTTCAGAAATTCCTGTTTGGGTAAAAACCTTAAAAAGGACAGACGCAATAATTGCAATTAATATATTTGCAGCGGGACCCGCCAAAGATACAAGAGCCATATCGCGTCTGCCGTCACGCAGATTAAATGGGTCAACGGGAACTGGTTTTGCAGCACCAAAAATAACAGGGGAGCCAAACATTAAAAGAAGCAAAGGCAAAATAATACTCATGAATGGGTCAATGTGGCTTTTGGGATTAAGGGTTAGTCTTCCCATAATTCTTGCTGTTGGATCGCCAAGTCTCTCTGCAACAAACCCATGGGAAACTTCATGTAAAATTGCGGAGAAAATAAGAATGA
>CAYYAC010000036.1:5048-6545 GCA_964469995.1 uncultured Gammaproteobacteria bacterium
TCTGCAACAAACCCATGGGAAACTTCATGTAAAATTGCGGAGAAAATAAGAATGACAAGTGTAATTACTGCTCCTAGTATCATTGTCTTTATTCTAAGTTCTTATAAAGATTATTGCAAGAGAGGCTGTTTTCTAGTATACTTGTGGTTATGTTAAAGGGAATGAAGTGCGCAAATTGCGGAAAAGGCATTATGATAGGACATAATGTTTCTCACGCAAAAAACAGAACAAGAAAAATTTTTAAACCAAATCTCCATTCAGCTAGAGTATTTTTGAATGGTACGGCCCGCCGTGTAAAACTTTGCACAAAGTGCTTAAGAAGCGTAAAAGCTGAAATGGCAGGGGTTAAAAAAGTTGTTAAAGTTGCCTCAGAAGCTCCGGTAGTAGCAACCGCCTAATTTGAATTAAAGCTTAGAGTTTGATATTATCCCGTGCATGACGAATAGAGAAAGTTTGAATAGTGGAGAGTTTGCGCAATCAAGACTTAAAACCACAGACATTTTTCCCAGACCTCCTTACGATCCGAATAGAAGAACAAAGGACGTAAGAGTTATTTTGCCTCCCTTGACGGAGTTTTCTGTGCAAAGAGAGGGAGACGTATATTCCTTTAGCACAACGCCTCTTTCAGCTAGGGATGTTCACGATTTATTTAGAAGTTTAACAAATACCTACAGCCGTCCTCATGAGGAGCAAAGATGGATAAATGATCCTGTAAGAAGAAGTATTTTTGGTGATGAAGCGTCAAAGATAGCTATGCTTTTTTCAGAAAAAAGGTATATGCAATATGTGGCAGGCCTTGCTGGAAGATTGCAAACATTAGAAGGTGCTTGGGGGTTATTTGCGGCAGATAAAAGAGTTTCAAGAAGTTTTCTTGATTCAGATAGGGATTATACTACAGCCGAACTTGCAAGAGGCGTTGTGGAATCAATGAAAGACCACCCGGAAATATGGAAGAAAAGAGCAAGAGTTAAAAATGGGCGCATGATGGTTTCTGATTACGTTGCGCTTAGGGAATTCAATAGGTTGGGAGATTTCAGTTCAAGAAGTTTAATTTATGAAGAGCAAGTAGATAGAAAGTCAGCAGAAGAGGAACTTTTAGAAGATGATGTAAAAGATGAAATTTTAATAAATCTATATGATGCTGCACCTTTGCCAACTGTCTCTGACAGAAAGGGTTATCTTCTTCACATAGGTTCAAATGAAGATATTCTAGATGTAGACGGTGAATTAATGGTCTTAGGAGGAGGACGCAAGACCAGGATTTATTTTGCGCCAAGTGGATCTCCTGCTTTTATAATTTATGTAAGAAATAGTGGATCTATATCTCCAGTTTTGAGTTGGCAGAAAAAAGATGGAGTTAGAAAAATTGTTGACATTAAAGATGCTAATGTTTCTGCAGTTTCTGAAAAAAGATTTAGCAGCAGTGTGTCTATTGTTCATGAATTAGGATCTGAAAGGGCAAGCGCTTTGTTAGGAATTGTAATAATGCTTGGAGGA
>CAYYAC010000037.1:0-6485 GCA_964469995.1 uncultured Gammaproteobacteria bacterium
TTTTTTTTTTTGTATTTTTGTTTGTTTCTCTAATTAGAATTACGTCTTTTACTTTTCAAGGTGCTAGTTTTGCTGGGTTTATAATTCCAAGCATATCTTTTGGTGTTTTTACTGCTTTTATTGTTTCAGCGATACTTTTATCTCTTATTACAGGAGTAATAGAATGGTTAACAAGAAAATAGTTTGTCTTGGTGGCGGAGTTGGAACCGCAAATCTGCTCTCCGGAATAAAGAAAGACTTTTCCGATATTAATGTTGTGGTTTCTGTTGCTGATGATGGAGGCTCTGCAGGAAGAATAAGAAGATATTATAAAATTCCTCCTACTGGAGACATTGTAAACTGCATGATCGCCCTGTCTGAAGCAGATAAGGTAATGATTGATCTCCTAAAATTCAGATTTCCAGGAGAAAGATATGGAGCAGATGACATTCTTCCGGGACAAAAAATTGCGAATTTAATGTTTGCTGCCTTAATGCTAAATTCTAACAATATAAGTGAAGCAATTGGAAGAATGAAGGAAATATTCAAGGTTAATGCAGACATATATCCTTCCGCTTTGTCTAGGGTTTCGCTTAGCGCAAAGACATCAACGGGACACATCGTAAGACGTGAAGAAAACATTGATATGGGTAATTTTAAAGGAAGAATAAAACGCCTATATATTCATCCCCAGAATCCAAAAGTTGATCCAAGAGCCCTAGATGCAATAGAAAATGCAGATATAATAATTGCAGGACCTGGAGATCTTTATACAACAATACTTCCGGTACTTATAATTCCAAGAATTATGGAAGCAATTCAAAAATCTAAGGCGAAAAAAATATTTGTAATAAATGTTGCCAATAAATTATTTGAGACACCTAATTATTCAGTTTCTGATTTTATAAATGCAATAAAAAAACATTGTGGTTTTCAGCCGTTTGACACTTTTTTAATAAATAATAATATTTCAAACAAAATTCCAGATGAGCTTAAAGATGAATATTCCGTTGGTCTTCTAAAGCCAGACAAGGATAATTTCGTAAACTGTATCTATGAAGATTTGGTAAATGAAGAATTTCCTCTGTACCATAGCCCTGAAAAACTTGCCAAGGCAATAGTTGAAAATATATAATAGATTAAGATGAATTTAGTATTAGTTCTACAAGTAATAGTTGCTGCGCTTCTCATTGGGGCAGTTCTTCTTCAAAATCAGAACGGAGGATTGTCTGCATCGTTTGGAGGTGGCGGAGAGTTTTATAGAAGCAGAAGAAGTCTAGAAAAGTTCATGTTTTATGGAACCATATTCTTGGCGGGAGTTTTTGGACTTTTATCTGTTATTCTTCTTATTCCCCGCTAAATTGATTTATGATTTTCTTTAAAAGAAAGAGATTACTACTCTGGTTAATTAAAGCTTATGCTAGAAAGCATGGTAGGACTATTCTTTTTTTCTTTGTTTCCGGCCTTGTAGCTTTTGTACTTCTTTTTTTGACTAAAGACTTTTTTATTGGAAGGCTTCCTTTTATTCACAAAGAAACGATTGGAATAGTTGGTTCATATGATGTTAATACAATTCCTTCTGATATCTTGCTGAATGTTTCCAGCGGACTTACAGAAGTAGATAGTAAAGGGAGTATTATTCCATCTTTAGCATCATCTTGGAAAATTGACGAGAACGGGAAAAAATATACATTTAAGTTGAGGAAAAATGTTTTTTTTAGCGACGGCGAAAAGTTTACATCAAAAACTATTAATTACGGGTTTGCTGATGTAAAAGTTCAAACACCCGACGAATACACGATTGTTTTTGAACTTAAAGATGAATATTCACCTTTTCTCGTAACAGTTTCCAGGCCAATCTTTAAAAAGGGTTTTGTAGGTGTTGGAAACTATAAATTGATTGACTTAAAAATTAATGGAAGTTTTGTAGAAAGCTTAACAATAGTTTCCATTAAGAATAAAAATGACGTCATATCCTATCAATTTTATCCAACGCAAGAATCACTAAAAACAGCTTACGTTTTAGGAGAAATTTCTAATGCATCTGGACTTTCAGATGTTAAGTTTAAAGACTCACTTCTTAGCGATTTCAAGTCTACAAAAGTCGAAAGAAGAATTACTTCAGATAAATTGGTTTCTCTTTTTTATAATACCCAAGATGAGGTGCTTTCAGATAATAGAGTAAGGAAAGCTTTGACATATGCTATCTCCGACGTTTTTCCTATGGGGCTTAGGAATCCTAGCCCTTTTACTCCTAATTCTTGGGCAAGGTCAGAATCTGTAGTTTCTGAAATAAGGCAAGATTATGATCATTCAAAACTTCTTCTTGCAGAATCTTCAGCAAGTAAGAGCGCAACTTTAAATTTTGAGATTAAAACACTTCCTCAGTATACTGATGCTGCGAAAATTATCGCCAAATCATGGGAGAAGTTAAACATAAAAGTTAATATAAAAGTCGTTGATTCAATCCCTTCCTCTTTCCAAATATTTCTTGGTGATTTTAATTTATCTAAAGATCCTGATGAGTATGCCCTTTGGCATTCAAATCAGCCAAGCAACATTACTCATTATAAAAGTTTGAGAATAGATAAGCTTTTGGAGGACGGAAGAAAAGAAGTAAATGTAGATGACCGAAAAAAGACTTATGCAAATTTTGAAAAGTATATCCTAGATGATTCCCCTGCTTCCTTTTTATATCTTCCGTATGATTTTGAGATTAGCCGTTTATAGCTTTCAAACGAAGCTTTCTGTGATAAGTAATTGCAAATCTATGTGCTTCGTTTCTAATTTTGATAACAAGCTTTAGTCCCTCTGTCCTTCTGGGAAGAAGTATTTCTTTTGAATCTGATGTAATTATTGTTTCAAGTCTTTTTGCAAGTCCAACAAGAGGAATGTCTAGTTTTGCATCTTCCATGGCTTTCATAGCCGAGGATATTTGTCCTTTTCCTCCATCAATAACAATAAGATCAGGCATTTTCCACTGTATATTTCTAAATCTTCTTTTAAGTATATGATTCATCATTTGAAAATCGTTTGGACCTACTATATCTTTGCTGATTTTGAACCGTCTATACTCTGATGTATTTTTTTCTCCGTTTTCAAAAACTACCATTGACCCGGTCGCATGCTTCCCTGAAATGTTTGAAATGTCGTAGCATTCAATTCTTTCCGCTTTAATTATATTTACTCCATTCTTTTTAAGTATGTCTACTAAAGAATTCATTTCCTTTTGTCTTATATCTTGTTCTAAATTTGGATTCGTTTCGTAGTCAAATGGTTTATAGCTTGGGCTTGTTATAATTTTTATTGCATCAATCTTATTTTGTGCATCTCTAGCTTTCTCAAATTCTTCATTTTTACTCAAAACATCTCTGTCTTTCTCAAGCTGCCTCAATAAAATTTTGGTATTGCCTTTTAAAAATTGAATTAAGCTCAGAATATTTTTCCTATAATCTTTTATCTGACTTTCTGTTGTAAAAAGAGGTGGACAAGGACAAAGTCCTAAATGGTTATATAAACATTTCCTTTTTGCATGATTAAGTACAGATTGGTAAGGAAAAATTTTTCTTACAGTTCTAAGAACAAGTCTCACGCTTTTCGAACTTGGATATCTACCGAAGTAGACAGATTTTTTATCATCTTCATTTCTGGAAGTTAGTACAACTGGAATTTTGTTTTTAATAGTAATTCTTATTAACTGATAAGATTTATCATCTAGAAGCTTAATGTTATAGAAAGGCTTATGTTTTTTAATTAAATCTGCTTCTAAAAGTAAAGATTCTATCTCCGATTCTGTTCTAATTATTTTTATTTTCGAAATCTTGCTTACTAATTGTCTAGTCTTCTCACCAAGCTCTGAGGAGTTTGAGAAATAAGAGGATACTCTGCTTTTTAAATCTTTTGCTTTTCCAACATAAATAATTTTATTTTTTTCGTCTAAAAAAATGTAAATTCCAGAGCTTTGCGGTAATAATCGATATGATAAGGGTGAATAGTGCAATTAATATACCTCCAACAATAATAAGCTGTGTTTTTGAAAAATTAAAAGGAGAAATTAAAACATTTTGAGTGAAACTTTTTTCTCCGAACGTGATTGTAACGGTATCCTGGCTGTTTGTCAAAACAGAGGGGGTTGTAAATTTAAGAGGAATCGTAGTTTTTCCATATGGGGGAATTGGGTCAACTGATATTGTTTGGTGGTTGGGATTTGAAATTTTAGTATCTATTTTAACATCTTGTTTCTGTGTAATTTGGTTTCCATTATTTGTAATTGTAAGTTTTCCTGTAATTGGCGCCCAGGGAATAGCAGATTTTGATATTTCTAAATCTGTTTTAAGAACGGGCAAGCTGTCCGCAAAATCTGAATCAACATTTACTAGGACGTCTTTTGTATTCTCTTGCCCGGAAAATTTGTATCCCCCTGCAGGAACTGGATAACTGCTGTCATTCCCCTTTATAGCAAAGGTTAGATGATCAAAATCCAGGGTATTAAAGTAATCTACTCCCCCAGTTGTATTTCCCCAGGTAGGGTCTACCATTATCCATGTTTTACTGACGTCGTCATAATACTGGGGCCATGCATGCAGCACATCTTTAACAAGAGACAGAGGTCTTTCTCTTGTATTTTTTGTGTAAGCATATCCATCTACTTCACGGCTAGGTATTCCTGCAGCCCTAGACAGAGCAATGAAAAGATCTGTAAATTCAAGACACACCGCAGAAGTGGGATTATTTAGCACTCCTATTGCCCCAAGTCTTGGCTTATTTCCTGAAACCCTAGAAAAATCATAGCTTAATGTTCTAACAACATAATCATATATGTTCTTCGGAGTTTTTAGCTCTTGTGCGGTTTTTTTAATTTGCAGGTTATCTGACTGCCAGAAAGAATGAGGTTTTAGATAGACAGTTCTCATGCTTTCTGAAAGAGATTCCTGCGAAGGATTAAGAAATACTCTTGCTTTCCCTGTAACATGGACATTTATTTTTTTAGAAGCGGGTAGCGTATATTGAGCTAACCAGTTTCCGTCGGAATCAACCTTGACGTCTGTTGGAGCCGGGTCAATTTTGTCTATCTCAATATCTTGATAGTTTGTTTTTGGAGGAAGAGCAATCTCTGTTCTAACAGAAAACAAATTGTTATTGTAAATATGATAAGTCAAATCAAAAGAATATGCCTGATAATCACCATAAGCGATATATACTCCTGCCCTGCCCAAAGTGCTCTTATTAAAGCTAATAGTATTAGAGCTTAGATTTCCTACGTCTGGTTTTATATATGCTGGTGTACTTACAGAGCTTGGAGTAATTACGTTCACTGCAAACGATGAAAAGTCATCCTGATTTGAAAGTCCTGGAATGTTTACCTCCAAAATCCGTCCTAAGCTTTGCGCAATATCCGTGGTATCAAAATCCAAACTAAAAGAAGTTTTTTTATTAAGACCGACAATCTTTTGTGTAAGCTGCAGCCCTATGGTGGTTCCTGTTGAATCTTTTGTTACATCAGGCAGAATTATTCCGCCACCATCAGCTCCTCTGACATTTTCTATGTCATTTACTCCTAAATTCACTTTATAAGAAGAGGCATAATAGTTTTCGGTTTTATTAGTGAGTGAAATCTTGAAGTTTACGTGAGTAAGTCCATTTTTTGCAACGTTATATGTGACATTATAATCTGTTAAAAAGTTATCTGCTGCGTATGAGGTATTTGTAAAAAATAGAAATATTACTAAGAGTAATAATATTTTTTTCATTTATAGAATTTTCTTCAAAAATTGTCCCGTATATGATTCCTTGGTGTCAGCAATTTCTTTTGGTGTTCCAGCAACAACAATTTCTCCGCCTTTTTCTCCACCGTCAGGTCCCAAATCAATAACATAATCTGCATTTTTTATAACATCCAAATTATGTTCTATGACAATAATGCTATTTCCTATATTAACAAGTTTTCTAAGAACTACCAAAAGCTTTTCTAAATCCGCAAAATGAAGTCCAGTTGTTGGCTCGTCTAAAAGATACAGAGCATTTGCGCCTCTTTTAGAAAGTTCTGTTGCTAGTTTTACTCTTTGTGCTTCTCCTCCAGAAAGAGTTGGAGCAGGTTGTCCAATTTTTATGTAAGAAAGTCCTACATCATTTAAAGTCTGAAGTTTATGAGAAAGACCGGGTACAGATTCAAAGAACTCCAAAGCTTGGGCAACACTCATAGCTAAGACTTCTGCAATATTTTTTCCGTTATACAAGACTTCCAAAGCTTCGCTATTATATTGAAGTCCACGGCATGATTCGCACGTTACATAGACATCTGGCAAGAATTGCATTTCTATTTTTATCTGTCCTTCTCCTTGGCATGCCTCACATCTTCCTCCTTTTACGTTGAAAGAGAATCTTCCCGAATTATATCCTTTAAGTTTGGCGTCTTTTGTTTTTGCAAAAAGATCTCTAATGTATGTAAAACAACCTGTGTATGTTGCGGCATTACTTCTTGGAGTTCTTCCTATTGGAGATTGATC
>CAYYAC010000038.1:0-6452 GCA_964469995.1 uncultured Gammaproteobacteria bacterium
AAAACGACCAAAAAGAAATTGGCAGAATGAAAAAAAGTCTTCACAAAATGGCCAGAATGTCGTCCGAAAAAGGAGCAAGAGCTAGGTCTAATGTGCAAAATAGAATAGAGCGTATTAAAGAGGCTCTCCCGGAATTGCCACCAGAAATACGAAATATAAAATTTGTCTTACCAGAGCCAATTCATATTGGAGAAATACCAATTAGTGCAAAGAATATCTCAAAAAGCTATGGAGAAGAAATAGTTTTGTCCAATGTCTCCTTATCTATAAGAAGAGGCGAGCGAATAGTCTTATATGGTCCAAATGGTGCAGGAAAATCTACATTTATTAAAATACTTATGGGCAGACTCGAGCCAGATAGCGGCGAAGTAGTAAAAGACGAAGCACTAAGTATTGGGTATTACTCCCAGGAATTTGAAACATTTAATTTTTCCAAGACTATTTTACAAACAGTAGAGGACCAATGCGATTTACCAATGGATAAAATCCGTCCCATTCTTTCGAAGTTTAATTTTCTTGGTCAGAGAATTAATCAGACCGTAGGATCTCTCTCTGGAGGGGAGAAGACAAGACTTTCCATAGCACTTCTAATGCTACAAAATTATAATCTGCTTATTCTTGACGAGCCAACAACATATTTAGATATACAATCTCAAAAAGTAATTTTGGAAGCACTTAAAAGCTACAAAGGCGCCATGTTATTTGTAAGCCATACAGAAGAATTTGTGGAAGGACTTAGCCCCAATAGAGTGCTTATGCTGCCAGAAAATAGGGTAGAACACTGGATGCCATCTATAAAAGAAAACTTCTAAACCATCCTCTGTCATTGTGCAGGCCGGGCCCGAATGATTCACTTTGATGCATTTTATTTCAGCTGTTTTTGTGCTATAGTAAATTGTATTTTCCAATTTTAGGCAGAACAAAATAAGACGGGTTCTAAAATCTTAACCGCCATGTAAGGCGGTTTTTTGTAATTTAACCAAGCTCTTAAAAGAATAAAAATGGATTTATCAAGATTTACGAATGTAAAGAAATATTTAAGAAATGGTCAGGAGTATCAATTATTTTTTGATTTTGATCTAAAAGAACTAACTGGACATAACCGTAAAACATTTGATGATTTTCAAAGTCTACTTTACTTTTTACAGAATAATATTGGGAAGAAAATCCTTATAACACAGGTTTTAGTTGATGAATCTTATGAAGATGGAGAAAGCCTAGTAATTAATATCAATGCATATCAAGCATTTTGTAAAAAAATAGGGCAAAATGGGAAAAATAGAACCCAAGCATTTCTTGCTCAGAAAATAAAACACTATACAGAAGATGATAAGAAAAGAATTATTGGAGACTCAACTGAAGAAGAAATTCTAGAAAGAATAAAAAATTTCACCATTGAACAAAAAAATACTTTTTTTCAGGGATTAGGGAAGATTGAAGGCATTGATTTGCCGCATGGTCAAGCAGGGAGCATCTCTGACGAAGAGTTTCTTCAAATATTTCCAAACTTTTTAAATGACTTGAGTAAGCAAAAAGTTATATTTTCGAGCTATCCCCAAATTCAGATAAAGATTTTAGAACAATATAAAGAATTTCTAAAAGAACATTTAAATCAAGATGAGACATTTATACAAAACTGGATTGACGGAAAAATTGATGATGATGGAGTTGCTACAAACTCGACAGGTGATGAGAGAAAAAAGACAGCTAAGTCACGATGTCTAATTTTTGGCTTAGAGTTTATTTCCCATAAAAGAGAAGGAGAAATTGGCTCTAAGCAATTTGATATTTTAACAAGAATATCGCAAGGTGAAAATAATTATGTTTTAATTGAGCTCAAGTCGCCAAACAAAGATGTATTTGCAACTAAAACAAGACTTAACCAAAATGGAGGTCAAGTTGTTGACTATAGTCTTTCCGATGATGTATCGAGAGCTATACCTCAAATATCTGACTATAGATCTCTACTAGATCGTGGTGGTGAAGCAGAATGGCAAAAGATAGGTCTTCCAACAGGGAAAATCTCAAAATGCCTTATTGTCATTGGAGTAAAAAAGAATGATCCCGTATGGCAAGAACATTTTTTGAGTTTAAAAAGGAACCTTAGTGGAACAATTGAAATTTTGACATATACAGATTTGATTCAAAAAATTGAAACCACCATAGAGAATTTGAAAGATAATCTATGACATTTTATGTCCATTATGAAAAGAAATAATTTTAAATAAAGTGAGAATAATAAGGTGGTGATATAAATGACAGGAGGAAAACCAAAACCAAGAACATTGAAAGCGGCAGAAAAAGAATTACATTCTAGAAGAGTACCAAAAGCTGCAAAGAGACCAGCAGGATATGTGGTAAGTCGCGCAAAAGGTGTAAAAGTAAAGAAATAATTTTTTCACTAGTCCTTCTCAGTAGATCAATTAAGCGTTATAATACTCTTACTTTATGCCTGTATTAAACTGGATTGGAAAAGACAAAGTTGTAAACCATGATAAAGAGCTCCCCCTTAGAGTATTAAAGCCAAATAAAAAACTATCTGTTGGCGAAAATAGTGGAAATCTTCTTATAGAAGGCGATAATCTTGAAGCTTTAAAAGCCTTGATGCCATTTTATTATGGCAAAATCAAATGTGTTTATATTGACCCTCCTTACAACACTGGAAATGAAGGATGGGTCTACAACGATAGAGTAAATGCTCCCCAAATAAAATCATGGCTAAATAAAGTTGTAGGTGCAGAGGGTGAAGATTTATGCAGACATGATAAATGGCTTTGCATGATGTATCCACGTTTAAAACTTCTCAGGGATTTACTTTCTGAAGATGGGGCAATTTTTATATCGATAGACGATAATGAAGTTCACAATCTTCGAAAAATTATGGATGAAATTTTTGGAGAGCCAAACTTCGTAGCTAATATTATTTGGGAAAAGAAATATACTACAAGTAACAACGTCAAAGGATTTAGCGCGACACATGATTTTATACTAGTTTATTCAAAAAATATAGAATTTTTAGATTCAACAATAAAGAGATTTTCCTATACAGACGAAGCTAGATCAAGATATTCAAATCCAGATAGTGATCCGAGAGGAGACTGGAAAGATAATTCCTATCATGGCCCAAAATCACCGAAGGAAAGACCAAATTTAAATTATCCAATTATTCACCCTAAGACGAAAGAAGAAATTTGGCCAAAGGAGAAATCATGGGCTTATGAAGAAGCTGCATATAGAAAACATGTGGAAGAGAATCGTTTATATTGGGGAAAAAATTTTACCTATAAAGAGCCTCGTTTAAAAGTTTATTTGTCTGAAATAAAAGGAGGAATGATTCCTAGAACAATATGGAATTATGAAGATTTTGGAACAAATTCTCAAGGAAGATCAGAATTAAGAGAGATATTTGGATTAAATATTGAGAGTGGAATTCCATTTGATAGTCCAAAACCAACAACGCTGATCAAAAGAATAATATCTATATCATCTAATAATGACGATATTATTCTTGACTCTTTTGCAGGATCTGGAACCACTGGTCAAGCTGTAATGGAACTCAATAAAGAAGAGGGGGGTAATAGAAAGTTTATTCTTGTTGAGCTAGAGAAAGACATCGCAAAAAACGTGACTGCAAAGCGTTTGCAAAAAGTAAGTGAAGGCTATAAAGGAGCTTTATTTACAGAAGGAACGGATCAAGGTTTTCAATACCTTGACCTTAATGGAGTGCTTTATGATTCTTCTGGTTTTGTAAACCCAAATGCTACGTATGAAGACATGGCTGCTTATATATACTTCACGGAGACTAAAAACTACCTCGATATTTCGTCAATAAAAAATCCATATATAGGCACACAAGGCACAACAAGCTATTTTCTTTTCTTTCAAGAAAAAGGAAATAATATTTTAGACGAGAAGACATTAGGAAAAACAGATAGCTATAAAGGTCAAAAAGTAATTTATGCTGACAAGTGTCTTATTGATGATGAGTATCTAGAGAAAAAAGGAATTGTTTTCAAGCAGATACCATACGAGTTGAAGAAATACTAGATATGTTACAACTAAAACCATATCAGCAAAGAACACTTAATGAGCTTAAAGAGTTTTTAGTAGATACCAACAAATTAGTTAGTGGCTCAAAGCTTGAATCAGAAAAAGCGCTTAAATTAGTCTTTTCTCTTAAAAATGAAGAAACTCCATATAAATCTGTACCCGACTTGGTAAATACTCCTTATTTATGTATAAAAATTCCAACTGGAGGAGGTAAAACATTAGTTGCTAGTTATAGTCTATCAACGAGCTTTGATAATTACCTGCAGCATAAAAATGGGAAAGGGTTGGTTATATGGTTTGTACCTTCTGATGCAATTAGAACTCAAACACTACAAAATCTTCAAAATAGACAGCATGCATATAGAGAAATTTTAGATTTGAACTTTAGCAATAATGTAAAAGTTTTTACTCTTGAAGAAGCCTTGTCTATTCAAAAGTCTGATTTGCAAAACAATCTTTGTATTGTTGTGGCAAGTCTTCAGGCATTTAGAAGAACGGACAAACAATGGCTAAAGGTATTTCAAAATAATGGCTCTCTACTGTCTCACTTTGAAAATCTTATAGAAGATACCAATTTTTTAGACAAAGATGAAGGTGGAGATATTGTTTATTCTCTCGGTAATGTCATAAAAATTAACAATCCGCTCGTGATTTTGGATGAAGGACACAATGTTCAAACAACTTTGTCTTTCGACATGCTAAGAGCTCTTAATCCTTCATTTATTTTGGAATACACAGCAACACCTCGTTCTGAAAGCAATGTTTTGGTAAACGTACAAGCTTCAGAACTAAAGGCAGAAAAGATGGTAAAAATTCCAATTTATCTTGCTAATGTTACTCAATGGCAAGAAGCAATAAGAGATGGTGTTGAACAGCTAAGAAAATTAGAAAAGTTAGCAGAAAAAGAAAAAAGAGAAACAAAAGAATACATTCGTCCTATTGCTTTACTTCAAGCTGAGCAGGAAAAAGAGGATGAAGAGAAGATTTATGTAGAGAAAGTAAAGACATTTCTTCTTGAGGAAATGAAAATCCCAGAAAAAGAGATTGCCATCAAAACAGCAACGAATGACCAAATAAAAGGAATAGATTTGCTGTCTCCAAAATGTACAATCCGTTACATAATTACTGTCAATGCTCTTAAAGAAGGTTGGGACTGTCCTTTTGCATATGTATTGATCTCGGTCGCAAATATTGGATCAAAAATCACTGTAGAACAAACAATGGGTCGTATATTACGACTTCCTCAGGCAAAGGATAAGAAGAACCTAGACCTTAACTATTCATTCATCTACACTTCTTCTGAGAGTTTCAGTAAGGCATCTAGCGCAATTATCAATGGGCTTGAAGCAAATGGATATTCTCGTGCTGATTTGAGGGAAAACAAAGGTAAGGTTATTACTGAAAAGACAGAATTTGAAAGATTTATAAATGACACTGATATTAAAATTCCCTATATAGGCTTGAAGTCAAAAAAAGAGTCGTTAGCATTCAATAGGGACTTAATTGGAGAAAAATTTCAAGTATATGAACATTATAAGTTATTTGAAATCGACTTCCACGATGATCAAAATCAGAGAGTTAAGATTGATATCGATAAAGAAAATGGAATCTACAGAATTATACAAGGAAAACTCATGTTAGTTTTGTATCCAGAAGATTTTTCACTGGAAGAACTTAATGGTTGGCTTAAGCGAAATATTCGACATACAGTTATTTCTTCAATGGAGATGAGTAAGTATATTGATCTAGTTGTTAAAGATTTATCAAAAACACATAAGCTAGAGGAATTAAGCTTAAATCGTTTTAGGCTAAAAGAAAGAATACAAGAAGAAATAGCAAATATTATTGAACAATATGCAAAAACAGAATTTAATAGACTGATGGTTGAAGGTGAGATTGAGGCTAAGATCTCTTTATACACTCCAGATAAAAGAATTTCTCTTTTAAGATTGTCCTCGGAACATTTTCAAAAGCACCTTTTTGAAAGAGCGGGATATATGAATGGTGAAGAGACAGAGTTAGCAATGCGTATTGATGTTTTGGAGAATATTAAATGGTGGTTTAGAAGTCGTGAGAAAGTAGACTTCTATTTACAGGGCTGGAGGTCTGGCAAGTTTTATCCTGATTTTATTCTTAAAACAGAAAATGGAAAGTATATTTTAGTTGAGTATAAAGGAGAGGATAGATTAACAAATGAAGACACAGAATATAAAAAAGAATTGGGAAAATTTTGGGAACAATTAAGTGGTAATAATTTTTATCTTGTCGGGAAGAAAGATATAGACGAAGTCTTAAAAGAAATAGCATCCCTATAAAAAATGCTAAAAAATCTTGATGGGTTAATAAATGATGCCATTTGGCTTTGTAAGGAGAAAGATATGGATAGGGTAAGCCCTCCTTTC
>CAYYAC010000039.1:0-6352 GCA_964469995.1 uncultured Gammaproteobacteria bacterium
TTTTATATGTAATATAACCTTCTTCATAAAGTTTTTGAGCAAGACTCATTGTTCTTCTTCCTGCCAGACCCAGTCTTCTTGAAGCATCTTGCTGAAGAGTTGAAGTTGTATAAGGAGCTAGAGGACTTCTTTTCATTTCCTTTCTTACTACATTCCCTACCGTAAATTCCTTTCCTTTTATATCAAGTAAAATTTCATCCGCTTTTGGCTCATCATCAATAATTGTTTTTGTAATTGTGTAGTTTCCGTCATAAAGATTAAATTTTTCCTGCTTTTCAATTTTGCTTTCATTTATTTCGGAAAGTTCAAAAACAACAGCATCTTTTTGTTTTTTAAGATTTGCCAAAATTGTAAAATAATTTTGCTTTTCAAATTTTTCAATTTCCCTTTCCCTTTCAACTATTAATCGCAAGGCAACGGATTGGACACGTCCTGCTGACAAGCCACGCCTAACTTTTTGCCAAAGAAGCGGTGACAATTTATAGCCTACTAACCTATCAAGAACTCTTCTTGCAGTCTGCGCCCCAACTAAATTTGAGTCAATATCGCGCGGATGTTTAAAAGCTTCTTCAATTGCATCTTTTGTAATTTCATGAAAAACAATTCTTTCAACTTTCCCTTTTATTCCAAGCTGTGTTTTTACATGCGCGGCAATTGCTTCTCCTTCTCGGTCAGGGTCAGTTGCAAAGAAAATTTCGCTTGCTCTTTTTGCCTCACTTTTAAGCTGTGACAGAATTTTTTTCTTATCCCCAACTACTTCAAATGCCGGTGTAAAATTATTTTGAGTATCAACGCCCAAAGTGCTTTTTGGCAAATCCATAACGTGCCCCATGGATGCGACTATTGAATAATCCTGACCCAAAAATCTTCCAATTGTGCGTGCTTTCGTT
Source organism: uncultured Gammaproteobacteria bacterium (assembly GCA_964469995.1). Lineage (GTDB taxonomy): Bacteria > Patescibacteriota > Microgenomatia > Levybacterales > UBA12049 > JACPDD01. Next base: position 891 of record CAYYAC010000039.1, read on the forward strand.
GGTGATTCTACAATAACTAATTTCATAAACGATGTCTTTTACATTATACAGAGCTTGTCAAGTAAGGGAAAAAAGTCCGCTGCCTAAAGTCTTAATGATTCCCTTTATTTCCATCATTGATAAAATTCCGCCGAGTTTTGAAGAATCTATTTTAGTAATTCTAGCAATCTCATCAAAGCCCATTGATTCGTTTTCTAAAATTTTAATAATTAAATTCTCTTCTTTTGTTTCCCCTTTGACTATTTTCTTCTCATTCGATGATTTAATATCAAACTCTTTTAAAATATCTGAAGTCGATGTTACCAACCTTGCTCCTTTTGAAATTAAATCCAATGGGGCTTTTGAAAGTGGTGATGTAATTGGCCCGGGAACTGCAAAAACTTTACGATTATAATCTAATCCAAAATTTGCAGTTATCAAACTTCCACTATCACTTGCTCCCTCTGTTACCAGAATGCCAACAGAAAGTCCTGCAACTATTCTATTTCTCGCAGGAAATGAACCAACGCTCGGAGGCATTCCTGGCGGATATTCAGAAATTATAAGTCCATCACTGTCTAAAATTTCCTCATATAATTTTTGATTTTCATAGGGATATGGCAGGTCAACTCCATTTCCCAAAACCGCAATAGTTTTACCACTGCTTTCAATAGTTGACTCATGCGCTACTCCATCAACGCCTAGTGCCATTCCGGAAACAATTACAAGTCCTGACTTAGCAAGTTCTCCTGCAAACATTTCAGTTATTTGCCTTCCGTAATTTGTAATTTTGCGTGTTCCAACAATAGCAATTTTGTTTTCCCTAGACAGCAAATCCAAATTTCCCTTTGCATAAAGGACAATTGGCGGATTAGGGATTTGTTTTAAAAGTTCCGGATAGTTTTTATCCTGAATTGAAACAAATGAAATTTTTTGTGCTACTAATTGTTTTTTGTATTTTTCAAAATTAAATTCTTTTCTAAATTTTAAAAACTTAGAAGTAAGCGCAGGTTTTAATATTGAAACAACTTCTAACTCTGGTGCATTCCATGCAGATTTTGCACTGTCAAAATTGCGGAACAGAAGATTAAAAGTTTTAGGCCCAATTCCGGGAGCTAGAGAAAAAGCTAGGCAATAATCTTTTTCTTCCATACAAATATAGTATACTCAAATTATGGAAGAACAAAGTTCTCAAGCATCTTATCCAATACATCAAGATCCTCCGCCAATAAATGAAAACAATATAAATTTTTGGAAATATATTGGAATTGGCATGAGTATAGTTTCATTCTGCATTGCAATCGGCGCCGTTGGATACATTTATTCAGTTAATAAAAATGTTGCTCCTGCTCAAATTGCTTGTACAATGGAAGCAAAACTTTGTCCGGACGGACTAAATTATGTAGGAAGGACTGGGCCAAAATGTGAATTCTCCAAATGCCCAGAACAAACAACAAAATGGCTAACCTATATAGACCCAACTAATCATTATTCAATAGATTACCCTTCATATCTTACCCCTACCCGTAAAGCAACTGACCCCGAAGGCTTTATTTCCTTTGAAAGAGTAAACAAGCCGACACATTTCATAATAGTAGACATTGCAAATCCCAACGACAGCTTAAACTCAAAACTTCTAAATATGATCCCTGGGCAAAAAAGTGATATTTTGAGTGTCGGCCTGTGGTATGAACGCAATGAAGATCTCAACTTACCTAGCGGAACGGGACTTTTTTATGATTTTGAAGAAGTGGTTCCGGACTTCCTAATAAAACAGTCTCCTCCCAGCGCTAAATATCTTGACAGCAAATTTGTTCCTGGACAGAAAGCTAGTCTGCGTGGGAAAAATATCTTTATAGAAAAGAACGGACTGCTTTACGGAATCACAATTGATTTAAATCCTGAGGGCGATGATCAAATGGAGATGGATTTTAATACTATGTTTGTCACCTTCAAATTCACAACTTGCACTCCCCGGCCGATGTGTTTGGATGCAACTCCCAGATGTATGATTCCGGAAACCGCCGACATGTGTCCTAAGTCTCAGTAGTTCTGTCATGGACTCAAAAAATATATCCTGCTGCTTAATAACAAAAGACAAAGTTTATCCACAGGAAATTTTAGATGAGATTTCAAAATATCCGTTTGGCGAAGTTCTTATTCTAACGGAATGCGACACCCCCTTTAGAAAATATGAATTATTTGAAAAAGCTAAATTTGATTCAATCTATTACCAAGATGATGATGCAATCTGCCCTATTAAAGAACTACTAGAGCAATCGAAACCCGGCATCATAAACCTTGCCATAAAAGATACTCATTTTGAAACGTACAAAGATAAACGTCTAACAATGGGACTTGGCTGGGGATCTATTTTTGATAAATCAATCCTTAAATCTTTAAAAAAATATACAGATAAATATGGTGAAGATGAATTGTTTAAAAGAGAAACCGAGAGAATTTTGACTTACTTAAATTTTCCGCAGAACCGTCTTGTCCTTCCTATTACAAATCTCCCATCAGCTTATGCACCTGACCGTCTTTGGAGACAACCTGGTCATTACGATAATATTTTGAAAGTGGAAGAAAGATGTAAGTCTTTAATTTAGATAAAACTATTTACTAAAATAGTAGTCGAGGATTTTTTTGGCAATTGGACCCGCAATGTTTGAGCCCTCGCCAGAACTTTCAGATAAAATAGTTACAACAATTTGTGGATTATATGCTGGCGCAAAAAGCGTAATCCATGCATGCGGATTCTCACTTCCGTTTCCATGTTCCGCGGTTCCAGTTTTACAAGCAACAACAACATGACGATAATCAGAAAAACCTGCAGAATCTGTAGCTTGTGGAACCTCTGTTATATTTTTTCCATCAATTTTAAGTTTTGGATTTTTTACTTTGTAATCAAAAAAAGGCCACGCAACTCCTCCGGTATTACATGCTTCAATCATTCCCTGCCGCACTAAAGAAATTGTTTTACCTGACAAAAAACTAGAAGTTAAAACCTGAGGTTTTGTATTTTTTAAAACGTGAGGCAAATATAAAACTCCATTATTTGCAATTGCCTGAGTCCAAGCATTTACTTGAAGAGGCGTTGTTAAAAGATATCCCTGACCTATTCCATAATGATATGTATCTCCCGTATACCATTGTTCTCCGATTGCCTTTTGTTTCCATTCAACTGTAGGTAAAATTCCCGAGGCTTCTCCATTTAAATCTATTCCAAGAGGGCTTCCAACTTTAAACCTTGCTGCCATATTAGATATAGTATCCACCCCAACTTTTTGAGCCAGCGTATAGAAAAAAATATCATTTGAACGCTGAATTGCCTTAACAACATTAACCTGACCGTCTGTTCTCCCGTATTCCGAATAAAACCAATTTGAAAATGAAAAAGCTCCAAGTTTTAAAATTCCTGTATCTTCTACTTCATAATTTTCATCAATTATATTATCCTGAAGCCCGGCCGCAGCTACAACAAGTTTAAAGGTAGAACCTGGCGGATAAGTACCAGAAATTGCTCTGTCTAAAAGCGGCTGATTTGCTCCGTCTAAAAGAACAGATGAAACATTTTGATAGGCGGACTCTGTTCCAACTTTATAATCTGCACCCAGCGTAAAAAGATTTGGATCAAATGAAGGAGAAGAAACCATAGATAGAATTTCTCCTTTTGGATTTGAAACTATTGCTGCTCCTTTTTTGACCCCAATCATTGCTTGATAAACTGCGTTTTGTAGTCCGCTGTCAAAAGACGTAATTATATCCCGTCCGGCAATTGGATCTGTTTCCCCTAAACTTCTTACTTGATTACCTTGGCTATCTACCTCTATAAGTTTTTCCCCATCTATTCCTTTTAATGTCTGTTCATAGCGCTGTTCTATTCCTTCTTTTCCTATTAAATCTCCCCCATTGTATCCTTCATAGTCAGGGCTTTTAAGTTCTTCTGCAGAAATCTGTCCAATGTATCCAACAATATGCGCAAATGCATCTTTATATGGATACTGCCTAAGCGAATCAATTTCCAATTTATTATTTTTTGAAGTTAGCAAAGGCAATGCTTCTTCTTGAGTTAAAAGCTGAATTTTTCCATTCTGGGAAATTCTAAAACCCGGCATATTAAAAACAAGAGGCGTTCCGTTTCTGTCAAAAATAATTCCTCTTGGAGCATGAATCAAAACAGTTCTTGTTCTATTATTATCTGCTAGTCGCCTGTAATACAGCCCATGCAAAATTTGCAAAGAAAAAAGTTTTACAAAAATAAAAATTATAATTATTCCAGAAATTACAGGTAAAAAAATCCATCTTATGGAACTTCCTCCTGCTTCATATTTTCTTCTGGAGCCAGTATAATTTTCCTGACTTATATAGTCGCCGAATGCAACTCCTGTTTTTATTTTTTTCATCAGTTAATCTTTTGAGAAGAAAGTAATTTAAAAATCCCAAGGACTATTATCCCAACAATAAAAGACTGCAAAAAAATATTATTGTAATTTTGAAAAATTAGAAATGCTCCGCTTGCAATAAACGAAGAGAGAAAAACAAAAGGTAAAGTTTCTATTTCAAATTTATTCTGATATAAAAATATTAAAAAAACTAATAAGACAAGAAAAATACTAGTTATTCCAATTGAATGAAAAGTTAAAATATCAAAAAAAATCCCCGCAATAAACGCTGCAAAAAAAATCCAATTTGAGCGCCAAATAACAGCTAGCAAAATAAACGCCCCAATAATAAGCGGCAATGTTGTTATTGAAATTTCAAAAAAAAATGCAAAAAGAAGAAGTGATATAGGAAAAAGTTTATCTCTCATTAGTCTTCTCCCATTATTACAAAGACCATATTAAGTCTTGAAAAATCAACCAAGCTTCTGACTTTTGCTTTTTGGAAAAGATCGCTGGATTTCTTCTCAACAGATGTAATTTTCCCAACAATAAGTCCTGGAGGAAATCCAGTATTGTCTATCTGAAAATCCCCTTTTGTTGAAACATAATCCCCAACGGATAAATTGTCTGACAAAAGCACATTCCCCAAAAGCAAATCCTGCCCGCCAAGTCCGCTTATAACACCAAGCGCTCCATCCATTACTGAGCCCTTTAAAGAAATTGTTCTTGCAGAAAAATTATAGTCCGGATTTGAAACTAGAATCACTTTTGAAAAAGAAGAAGAAATCTGTATTACTTTCCCAACTATATTATCTTTTAGAACAATGGCACTTCCAACTTTTACTCCGTCTTTTGTTCCCCTATCTATAACAAGATATTCAGGAGTTGAAACTCCTGGCAAAAAACTGGGAGCAGAAACCACATTCGCAGGAAGAAGTTTTTGGCTTCTTAAATTTCCTGTTTCAAATTGATCACGCAAAGCAGAATTTTCGGCAACAAGGTTCTGCTGATTTTTAAGTTTTAAAATTAAAAATTTATTTTCCGCAACAATTTTTGAATCATTAGAGGAAGAGCCTATGGCAATTTTTCCAATTGGAC
>CAYYAC010000040.1:0-6041 GCA_964469995.1 uncultured Gammaproteobacteria bacterium
AAAAATTAGCTTCAAAACTAAAAATAGAAAAACACGTTGACATAAAAGGGTTTGTAGAAAGTCATAAGGAAATAGAAAATACTATTGCATCGTGCGCTTTGGGACTTGCTGTATATACCAAAGATGACTCGGGTCTTACTTATTACGCAGACCCTTCTAAAACAAAGCTTTATTTGGGTGCAGGAATACCGGTTGTTATGACAGACGCTTTTTACAATGCATACGATATTGAAAAAGCAGGAGCAGGAATTGTAGTAAGAGATAATCCAAAAGATATTGCAAAAGGAATACTTAAAATTATGTCTTCAGATAAAGAATTAAAAAGCTATAAAGAAAAATCAATAACATTTGCCCAGCAATTTGACTGGGGCGTATTATTTAACAAAAACTTAAATAGAGTTCTTTCTTAAATATGGAATCTGATTTACCACTTATTTCTATTGCAATTCCTACTTACAACGAGGAGCGTTTTATAAAATCTTGTCTAGAAAGTATATATAACCAGGACTACCCAAAGACAAAACTGCAAGTAATAATAATCGATAATTTTTCTACAGATAAAACGCTTGATATAGCAAAGAAATATCCAGTTGAGATATTAATGGATAAGACAAAAGATGCTCAGTATTTAAAAATGCTGGGACTTAGGAAAAGTAAGGGAAATTATTTTATTTTTATGGATGCAGACAGCAGACTTGCGCACAAAGATTGGTTTAAGATAATGCTCAAGCCTCACACAGATAAAGACATTGTTGGAGTATTCACAGATATTGTTCCGGACAAGAGAGACCCATTAATTTCTCAGTACATTGCAAGTTTTTCATTTTACACCAGTCCCTTATTTTCATTTTTTTCTCAGAGAGTGGAAGACACAATTACTGCAGAAAAGGACGGCTACTATATTTGCCAGTACGGCAAAGAAATTACACCCCCAACAGGAAGCTCTTTATACAAAATGGAATATCTAAAAAAAGCAGAAATTTACAAGCAGAAAAAATTTATGGAACTAGATGTTTTGCGCATTTTAGTACTTAAGGGATTTTGTAAGTTTGCTTTTAATCCCAACACCGGAATCCAACATTCTCACGTAGATCATTTAAGTGAAATTTTTTCAAAAAGAGCAAGAAATATTAACAGAAACTATATAAAAGATTTAAGCGAAAGACATTTTTTATGGATTGACTTTTCCAGCAAGAAAAGCGTACTTAAAATAATAATTTGGATTATTTATTCTATGACTTTCATATTTCCTACAATAGTTGGGCTAATAAAGACGTTTCGAAATAAACAGTTATTCTTCTTATATTATGAGCCACTGGTAGCGTTTATCGAAACAACAGCTGTTATATATAGCATTTTAATTAATCCAAAAAGGGCTCAGTTTTTTAAAAAACTTTTTGACTCTAGATAAAATTGCAGTATATTTATTCATGATATATACTATTGTGTAAGATATGGCTAAAGAAAAAGTATTAGTTACAGGTGCTGGAGGATTCATAGGACATCATTTAACTAAATATCTGCAAGGCAAAGGCTACTGGGTAAGAGGCGTTGATATTAAAAACCCCGAATTTGAAGAAAGCACAGCAGACGAGTTTTTGCTTTTAGATTTAAGAGATAAAGAAAATGCTATTAAGGCAACTTCTGGAATGGATTACGTATATAATCTGGCAGCAAATATGGGAGGTGTTGGTTTTATTGAAACCGTTCACGCTGATTTGATGCGTGACAACGTACTTATAGACACAAACATGCTTGATGCATCATATAAAAATGGCGTAAAACGCTTCTTCTATTCTTCTTCTGCCTGCATATATCCAACTTTTAAACAAGAAGGGGAAGAAAATCCAGGACTCAAAGAACAAGATGCCTACCCTGCAGACCCTGACAACTCTTATGGATGGGAAAAACTTTTTACAGAAAGACTGGCGCAGGATTATTATGGCGACCATGGATTCGAGACAAGAATAGCAAGATTCCACAATATATATGGACCCCTTGGAACTTGGCAGGGAGGAAGAGAGAAATCTCCAGCAGCTTTATGCCGTAAGGTTGGACTTGCAAAAGACGGAGAAAAAATTCAGGTATGGGGAGACGGAAACCAGACAAGATCCTACTGTTTTATAGATGACTGCGTAGAAGGAATATATAAGCTTATGATGTCAGATATTAGACAGCCTTTAAATATTGGCTCAGACAGATTAGTATCAATAAATGAACTTATAGATATAATCGCAAAAATAGCAGGCAAAAAAATTGGAAAAGAATATGACTTGACCAAGCCTCAAGGAGTAAGAGGAAGAAATTCTGAAAATACTTTAATAAAAAAACTCTTAAACTGGGAACCTCCTACAACCTTAGAAGAAGGATTAAAACATACCTACAATTGGATAAAAAGCCAAATTGACGAAGGCAAATATGAGGGCTCTGAATCTTAAGCTTTTGACTATCCCCTGTGGTATCATATTCTAGTAAATAATTCACAATGAAAAAGATTTTAATAACAGGCGCTGCTGGTTTTATAGGAAGTCATTTAGTAGAACTTCTTCTTGAGAAAAATATACCTTCCAATAATTTACGCCTTCTTATACTAAAAAACGAATCCCTAGATAATCTTCCCAAGGCTGATTTTGATATTATCCGCGGAGATATCACAAATGAACAAGATTTGAAAAAAGCAGTAAAAGACGTAGATATTGTTTATCATCTTGCTGCCCTTACAATAGAGGGAGGAAAATACTACCTAAAAGAAGAATATGAACGCGTAAATGTAGAAGGAACAAAAAAACTTCTTGAAGAGTGCAAAGATGAGAATATTAAAAAATTTGTATTTTTCTCTAGCATTGCAGTTTATGGATTGCCTGCCTGGATTGGAAACATTAATGGATGGAACGAAACCCAAGAGAAAGATCCTAGGGAAATTTACGGTGAATCAAAATTACTAGCAGAAAGTGCTCTAGTAGAGGCTCACGAAAAATGGAATATTCCATATGTAATCATAAGACCCACTAGTGTTTATGGTCCTAGAGACAAAAGAAATTTACTGGAACTTTTCAAAACAATAAAAAAACATATTTTCTTTTATATTGGAGACGGAAAAAATAAAATGGATTATGTATTTGTAAAAGATGTAGCGCTGGGGGCATATCTGGCTGCAGCAAGCAACAAGACACATGATGATTATATTATTGGAGCAGGCAAGCCAATAACGCTAAATGAAATTGGGTTAGTAGTTTCGGAAAGTATAAATTCAAAAGTAATACCTATTCACATTCCAAAAATTGTTGGTTTTTTTATAAGCTATTTGGTCTTGTGGATTTCAAATTTACTTAAAATTAAGCCATTATTTTTCCCAAACCGCGTTAGAGTAATGACAAGAAATTGTTATTACGATATTACAAAAGCAGAAAAGGAATTAAAATACAAACCTCTTTTTTCCTTTGAAGAAGGAACAAAGCTAACAGCCAAATGGCTTGTCGAAAATAAATTAATATGAAAAAAGAATCCATTATCTATGTGAATTATTCTCCCTACGAAAACTCAGGGAAAATACTAGATTTTTTAATTGAGAACTTTGAATTAGTTTTCATGTTTTCTTTAGGATTCCATAGCCTTAAAAAGAAAACACGGCACAATAAATTATTTATATATCGCAACGGAGAAATAGAAAAAGAGTACTCCCTATTTAGATTGCCTGATACAAAACGCTTTTTATTTATAGTACTTCCTATTTTTTCACTAATTAATTTTGTGCAAATCCTCTTATATATATTATGGATAAAAAATAAATACGGCAAAATTAATATATATTTTACAGTTAATGGATTTACTGCTTGGATTGGAAATATAGCAAAAAAACTCAGACTGCTGGATAAAACTGTTTTTTGGGTATGGGATTACTATCCTCCACGCCATGAGAATAAAATAATAATGCTCATGAGACAAATATATCGTTTTTTTGACGAAGTAAGTCTTAAGTCTAACAAAGTAGTCTTTATTAACAAGAGAATACTTGAACTCAGAAAATCAACAGGACTTCTTCCCAAAGATAAAAATTTTTCTATAATTCCTATTGGCACAGATTCATTCGGAGAAATTAAAAAATATACAAACGATGTGATTATAGGTTTTATTGGTGTAATCAAAAAAAGCCAAGGACTGGGAGATGTATTTAAAAATGCCCAGTCTATTATCAAAGCCTACCCTAATGCCAGATTTGAAATAGTTGGGTCGGGTCCTGACGAAGACTACTTTAAGGAGATTGCAGCAAAAAGTCCGCTTCCTACAACATTTTATGGATATCTTGAGGGAGAATCTTTTAACAACGTTTTAAAAAAATGCACGATTGGAATTGCAACTTACCTTCCAGACTCAAGTAATGTTTCACATTTTGGAGACCCTGGAAAAGTAAAAAGATATTTAAGCCTGGGGCTACCTGTTGTAATGACTGATATTTTTGAATTTTCTAAGGAAATTGATGAAAATAAAGCAGGAGTAATAATAAAATCAGGAAGTTCCAGCGAACTGGTAAACGCAATAAAGAAAATTATGTCAGACTACAATAGCTACAGTGCGAATGCATTAAAGCTTGCAAAGAAGTATTATTATAAAAAAATATATCCGGAAATGTTTGATTTCTCCTAAAACACAAAACTATAAATTGAATTTTTGAAGCAATTGATGAGCAGCATCTGATGCTGACTGAATAAAATTATCTCTTCTTAGCGATTCTATAAACCGTCCATATTTCTTTAAATAATTACCATCTACTACAACGCACAGAGTGGATGACCATTCAAATCTTATTACATGAATATTAATGCCGGTCTGATTTTCCCATTCCCTAATAGCCCTCATTCCATGGTCTCTCACGCTTTGATTATATTTATAGTCTGACGGAGGAAAGTATTCATCAAAGATAATCACAGTACCTATTTGAAGATGCGGGGTTATTAGTTTAAGAGCATCTCTATATCCTTCATAAATATCTGCATCTATATAAGCAAATCTAATTTTGTTTATTCCAAATTTTTTAAGAGGGGGTAATTTTCCAAACTCACCGCTCACAACTTCTGCCCTAACGCCTGCCTCTCTTAGTCTATTTTTTACAATTTCCACACTGGTGTCTGAAAACGTACCCTTATCCCAGCCTAAAGAGAGTTTTCCCGCAAGCGGCTTTTTTGTAGAAGGCATTCCTTTAAAAGAATCAAATCCATAAGCCTTAGGCATAATCCCTAGATATTTTTTTGCCATTTTAAGAGTATCCTTAAGGCTATGACCCTGATAGACACCAAATTCAACAAAACAGCCTTGAATTGGAGCTTTTTCCATTAATTTAAAGGCTCTATCAAACAGGTAGTAAATCACTTTATCCCCTTCTCACAGACTACGTACATTCCATAAGATATTGGATAAAATCTTCCATAATATCCATTTTTTAATATCCTAAGCCCATTTTCTTTAACAAGATTAAATAAATTATTCTTTGTATAAAATCTTATATGGGGCTGTTTAGGATTAAAATAAAAATCAAATCCAACTAAAGTAATAAGTATATTTTTAAACATTCCATGATATGGGACAGAAATAAACATCTTCCCTCCAGGTTTTAAAATTCTGACAAGCTCACCAAAAATAAAATCCGTATCATATATGTGCTCCAGCACATCAGCAACAAGAATAAAATCAAAAGAATTAGCTTTAAAAGGTAATTCGTCTCCTTCTTTTATAACTTTAAAATCTACAGACGGAAGCGCTTTTTTTGCATATGTAATTGCAGTTTCAGAGATATCTGCTCCCGTTGCATTAAGATCTGGGTTTACTTTAAGTATTTCCGACAAAAGAAGTCCTTTTCCGCATCCAAAATCTAAAAACTTAACATCTTTACCCAAAGGGAGGCTTTCTTTAATAGATTTCCATTTTATTTCAAAATCTCCCATAGACTTTCGGACGTCCCAATATCTTTCGTAATATTTTTTCATTTGACAATTATACTATATCTAAAGAATTGCGTAGTAATTCCCAGGGATATATTCAATCTT
>CAYYAC010000041.1:0-5918 GCA_964469995.1 uncultured Gammaproteobacteria bacterium
AATCTCTAACTGCAGCATTCAGGTACAATAAGTCTATAAACAGAAGCAGAGATTGCAAAAAACTAAGTAAAATCCCTACCCCAAAAGTCTTATTAGAAATGCGATAAAGAAAATTCCCAAGAAGAAAAATATTGTATGATTTAATGCTAGATTTTTTTGTGCTTTGTGATGAATCTCGGGTAATAAATCTGTCGCAGACAAATAGATAAAGTTTCCTGTTGTTATAGACAAAAGAACAGGAACCGCACCATGGAAAATGTTTCCTAAATAATAAGCCATTAATGCTCCTAACATTGCAGCAACGCCTGTTCCAATGTTTGCCCACAAAACCTCCGGTCTTCTCCATCCTTTATGAATTAAAATGCCAAAATCACCCAGCTCATGAGGAATCTCATGCACAAAAACAGTAATTGTTGTAACAATTCCCAATGGAAAACTTACTAAAAATGAAGCTGCGATAGATGCGCCGTCTATTAAATTGTGCAATCCATCACCAAAAAGCAGAAATGCGGTCGGAAGCCGTAATTTTTCTTTTTCATCCAAATCCTGTTCATCGTGATGATGAATAAACATAAATATCCTCTCCATTAGAAAAAATATGCCAATGGAGATAGTTACCCATAGAAAAACGTTATCTCCCGCAAGGCCCACGGCCTCTTTCATCGTATCCAAAAAAGCTGTTGCTAAAAGTGCTCCAGCTGCAAAAGCAACAAAAGAAAATGAAACTCTATGAATAAGCGTTTTGTGTAAAAGTAAAATTGCAACCAAAAACAAAGAAACAATAGATGCAAGAAATGTAAAGAATAAAATGTTAATTAACATAAGTCTAATTTTGACAGTTTTTACAAAGTCCAAAAAATTCCAAAGAATGACTTTTTACCAAGAATTGATTATCTCTGTGAATTTCTTTTTCAAGTTCTTTCATATATTTATCTTCAATGTCCGAAACCTTACCGCAATTTGTGCAAATAAGATGGTGGTGGTCTCCTTTTTTAATCTCATATCTATACTTCCCTTCTCCAAACTCCACTTTATCTATAAAGCCTTTTTCCAAAAGAAAATCAATAGCTCTATAAACTGTAACTTTATTTGTAGTTAGGTTTTTATCTCTCAAAAAACTGACAATTTGAGCAACGTCAACAGGAGAATTAGATTTAGATAAAAATTCAACTATTGTTGTTCTTGCTGGTGTTCTTCTAATATCTAGGCTCATTTGATATAAGTATACGCAACTAAGTTGCATTTGTCAATTGCTAAAATTATTCTGATATAATTGACTGATGAAAAAATGGTTTCTTTTTTTGATTATCTTCCTAGCAATTCCCAAAATGGCTTTTGCCCAAACAACTCCTCAATTTCAGCCACCCAAAGAAGAATTTTTCAAAGCTAAAGTTATAGAAATTGTTTCTCAGGGACAAAAAACAATCGGAGGAAATGCAAACTATCATCAAACCTTAAGAGTAAAAATTGAAGATGGCAGCGAAAAAGGAAAGTATACTGTTATAGAAAATGGTGGACAATTCCAAATAACAAAAGACCAACTTGTTTCAAAAGACCAAGAAATAGTTATTTCAAAAATTACCACTCCTAACGGAAAAGTCTCATATTCAATTTATGATTTTTATAGAATAAACAGCATAATTTTACTTTTAATATTCTTTTTCTTTTTAATAGTGTTCATAGCAGGCAAAAAAGGATTAGGCTCCGTTTTTGGAATGGTTATAAGCCTTGGAATAATTACTAGTTTTATTGTTCCAAATATTTTAAAAGGATCAGATCCCCTTTCAACAACTCTTTTGGGGTCCGTCGTAATTCTTATAGCAACTGGCTTCTTAGCTCATGGAGTATCCAAGAAAACAAGCATTGCTCTTTTTTCTACTTTGATTTCTCTTTTATTTACAGTCGGCCTTGCACAAATTGCAATTCAAATGACAAATCTTGCTGGACTTGGAAGCGAAGATGCAGTAGCGCTTCAATTTGGTCCAACAGCTCTAATAAGCCTTAAAGGATTGTTCCTGTCAGGAGTAATAATAGGAACTCTTGGAGCCTTAAATGATATTACAACAACTCAATCTGCAACTATTTATGAATTAAAACTTGCAAATCCAAAGTTAAAATTTGTGAAACTTTTGGAAAAAGGATTAAACGTTGGCAAAGAACATGCTGCATCTTTGGTAAATACGCTTATTTTGGCTTATGCTGGATCTTCCTTTGCAATTTTTATCTTCTTAGCTCTTAATCCTGGTCATCTTCCCTATTGGGTAATTCTAAATAATGAAACCATAGCAGATGAAATTGTAAAGACAATCGCCGGAAGCTGTGGGCTGCTACTTTCAGTTCCAATAGTCACATTCCTTTCTGCTTACTTTTTCTCCAAAGCAAATATAACTAAATGAAACAGAAGATTGCATTATCCATAACCTCATTTATTCTTTTTTCAATTCCTCTTTTATTTATTATAAAAAGTAGATACCAAAATACCACCCCCTCTCTTATTGTAATCAATAATAAGGATGTTGCCTTCTCTCCTAGCGTAAATCTTAAATATTTCTATGAGCCAAAGCCAAATACCAAACAAGGATCGAATATGCCTGGTATGGTTTCCACTCAAACTATAAATTCAGACAGCCTGAATGAAAGATTTGAATATACAACAGCAAAGCCTGAAAATACCTTCAGAATAATTACGTTAGGTGACTCTTTTACGTTTGGGCAATATGTAGATACAAAAGATAACTGGCCTGAGAAGCTGGAAGACATGCTTAATTTAAATCTTAAATGCAAGAATATTAAAAAATTTGAAGTTATTAATTTAGGAGTATATGGATATGATGCTCAATATGAAGTTGAGCGATTTAAAAAAAGAGGAGAAAAATATAATCCCGATCTTGTTATTTGGTATTTTATAGATTTGCTCCGCTATAATGAAAAAATAAGAGGAGACTATTTAAAAGCCTTTTCGGCTTTCCAAAAAGACAATCCCAACGCCAGCCAAGGCACTCTTGATCAAAATCGAGGGAAATTAGCCAAAGAAAGTGTAACAAAATCCGTTAATGAACTAGGAAAATCAACAATCCTTAACTTCCAAAAAACACAAATAAAACTATTTCGACAGTATTACAAAGGAAAAGTGCTCATCGCTTCCTATCCTGGCTTAAATAGCGACATGACAAATTTTCTAATAAACGCTGCGAATGAAAATAATTTTATTTATGAAGAAAATATGCGAGATTATCATAACATGAGCGGAGATTTCTCTAGTGCTAACATTCACCCAAACTTCCATCCTAATCAAAAGGGCCACCAGATAATAGCTGAAGACTATTTTAACTTTTTGACCAAAAACAAGATGATAGCGTGCAATGCTTTATGAAAAAGAAAATCACTCTATCAATAGTTTCAATTATTGTATTCTCCATTCCGGCTTTTATTATCTTAAATAAGTACAAGAATCCCCCCCAGTCTATTGCTGTAATCAACAATAATGATATCGTTTCCTCACCCAGCGCGAACCTAAAATACTTCTATGAGCCAAAGCCAAATACCAAACAAGGATCGAATATGCCTGGTATGGTTTCCACTCAAACTATAAATTCAGACAGCCTGAATGAAAGATTTGAATATACAACAGCAAAGCCTGAAAATACCTTCAGAATAATTACGTTAGGTGACTCTTTTACGTTTGGGCAATATGTAGATACAAAAGATAACTGGCCTGAGAAGCTGGAAGACATGCTTAATTTAAATCTTAAATGCAAGAATATTAAAAAATTTGAAGTTATTAATTTAGGAGTATATGGATATGATGCTCAATATGAAGTTGAGCGATTTAAAAAAAGAGGAGAAAAATATAATCCCGATCTTGTTATTTGGTATTTTACAGACTTGCTCCGTTACAATGAGAGGATAAGAGACAACTACACAAAATCTGTTTCAGCTTTTAAAGACAGTAATCCGAACGCCAGCCAAACCACTATCTCGCAAAAAGGTATTGAACTTTTTAAAGAGGGGGCAAACAATTCTATTAATGAACTTGGGAAAACGGCAATCCTTAATTTTCAGCGAAACCAAATAGAACAATTTAGACAGTACTATAAAGGCAAGGTGCTTATCGCTGCATATTCTTGGCTTGATAGCGAAGCAAGAAGTCTTCTAATAAATGCCGCAACTGAAAATAACTTTAGCTATGTAGACCGCATGAGAGTTATTAAAAAAATGGGAGGAGATTTTTCATATGCCGAAGTTAATCCAAACGGACATCCAAATCCAAAAGGACACAAAATTATCGCTGAAGACTTATTTAAATATTTAGAAGAGAACAAATTGATTCCCTGTAGTAAGTAATTAAAATATTGCATAAAGAAATGGTGCCAAAGGAGTAGACGCGCTGAAAAGTATTATTACGCCCGTTAATAAAAGAACCAAAACCAAAGGTATCATCCACCAAAGTTTATTTTTCCAGCAAAAAGAAAGCAGCTCCGTAGCTGTTGATAATTTGATTAAAAATTCCATTACTTCTCTATTATATAGTTTCCCAAAACCAAAATATCGATTCCAGACCTCTTAAAAGTATTAATAGCATCTGCGGGGCTATTTACAATCGGCTCACCTTTCAAATTAAAGGAAGTATTTAGAAGAACCGGCGCACCTGTTTTTTTATAGAAAGCTTCAAGAAGTTTTCTTAATTTACCATTGTAATTTTTATCAACTACTTGAACCCGAGACGATCCATCTATATGAATCGTTGCCGCTGCTCTCTTTTTGGCTATTTCTTTTGCCTTAAAAGTTCCAAGCATAAAGCTCGCAAGATTTTTATCTAAATTTTCAAAATATTTATTTGCATGTTCTTCCAATACTGCAGGTGCAAATGGACGGAAAATCTCCCTGAATTTCACCCTTGAATTGACAACATCTTTCATTCCTGCGCTTCTTGGGTCAGCAAGAATTGACCTGTGCCCCAAAGCTCTAGGACCAAACTCTGCTCTACCTTCAAAAAAACCGACAACCTTTCCTTCTGATAATTTTGTTGAAATATAATCAATAAGCTTGGGATCACTTAATTTTTTATTCTTTGTTTTATAGTCAGAAAAATCACTGCCCAGAAAGACATCTTTCAATAAATGTATCTTTTTGTTTCCTAAAATATGATGGTAGACATATAGAGCTGCTCCCACTGCTCCTCCATCATCTCCGCTAGCGGGAAAGATAAATATATTTTTAAATCCACTTTTTACCATAAGCTTTGCATTTACTACGCTGTTTAGAGCCACCCCTCCTCCAAAAACTAGATTTTCCTGTTTGGTTTTCTTTTTAACATTTTTTGCAAAGTTTATAATTATCTCCTCAGCCACTTTTTGAATGCTTGCTGCAATATCGAACTTATCAAGTCCGGAGAATTCTTCTCCAAATTTACCAGAAAACATCTTTTTTGAACTTTTATGAAAGGCAAAATAGCTTAAGTCGAGCATTATTGAACCATCTTTTTTCTGTTTATAGAGCTTTTTAATTTTATCAATATAAATTGGCTTTCCAAAACCAGCCATTCCCATTACTTTATATTCCCCATCATTTACTTCAAAGCCTAGAAATGCTGTAAATACAGAATATAAAAGTCCTACGGAATTTGGAAAAAGCATTTGCGAAATTGGGGTAATTTTATTTTCCCTACATATCCCAAAACTTCCAGTTGTCCACTCCCCAACCCCATCAAGAGTCAAAAATGCTGCTTTTTCAAAACCGGATGTGTAATATGCAGCTGAAGCATGCGACAAATGATGAGGAGCAAATAAAATTTTACCTGGTGCAATTTTTAATTTTGAAACAATTATTGATTTAATCCAAAGTTTTTCTCTCAAAAAATTTTTTGTTGATAAAACAAAAAAGGCCAAGGACTTTGGAAAATATGAGATTGAAAATTG
>CAYYAC010000042.1:0-3659 GCA_964469995.1 uncultured Gammaproteobacteria bacterium
TAAAAAACAAACCAACAGGAAACATGGTTCCAGCGCACGAGGAAGTAGGATATGCTCAAATTCCTAAAGAAAAAATAGATAACCCAAAATATCAGGACGACTTAAGAGAAGTAACCCTAGAAGCAAAAGGACAACTAGATGATGAAGCGCTTACTCAAAAAGCTCTTGAATTATTCAATCAAAGAATACTTCAAGAAGATGAAAAAAATAAGCCTAATGAAGGTGAATTAATCCGAGAAGTCAGGGAATTGAGGAGGGATGTGGTAAGGCTTACTGAGAGAGTAGGAGAGGAGAAGAGGGAGAAAGAAGACATGAGAAAAGAATTTAATGGCAAGCTTGAGGAGCTTGCTAAGGCAGCGCTTGAAAAGGATGAGAAAAAAAGAATGAATTTGCTTAAAGTCTTCTTAGAGTCTCTTGCAGCTGGGCTAACTATCGAAGGAATAGATGTGGCAAATAGCGCTACAAGACATTAATCTTCTTCTTTCCATACCCTTGAAACTTCTTTTGCAATAACTTTTGCTACATTTTTATCTAGCGCAGATGGAAGAATATTATCAACTGTTGGATTTTTAACAGTTGAAGCAAGAGCAAAAGCAGCAGAAATCTTCATACTGTTTGTAATGGTTTTTGCCCTAGCATTTATTGCTCCTAAAAATACTCCAGGGAAAGCAAGAACGTTATTTACTTGGTTTGGAAAATCACTTCGTCCTGTGCCCACAATAAAAGCGCCTGCTTTTTTTGCAATATCCGGCATAATTTCAGGGTCTGGATTTGCCATAGCAAAAATAATTGGCTTCTGGGCCATTTTGGAAATCCATTCAGGTTTCAAAACATTTCCACGGCTGACTCCTATAAAAACATCAGCGTCTTTTAGAGCATCTTCTAATGTTCCTTTTAAATCTTTTCTATTAGTTATATTTGCAAGACGCATTTTCCATGGATTTTCTGAAATGTTAGTCCTGTCTTTAGAAATTATCCCATCTGAATCACATACAATTATTTCTTTTACTGGCTCACAAACCTTTGGGTCATGCCCAACACATAAAAGAAGCTGAGCAATTGCTGTTCCGGCAGCGCCTGCTCCAGAAATAACAACCTTAAGGTCTCTCATATCTTTTTTTGCAACTTTTGCAGCATTAATTAAAGCGGCTAAAAGTACTATTGCAGTTCCATGCTGGTCATCATGAAAAACAGGAATGCCAATGTCTTGAAGCGCTTCTTCTATTTCAAAGCATCTGGGAGCAGATATATCCTCAAGGTTTATTCCAGCAAAAACAGGAGAGATATTTTTAACCAAATTTATTATTTCAAAGGAATTTTGAGTGTGAACAGTAATAGGGAATGCATCAATTCCTGCGTACTGCTTAAAAAGAAGAGCTTTGCCTTCCATAACTGGAATTGCAGCATATGGGCCTATGTTTCCAAGTCCTAAAACCGCAGAGCCGTCTGAAATTATTGCAATGGAATTTCCCTTAATTGTTAAATCGTAGGCAAGGTTTTTGTCTTTTGCTATATCTTTTGAAACTTGAGCAACGCCAGGGGTGTATACAAGAGATAAATCATGTTTATCTTTAACGTCAAACTTGGCTTTTATTTCAAGTTTGCCTTTAAGTTTTTTATGTAAAGCTACTGACTCTTCATAAATATCCATAATCTTTGCGGAGAGGGCGAGATTCGAACTCGCGACCCTTTCGGGTGGCGGTTTTCAAGACCGCTGCACTAGACCAACTATGCGACCTCTCCTCCTGTGTGCCCGAGAGGATTCGAACCTCCAACCGCCTGGACCGCAACCAGGTGTTCTATCCATTGAACTACGAGCACTAGCAGGCTTCATTTTAGCTTAAATAGTGCCCGTTTACAAATTAAAAGTAATCCTAAAGTTCTATTAAAACCTCTGAGCCTTTTTTTGCGCTCCCGTCCAAAATTTTGCTTGCAACTTTATTTTCTACTTCTTCCTGAATTGTTCTTTGAAGATTTCTTGCTCCAAATTGCGGGTCGTATCCTTTTTCAACAAGCTTCATTATTGTTTGCTGATTTACATTAATGCTTATTTCTTGGTCTTTTTGTAATTTCTTATTTAGTCTATCTAGAATCAAAACCGCAATTTTGCCAAGCTCACCACGGGTTAAAGGTTTGTAAAAAATTACTCCGTCAAATCTGTTAATAAGCTCTGGGCTAAACATTTTATTTGAAAGCAGATATTCAGTAAGGTTTTTATCTAAATCAGAAAGTGAATTATTTTCTAAATGTTCTCTAATAAATTCGCTTCCTGCATTGCTTGTGGCAATAATAATTGTATTTTTAAAGCTTACGCTTTGTCCTTTTGTATCTTTTAAGTACCCCTCGTCGAAGACAGTGAGAAAAAGGTTTAGTATTTTTGGATTTGCTTTTTCAAACTCATCCAAAAGCAAAACACAGAAAGGATTTTCTCTGACGCTTGATGTTAAAATTCCTGGATTTTCATTTCCTCCTATTAGTTTTTCTATAGATTCTTCATTCTCAAACTCGGACATATCAATTCTTATCATTTTATTTTCATCTCCAAAGTACGCCTGAGCTAGTGCTTTTGCCGTTTCTGTTTTCCCTACTCCGCTTGGACCTAAAAAGAGAAAGGTTCCTATTGCAGAGTCTTTAATTTCAACTCCTGTACGCTTTCTTCTTAAAGCCTGGGCTACTTTATTTATTGCATTGTCTTGTCCTATGACTCTTTTGTGCAAAAACTCTTCCAAATTTGAAAGAATTTCTTTTTCCTCCGTTTTTAATTTTCCCAATGGGAGCTCTGTTTTTTGAGATAAAATCTCATCAATGTCGGCTGCGGTAATAATCTTTTTTTTGTTATTTTTGCCAAATACATATGTTTCGTTTAGGGTGTCTATTGCTTTCTGAGGAAAAGGAACATCTGTAATTAAATCTTGGGTCTGTTTTACTATCTCTTCAAGGGCTTCATAGCTTGATGAAATTTTATATTTGCTTTCAAGCTCTAAAGATTTATTCTGGGCAATTATTAGAGCGTTTTCTTTTGAAACCTCATCAACTTCAACTTTTTCAAATAGATTAGAAATTATTTTATTTGGCAAAATGTATTTTTGATATGAAAAGGGATCTGTAATTCCAATTATTTGTATGCTGTTGTTTGTTAAGTGCTGGGAAAGTACTTCCGTTAGATTGATGTGTCCTGTGTCATTTGATACAAACTGTTCAAAAGATGGAATAACCAAGATAATATTTCCAGCTCTCTTTGCTTCTTCTAAAGCTATTATCAAATTTTGCTGAGTTTCTGCCTGAGTTTTAGCAAGCAAAAGGTCAAGATCTAGCAAAAGCACTTTTTTATAAAGCAAAAATTCCATGCTTTTCCCAAAGCTAATAAGTTTTGAAAGACCAACTGCCAATGTTTTCTTGCCCACACCTGGCTGCCCGACAAGTATGGCGTTTGGATTTTGGTCTTTACTAAGTGTTCTTTGCAGAACTTCTAATTCTTTTTCCCTTCCAATAAGGTCTTCAATATCAAATTTTGACAGCGCAAGGTCTGCTGTAAATCTTTTTAAAGTTGGAGTATATCCGTAAGCCCAATCCTGTCCAATTCCAGGCTGCGCCATAAGGTTTTCCTTTGTCCAAAATTCCCCTTTCTTTCTTTCATCTGCTTCATGTTTCTCATACCA
>CAYYAC010000042.1:3759-5870 GCA_964469995.1 uncultured Gammaproteobacteria bacterium
TAATTATTTCTCTTTTCCAAGGGGAAAATAAAGTCTTAATTAGAACTTTTACAGAGAAAACATGACCGACAAAATATATATAATTTCCAATAAGTTTTAATATGAACTTTGGGGCTTGATAGAAATGCCAAACAAAATAATTCATCTTTCTAATGGAAAATTTTTGGAGAGCCAATCGCCGGATTTTTCCATAAAAGTAGGTTTTATAACTTCTCTAAATGGAAGATAGGGGAGAAGAACAGCTTTAACATGTTCTTTGTCCATATTGCCAAGAGTGATAGTTAGCTCACCTGGTATAAAAGCGTGTGTTCTTATATGCAAAACTTCTGTATTTTCTCTTCTTCTAAAATAAAAATCATAAAGTTCCTGCCAAAGATAGAAATGATCTTCAATGGTTATCCCCTCGGTGCTAAGTCTGTAGTGAAAATCGCGCGGAGCAACAGTTGCAAGCGCAAAAGATACAAAAATTAAAGATAAAACAACAAGCATTAAAAGGTATTGGGAGAAAAGAAACAATATAACTTCCACAAAAAGTACGATTAAAAGGCTTGTTAGAAAATATTCTTTTGTTCTTTTTTTAAAAGGTCTACCGGGGGCAGACCAAGAAAGGAGAGTTCTCACTTGATGGTTGTAGGTTGTTTGATCTTGAGCTGTGCCAGGAAGTTCTAATTCTTCTTTAGGTAAATCAAGTGGTTCTTTTGGTAAAAATTTCTCATCTTCTGTGGGCATAATTTAACTTTATAGCAAAGGAAAAAGTTAGTCAATAAGGGTAGAAGCGGAGAGGGTGAGATTTGAACTCACGATCCTTTCGGATGACGGTTTTCGAAACCGTTGCACTAGACCACTATGCGACCTCTCCTCAAATCACAGCTTCATGCCTCCGTCCTCGGAATCTCGGACTTTAGGCTTTTCGCTGGATTCTCGTCTTCAAATTCCTTGCGGAATTTGGTAGAAATGCAGAAAATATTTTGGCGGAGGAGACAGGATTCGAACCTGCGTGAGTTTTTCAACTCAGGGATTTAGCAAACCCCCGCAATTGACCGGGCTATGCGACTCCTCCGTGTGGGTATTGTACCAAATTAAACTTGATAGGTATAGATTTTGCCGGGGGTGTGTTCAAATGAACACATTTGCTCATTTGAAATGCCTTCAAAGTATTTTCTCATAGGCCTTAGTGAATTTCCGTGAGCAGAAATTAAAACTATATCGTCTGGTTTTAAAGTTGGAATAACTTCATTTAAAAAATCCATCACTCTTGCTTCTACGTCTTTTATGCTTTCTCCTCCGGGAGGAGCAATATCGTAAGATCTATGCCACAATTTATAATTTTGTGGATCTTTTTCTTGAATTTCGGCATGTTTTTTTCCTGTTAAGTCCCCGTAATCACGCTTTCTAATTCGGCTGTCTTCAATAATTTCAGTTTCAGGGTGATATCCATTCAAAACAAGCTCCAATGTGTGCTTGGAACGCAGTTGATTTGACTGATAAGCCTTTGTTATTTTTTCGTTCTTAAGCTGTTCGCCAATTTGCTTTGCCTCTTCAATTCCCTCTTGTGTTAAATCTGTTTCTCTTTTGCCAGAGAAAACTTCATCTTTGTTGTCAAAAGTTTGTCCGTGTCTTATAACAAATATTTTTGCCATGTATTATCATGATTATAACATGAGTTTTTTGGATTTAATTTTTCCAAAAAAATGCATAAACTGCAAAAAACTAGGAGAGTATCTTTGTACAAATTGCTTTACTTATCTTTCTTTTAATGATTTTCAGGTGTGTTTAGAATGTAATAAAGACTCAATTGATGGATTAACACATCCTAAGTGTCGCGGAAAATATAAAATTGACGGGAGTTTTTCATCGCTCACTTATAACCCAATAACCAAAAAGTTGATTTACAGATTTAAGTACAAGCCCTACCTTTTAGATTTGCAGTATTTGCTTTCTGAGCTTTTTTACGAGGGAATAATTCAGCAGGAAATGTTTAATAAGTTCTTAAAAAACGCGGTTTTAATTCCTGTTCCGCTTCACAACTCAAAGTTTAAGAGCAGGGGATACAATCAGGCAGATATTTTAGCAAAAGGGCTTTCTGAAAGACTAGGAATTTCAACATCGAA
>CAYYAC010000043.1:0-5819 GCA_964469995.1 uncultured Gammaproteobacteria bacterium
GCACGCAAAAGCTTCATAGCATTTTCTCTGTTTTGTGCCTGGTGTCTTTCTGTTTGAGCTGTTACAACAATTCCTGTTGGCCTATGAACAATTCTAACTGCAGTTGAAACTTTGTTAACGTTTTGTCCGCCGTGTCCGCCTGCTCTATAGGCTGAGAATTCAATATCTTCAGGATTTATGTGCAAATCAATATCATCAAGTTCAGGGAGTACCGAAACAGTTGCAGTTGACGTATGAACTCTACCTCTTTTTTCAGTCAGCGGAACTCTCTGAACTCTGTGAACCCCTGCTTCATATTTAAAAAGTCCAAAAGGAGTGCGGGATTTTGGTCCGGAAATTTTAATTACGCTTTCATCAACTTGTTCTACTTCAAGTCCAATAGTTTGTGCGTACCTTGTGTACATTCTAAGAAGTTCATCTGCCCATTGTTTTGCTTCTTCTCCCCCCGCTGCGCCTTTGATATCCATAATGACATCGCGCTGGTCTAAATCGTCTTCAATGGGTTTGACCGATGCTGCTAAGCTTTCTTCTAGTTCTTTTCTTTGTATTTCAAGCTGGGCAATTTCTTCCTGGGCTAATTTTCCTAAAAGGGGATCTGAAAGAAGTGTTTTTGCTTCTTCTATTTTATCAACAAGAGCTGCAAGTTGTACTTTTCTATAATCGTCCATTAAGTGTGGAGAGCTTAGCTATTTAACAGCCATTAACATTTCGCGAAGCGTCTTAGGAGCATTGTCTTGAGCTTTTCTTTCTTCAATCTTGCGCACTTTTTTAGCAACATAAGTTTGAGCAACTTTTTGTTTGTCTTGGAATTTTTGAATTCTAGAAGCACTGTCAACAAATCTTTGTTCACCAGTATAGAATGGGTGACATTTGTTGCAAAGTTCTACGTGAATTACTTCTTTTGTTGAACCAACTGTAAATTTGTTTCCACAAGCACAAATAACTTGTGTTTCAAAATACTGTGGGTGAATATTTGCTTTCATAGCTTTATTATACTAGAGTGGGGAAGCAAAATCAATCTTAATCTGGGTATACCCAGGGACTAATTTTATTTTTCTTTTCAGGCACGCTTGAAGCATGATAAAAAACAGGGATTAAAGATTCAAGATACGCACCCATAAGCATTTGTTTGTCTATATTGGCATTCTTTTTATTCTTTTTAGCTTTATTTTTGTCGGATTTAGCATTCTGCTCATCTGATTCATCTTCTTTGGGATCAAAAATCGTTTGAGTTTGATCTGCTGGAATAAACCATTCTTCTTTCATGTCTTCTAAAAGAAGTCTCGCAGTTTCTTCATGCGGGTGTTTAGGTATTTTAGGCTCAGTACTTATTTTAAGAGGCTCTTTCATTAATCTAATTAATGCGACCTTAGCGTCTCTAGCCAAATATTGAATTAATCCAGTATTAAAATTATTTCCAGCTGTGAATATAGGATTACTGTGTGCCTCGCCTGGAATGTAAAGCCTAACGCCTGCTCCTTTGGCAGTAGTCCACGAATTCCCATCAACTTTTTTCTCCATTGCGTCTTCTACTCCCTCAAGTAGCCCTTTGTCATATCCAGCTTGCCCCAGTCTTTTTAAAAGAGATGATAATCCATTCCTTGCTATTTCTCTCCATTCAGGCTGGGAAGGTAATGGTCTACTAACTGCGGCTGCTTTTATCCCTTCTTGTATAAGTGCAATTCCTAAAAATAAAGCATTTTGGGAAGCTGTTTGTCCTCCCCTTGAAAGGGTGTCTACAAGCTGATCTCCAACATAAGTAGTTGTTTTTCCGTCTTCTTCCCAGGTAAAAATTGGGTATTCATAGTCAGTAGTGTGATATATGTCGTCTAGCTCATTAGCGGGTATTCCTGCACTTCTAAGCCATATGTAGAGCGTACTTTTATTTGCTCCTATCTTTTCTCTTTCTATTTGTTCAATAGTCTTTATTGGGACAACGTGGGTATTTTCAAGGCTTGGAATAGCATTGAGATATTTTGGGTCGTTTAAAATTGGGTAGGTTTCCAAAAGAGCAGTTCTGGCCGAAGTAAAAACTGCGCTCATTAATCTTTCTCCAGCAGTTCTCTCTGCCATAAGGTGTCCTATTTCTTTAGGAAGTCTTGATGTAGATTCGGATGACATAAGCGTGAATTATACCCTATAGTGATGATTATTTCAAGTCTTTAAGGAGTTCTTCGAGGTTTACATTTTTTTGTTCATTTGTTTTCATGTTTCCAAGTGTTATTTCGTCTCTATTAAATTTGATTATGTAGGGAATGCTCTTTTTTTCTGCGTATTTAATTTTTTTGCCAAGTTCTGAATTTTGCTCAAGCCAAACTTCTGTATTAATTCCAGCATTTCTTAAAGTTTTTGCCAAAGTTAGCGCCTTTTCATCATTTTCTGTAATCAAAACCTTAGATGAGGATTCAAAGGAGGGAAGTAATCCTTTTTCTTCTAATACTTCTATAGTTCTGTCAAAACCAAGTCCAAAACCAACTGCAGGAATACTTGAGTTTGCAAACATTCCAATCAAATTATCGTATCTTCCTCCAGAACAGAGCGAGCCTGAGTATCCATCTGCTATTGTTTCAAAAATAACTCCGGTGTAATAATTTAGTCCGCGTGCCAAAGTGGGTTCATAGCTAATATTATCTCGGTATTCTCCCAACGCTTCCATAATCTTTTTGATATTTTCTGTCTGAGGTTTGCTTGAAAGTTCTGATAAAACTTTTTTTGCCTGTGTCTCGTCCATTCCTTTTTCTACCATTTCAGAAAGAACTGAACTTTCGCCGATTTTTTCAAGCTTATCAATTGCGGAAACTATGCTTTTGTCTAGATTTTCAAAATTAGCTCTGTCATTGATTTTAATCTTAACTTTTAGCCCTAAAGCAGCGTAAATATCCAAGACGAGCTTTATTATTTCAGCATCAGAAAGAGGGGAATTGGTCCCGACTATGTCTGCATCGCATTGAAGAAATTCCCTGTATCTTCCTTTTTGTGTATTTTCACCGCGCCAAACATTTTGGATTTGGTATCTTTTGAAGGGCATTGGAAGGTCATTTTGGTATTGGGCAACAATTCTAGCAAGTGGAACAGTTTGGTCATAACGCAAAGCTACTTCATCATCTCCGGGGGTTTTAAAATCATAAATAAGCTTTTCTTCTTCTCCATATTTGCCCATTAAAAGTTCTTTATATTCTAAGGCTGGGGTTTCAAGAGGTTCAAAGCCATAAGACTGGAACACCCCGCGGATTTTATTTATCACGTATTGGCGTTTTTGTGCCTCTTTTGGCAAAAAATCCCTAAAACCTTTAAGGTTTTGTACATTCATACTTGTATTATATTTTCTTTTGGGGTGGGAAGCAAATAGTTAAGCTGCTGGAAGTCTTCTTGGCGCAGGAGGTCTAAAATCTAATACCTTTTCATATCTGTTTTCTTCAGTTGGAACATATGGCTGATGAAGTCTATCGGTAATAATTTTTACCTGTTCGACAGGCATAGTGGTTCGTATTGTTACCGTTAGGAATCCTTCCTTAGTTTTTTGAATCTCAGCAAAATATCCGCTTACGACGAATTCAACTCTATTCCCCCCAGCTCTTGATGTTTCGCTTTCTATTCTACTAGTTATCAAAGCAACATCTTTCCTTTTCCTGTCATATCTATTTGGATTAGTTTTAAAAACCAAATGCATCGTGTTTTCAGACATATCTGCATGTATGTTTATGTCTACTGGTCTTAAGTGTTGGGAATACATAATTGCCTGCCTTAAATCCAGCCCTGTATTAATAGCTCCATATTCCCAAGAGAGAGCATTGGTAAGTTTTTCAGGTCCTGCATGACCTACGGATTCTATTGTTGGCATAGGTATTTATTATACCTCAATGAGGGTTTTGGGGGAAGTTGTGAGCTGTTTTGGACCGTTTTTTGTCAAAACTAAAACATCTTCAATTCTAACTCCGCCAAAGTTTTTAATATAAATTCCAGGTTCTATTGTAAATATGTCTCCGATTTCTAGAATATCTGCAGATGCCGGGCCAATGCGCATTCCATCATGAACCTTTTTTCCAACACTGTGTCCCAGCGTGTGGGGAATTGGATCAAATCCAGCCTTGAAAATATAATCTCTAGCAATTCTGTCCAGCTCATACCCTTTGACATTTGGTTTTATTGCTTTTATTGCAAGTTCTTGTGCGGTAAGTACGGTTTTGTAGATTTTCTTCTGCTGGGCAGTTGCTTTTCCGAATACTACGGTTCTTGACATGTCGGAGCAGTATCCGTTAACTTTTGCGGCAAAATCAAAAAGTATAAATTGGCTTTTATTTGTAAGTTTTTTATTTGTTGGAATATGGTGAATTTCGTATCCGCTTTCTGCAAATGCAACTATTGTATGAAAGGCAAGCCTTGCACCTTTTTTATTTATGAATTTTCTAATTTCTGTTGCAAGCTCTCTTTCTGTAACCCCTACCTTTATTTTGCTTAAAATAAAGGAAAAGCATTCATCAGTTATCTCGCAGGCTTTTGTAATAGAAGAAAGCTTGTCCATTATCTAGTAAGTGGGGTAAGGGTTTTTCCGCTTCCGGTTGAAGGAACTGTTTTTTTTGTTGAGGTTGGTACTTCACCAGTTGAGTTTGTTGATGGCAGATTTATTGCAGGATTTTTTGGGATTTCAGGCAAAAGCATAACAATAGATGAAATAATTTTGTTTGCATCTTTTTTGTCTGGATATCCAATTACTACAACATTTTCTCCGTCTATTATTTTTGAAAATCCTGCTTTTACCATTCCATCTGAAAGGGTGTAGTTAAAAGTTTTTGTAACAGTTTCAACATCTATGTTTAATTTTTTGTTTTCATCTGTAATTACATCAAAATT
This sequence comes from uncultured Gammaproteobacteria bacterium, assembly GCA_964469995.1. Classification (GTDB taxonomy): domain Bacteria; phylum Patescibacteriota; class Microgenomatia; order Levybacterales; family UBA12049; genus JACPDD01. The sequence continues at coordinate 4,852 of CAYYAC010000043.1, forward strand.
AAAATTTGCACTGTCTATTTTTGCTATTGCAGCATGGACAAAAGTAGGTAAAATCATTACATCAACAAATCTTGCAAGAATTCTTCTAGAACTTTTATTGTAAAGTCCAAGTACTCCAATGGTTTGTCCTTTTTGAATGTCTGAAATTCCAAAGGAGCCTTTTACTGCAGGGTTTGAAAATTTAGTTAATTCATCAACGTCAACAAATCTTGTATTTCCCTGAACATCTTCAACTGTTATTTGAGTACTTGATGCATCTGTTACTGTGCCTATAATTCCTCTTTTTTCTGTTAAATTTAACTTTGCAGTGTCTGATGCCACTTTTTGTAAAAGTTCCTGTGCTTTTTTTTGCAAATCGGAATCGCTTGGAGTAGGAGTAGCAGTCAAAGCATTTGTTTTGGCAGTAGAAACTGTTAAAAACATTAAGGAAACAATTAAAAATATAATTTTATTTTTCATATTAAAATTTTTCAGTTGAAAAAGTAACTGTTCTTATGACTTTTTGTTCTTGTCCATTTTTTGCAATTGCAGTTATCTCTATAACATTCTCTCCGTCATCTATATTAATTGTTGTTGAGAAAGTTCCGTCTGCCGCAGGAGCAACAATCTTTTCGTCTAAAGAAGTAAGCACAACAACCGTTGCATCTGATTTTGTTTTGCCCATTATCTCAACAACTTTGGTATCCGAAATTGATTCGTCTGTTGGCTTTGATAAATTCAAAAAAATATTATTTGAAGGAAGGGTCTGTTCTGCGTTTGAAGAAGTATTTGTTTGCAGCTTTGAAGTTGAAACAGTTCTAGTAGATTCGTATATATAAAAGAGAATCCCTGCGACTAAAAGTCCAATTACAGCTGCAACAAAAGCTAAAACTATCTTTTCTTTTTTCATATTCGGAGGTTAGATGATAAGACAAAAAGTTCCCCTTGTCAAGAAAACTGAGCTTGTGATAGTATGTTGTCATGGAAGT
>CAYYAC010000044.1:0-5444 GCA_964469995.1 uncultured Gammaproteobacteria bacterium
GAAGCCTACTTTCTGAAAAATTAGGGCTTCCCTATCTTTCTACGGCACATATATTCCGAGAGCTTGCAAAAGAGAAAGATTCTCTTGGGCGCTACATAAAAGAGGTTATGAACGCAGGGTATCTTATTCCAGATGACAGAACTTTGGAAATAGTAACAGAATATTTACATAGACCTGAATATAAAGGTGGATATATTCTAGATGGATTTCCAAGAACTACAACACAAGCTGAGGCATTTGAAAATGGAATAGATAAAGTAATTTATCTTAAGGTTTCAGACAGAGAAGCTCTTTGGAGACTTTCATATAGAGAGCCAGGAGATAGACAAGACGAAACACTGGCAGCAATTAGAAAAAGAATAGAGCAATTCAATGAACTTACAAAACCTGTTTTAGATTATTATAAAGAAAAAAATAAATTAGCAGAAGTTAATGGAGAGAATAGCGTTGAGCAAGTGTTTGAAGATATATTAAAAAGCATTGGAAAAAGTGAATAGCAAAATAATAGGAATTACAGGAAAATTCGGCGGCGGCAAATCAACAGCTGCTGCATTTTTTGCATTAAGGGGCTTTGATAAAATTATTCTTTCTGATTTCTTAGAGAAAGAAGCGGTGGAAAGAGGACTTCCAATTACTAGAAAAGTTTTGCAAGATATAGGAAATGCATGGCGGGAAAAGTTTGGGAGTCATATTCTTGCAGAGAAATCCATAAAGGAAATCAAAGATAAAAAGTTAGAAAAAATTGTAATAGATGGAATAAGAAATGTTTCTGAAATTAATTATTTTAGAAAAAATGAAAATTTTATTCTGCTTGCAATAGGCTCTAGTAGAAAAAATAGATTTGAAAGGTTACAAAAAGTTAAAAGAAGAGAAGAAATGACCTGGGAACTTTTTGAAAAACTTGATGATAGAGACAGTGGAATTGGAGAAAAAGAAACAGGTCTTCAGGTAGAAGAATGTATGAAGTTAGCAGATTACTCAATTCAAAATGATGGAACCGAGGATGAATTTAAAGATAACTTAGAAAAATTATTAAATAAAATATGATTATTGTTTTTATTGGACCACCATATTCAGGAAAAGATACGCAATCTAAACTTATTGCGTCTGATTTAGGTATCCCTATTTTTTCTATGGGCAGCTTAATAAGGAAAGCCTACAAAGAAGGTAATCCTAAGGCCATTGAAGGTTTTGAGCAATATAGCATGAAAGGCCTTCATGTTCCAATATCTTTGAAATTTGCTCTTCTTAGAGAAAGAATGGATGAAGAAAAAGATGGATTTATCTTAGATAATTTTCCTGCAACTTTGGAAGATTTGGAAACATTTAAAGAATATTTGCAGGAAAAATCATTAAAAGTTGATAAAGTTTTCTCTTTGAAAATATCTGAAGAAGAAATGATAAGAAGAAGAACGCAAAGAGGTCGCGCAGACGATGAGGTTGATATTCTTTTGAAAAGAAGAGAAGAGCAGGATAAAGATAGAATTCCTGTAATAGAATATTTTAAAAGTACAGGAATTTTAAAGGAAATAAATGATGAAGGACAAACTGTTGAGGAAACCCATCAAATAATAATGGAGGAGATATATGATAAAAATTAAATCTCCAAAAGAAGTTGAAGTTATGCAAAGAGGAGGTAAGATCTTGGCAGAAGTTCTATTTGAGACCTTATCAAATGTAAAACCTGGAATATCAGAGCTAGAGCTGGATAAAATAGCAGAGGATTTGATTATTAAAAAAGGCGGTACGCCAGGGTTTAAATTAGTTGAAGGGTATCATAATACAATCTGCATTTCTGTGAATGATGTAGTTGTTCATGGAATTCCAACAAATAGGAAAATAAAAGATGGAGATGTTGTAGGTATAGATTGCGGAGTATTTTTTGAAGGTTTTCATACAGACATGGCAGAAACTATAGCTGTTGGAGATGTTTCATCTGAAGTACATAAATTCTTAAAAACTGGAAAATTTGCAATGGAACAAGGCATAGAAAGAGCAATCTTGGGGAACAGAGTTGGGGACATTTCAGAGATAATTCAATCTATTGTTGAAAAAGAAGGATACTCTGTTGTTGAGAGCCTAGTTGGGCACGGCGTAGGTAAGGAGCTCCATGAAGATCCAGAGGTTCCTGGTTTTCTTATTGATGACATCAAGGATACGCCTGAACTTAAAGAGAATATGACTATTGCAGTTGAGGTTATATACAACATGGGTAAAAAGGGTGTTGTGTATGGTGGAGATGATGGATGGACAATAAGTACGGCTGATAGGAGTCTTTCTGGGTTATTTGAAAGGACAATTGTTATAACAAAAAGCGGACCAATGGTCATAACTGTCTAAGTGTTGCTCTTTGGAAGCTACTTTGCTATAATAAACTAGCAAATTCGAATCGATCCGAAAGATAGGATTCCTTTCGGATTTATTTTTTGTTGTATGACTCATCAGGGAAGTTTTGAAGTAGAAGGAATTGTTAAAGAGTCTTTGCCCAATACTCTTTTTAGAGTACAGCTTGAAGATGGCAGTCTTGTTCTTTGTCATCTATCCGGTAAAATGAGAGTAAATTTTATAAAAATTTTACCAGGAGATAGAGTAAGAATTGAAATGACACCTTATGACAAAGGAAAAGGAAGAATAACGTACAGAGGTACAGGAAGATAATATGAAAGTACACGCAAGCATAAAAGGAAGATGTGCAAAATGTAAAATAATAAAACGTAAAGGCGTTTTACGTGTCGTGTGTGAAAATCCAAGACACAAACAAAGACAGGGATAATTATTAGAATTTCAGGAATAAATATACCAGACGAAAAAAGAATTGATATATCAATCTCATATCTTTATGGAATTGGACGCAAGAATGCTTTTGATGTTTTGAAAAAAGCAGAAGTTGATGGAGCAAAAAGAACAAAAACATTAACTGAGGACGAGCAAAAAAGAATTCAAAAAGTTTTAGAAAGCTACAAAATTGAAGGAGATTTAAGAGCAGAAGTTAGCAACAATATTAAAAGACTCAGGGAAATAGGTTCTTACAGAGGAATAAGACATGCTAAAGGACTTCCTGTAAAGGGTCAAAGGACAAGAAGTAATGCTAGAACAAAGAGAGGAAAGAGAGTAACAATTGGAGCAATCAAGAAAGAAGTAGCGGTAAAAATGGGTATAACATCCGCTTAATAATTTAATATGGCAGACAAAAAACAAATTGACAAAAAAGCTGTAGTAAAGAAAAAGAACGAGGTAAAAGTTACAAACCTTGGTAAGGTTTTTATAACTGCAACTTTCAATAATACTCTAGTTACAATTACAAATAGCACGGGAGATGTTGTTTCTTGGAATTCTTCAGGAAGCGCAGGATTTAAGGGAGCAAGAAAATCAACTCCATTTGCAGGAACAACAGCAATGGAGAATGCTGCAAAAAAAGCAATAGAAAAAGGAATAAAGACTGTTGAAGTTTTTGTAAAAGGACCAGGACCTGGTCGTGAATCAGCACTTAGAGCTGTAAGAAGCGCTGGGCTTTCTATTTCTATGATTTCAGATTTGACACCAATTCCACACAATGGACCAAGAAGCAAGAAAAGGAGAAGAGTCTAATGGCACGTTATACTGGACCTAAACATAGATTAGCTAGACGAGAAGGGGAAAATATATTAGATAAAGCTTCTGCATCTTTGCAAAGACGTCTTAGCACACCTCCAGGAGTTCATGGAAAAAAGAATAAAAGAAGATTGTCTGAATATGGTCTCCAGCTTAGAGAAAAACAAAAAGCAAAAGTAATTTACGGACTTTTAGAGAAACAAATGAAGAGTTTGGTTGATAGAGTTTCTGCAAGAAAAGGAGATACAGGGGAACTTCTTATGGCAAATCTTGAAACAAGACTTGATAACCTGGTTTATAGATTGGGTTTTGCAAAAACAAGATATATGGCAAGACAACTTGTTTCACACGGACACATTTTGGTAAACGGAAAAAAACTTTCCATTCCTTCATATGGCGTAAAAATAGATGAATCAATTGCTCTTTCTCCAAAACTTAAAGCTAAATTTGATGAAATTCAAGCAATTCCAGATGAAAAAGATGTAGTTTTGCCACCTTTTCTTTTAAGAAAAAAGGATGAAGGTAAACTATTAAGTATGCCAAAAAGAGATGATATTCAGGTTCCATTTAACGCACAACTGATTATTGAATATTATTCTAGATAGTAGTATAATATAAATTCGTATGTTAGAACCAGTATTACATGTTAAAGAAATAAAAACAGAAGACGGCTACGGTCAATTTGTTATTGAACCATTAGATCCAGGATATGGATATACTTTGGGTAATGGTTTAAGACGTGTTCTTCTTGCATCTATTCCAGGTGCTGCTGTAACTTCTGTAAAAATAACAGGAGTTAAACACAAATTTTCTACAGTCCCAGGACTTAAAGAAAATATAGTTGATTTCCTTTTAAACATCAAAGGATTAAATGTACGTCTAAGCGGTTCTAAAACATCAAGTAAGCTTACCCTTTCTATTAAAGGTGAGAAAAAAATTACAGGAGCAGACTTAGAAGGAAGCGAAGATACAGAAGTTATCAACAAAGATCATTATTTAGGATCTCTTGGAGACCCAAAAGCAAAGTTAGAAGTAGAACTTATTGTTGAAAAAGGAATGGGATATTCTCTTTCAGAAGAGAGAAAATCTTCAACTGTTGGAGTTATTTCTGCAGACGCTATTTTTACACCAGTAAGAAGAGTAAATTATGAAGTTTCCGCAACTAGAGTTGGTCGTCAAACAAATTTAGACAAATTAACCTTAGACATTTGGACAAACAGCACTGTTTCTCCAAGAGAAGCCTTAGATGAAGCAGCAAGAATATTAGCATCTTCTTTTTCTCAGATATATAACCCAAAAGCAGTAGTTGCTGAAGGTGTTGTGAAAAGTTCTGTAGCAGACGGAGTATTAAAGCTTACAGTTGATGAGCTTGATTTGCCAACAAGAATTTACAATTCACTTAGAAATGGTGGAATTGAAACAATAGAGCAAATTTTAGCAACTCCTAAAAAAGAACTTATTTCCATGAGAAATATGGGAGCAAAATCAATTTCAATAATTGAAGAAAAACTTAAAGAAAAAGGCGTAGATTTAAATTCATAAGCTGTTAAATCTCAATCCGGATCTCAAATGTCAAACCTTCGGCTAAAAATATCAGCGGTTTGAGGTTTGAGATTTTTATTTATGAGAAAGAATGTATTTGGAAGAAAATTTAAAAGAGACAAAAATCAAAGACAAGCCTTGTTTAAAGGTTTAATGTCTTCTTTGGTAATGTACGGAAAAATAAAGACAACAGAGGCTAAGGCAAAATCAATAAAAGGAGAAGTTGACAAATTAGTAACAAGAGCAAGAAAAGAAGGACAGCTTGCAAGAAAACTTTTAGAACCGCATTTGACAGCAGAAGCAGTAGATAA
>CAYYAC010000045.1:0-5228 GCA_964469995.1 uncultured Gammaproteobacteria bacterium
TTCATAATCTTCTCGGCTGGGTCCACCTCCCAGCCCCGCAACATAAGTTAGAAGAATAGGTTCCACCACTTTTTCCAATTCGGTAAGTTATCTCCTATAGGCTTTGCTGAATTTGTGCCTATTAATAGTTCATTTGGGACAATAACTGACTGTTCTCCTGATTTTACCAAGAAAAGATTGTCTCTTGCCTGCTCTTCCAGAAAATTGGGGTTATTTGCCTGAGCTAGTCTACTTTTAAGAACTTTGTTCTCATTTTGCGCAGATGAAAGCTGTTTTTTGTAAGAAATTAACAAATCCTGCTTATTCCAGAGGTCATAAATAGAGCGCGAAAGACCAATAATTACCAAAACAAGGCTTGAAACTAAAACTGCAAACAAAATCTTCTTCATATTTGTAATTTTATTACTTCTTGACTATTAGCTTCATTCTTGATATTATAGGACATTGTTTATGAAAACTATTAAACTTTTAGACGCAACAAATGAGTTCAAAAACTATCTTAAAGGGAACAAGAGCTCAAGTGCAACTATTGTAGCATACGGTAAAGACGTAGAGCAGCTTGTGAATTTTCTTTCTAAGCTCAGCAAAAACCACGTTCACGAAGTCAGCAAGGAAGATATTGAAGCTTTTTTAGAAGACATGAAAACTGGCGGATACACAGCAAAATCAGTCTCAAGAAAGCTAAATTCCACACGTACTTTCTATAGGTTTTTAAAAATCAATGAATACATAACAGATGATCCTTCTCTTATGGTTGCTCACCCACAATATCATTTGGCACCTCCAAGAATTTTAACTCCAACAGAATACAGAGCCCTAAGAGACGCCGCGCAAAATGACCCAAGAATGTACGCTATTATTGAGCTTTTACTTCAAACAGGAATTAGAATTGGAGAGCTTGCAATGCTTAAAATGGAAGACTACAAAAAAGATACGCTTCATATCCCAGCAGTTGAAAAACATGAAGAAAGAATCGTTCCTTTAAATTCTAGAGCAAAAGAAGCCTTAAGACGCTATTTAGAAGTTAGACCTAAGATTGAAAGCGGACCTCTTTTTGTTACAAAATCAGGTAAATCATTCCTAGTCCGCAACATTAGAACTGCAGTTGAAAGATACTTTAGAATTGCAGAAATAAAAGACGCAAAAGTAAATGATTTGCGCCACACTTTTGTTGCTCACCACTTAAAACACGGCGTATCACTCGTGTTGCTTTCAAAATTATTGGGGCACAAAAGACTCTCAACAACAGAAAGATATTTAGCTTTTGTACCAGAACGAGGAAAAGAAACCTCAGTTTTATCTGAGCTCTAAATTAGCGGATAGCTACTCTTTTGAAGCTCTCTGCGGCCTTAAATCCAGCTTTTTTACCAATCTCCCCTGCTCTTTCTCTTATTCTTTTTTCAACATCTGCAAAATTTCCAAATTGGCTTTTATGAGAAGACAAAGCTTTTATTTTCTTATCTATTGTTTTTGATATATCTACAAAGAACTCTCCCCCGCCAAAACTAGTAAAAAGTATTTCTTCAACCTTATGGGGAGTAAGTCCGGCTTTTTCATGCTCCAGGAAGGTTAACCTATCTCTGGACAATGGAAAAACTGCATCCATAGCAGCAAGAGCAACTGCTCTGTGGTCTGTGTGATTTATAAAATCCTGGTCAAAATAAAACGTAGGATCCATTGTTATTACAATATTTGGCTTTACAGTTCTTATAATTCTAACTATTTCTTCCTTAAGTTTTAAATCTGAAACAAGCTGAGTGTCTGGATGATTTAAGAAAAAAACTTTCTTTACTCCTAAAGCTTTTGCAGCTTCTTCTTGCTCTGATTTTCTGATTGCTGCAAGTTTTTTATGAGTCATTTTTGGGTCTTCTGACCCGCGGCTTCCATCAGTTGCAACTATGTAATATGCCGTTGCTCCCTCTTCTATCCATTTAGCAATAGTGCCACTGGCTCCAAAATCTGTATCATCGGGATGTGCGCCAACAGCAAGTATTATTTTATTTTTCATAAAGAGTGGGCGCGCTTGGGATCGGACCAAGGACATCTACTTTATAAGAGTAGCGCTCTACCACTGAGCTACGCGCCCTAAGTGAGTGTATTTTATCAGGAGAGAAAGCTAACTTCAAGCTAAAGCTTGGCGCGCTGCCCTATTTCTGCTTCTATCTGGTTTGCGTCACGTCCATACTTAAGACGGGAAAGTTCTTTTATAAGCTCTGCGACTCTTGGGTTTGCCATTGCTTTTTCTTTGCTCATGTCGCGTGTCAAATCCATAGAAAATGGTGGGACAGGCTCCCCGCCAACTATAGTTTTGGTGTAATTGTTAAATCTGTCAATGTTTATTAAATCTGCTTCTGTAAATGTTGGCTGGAATTCATGCTGAAGATAATTTGCATCCGTAACACCAACACGAAAAGCAGAAACAGTTCCTACGTTTCCAAAAATAGCGTTTTTAACTTCCTCATCCATCTGTCCCACAAACTGGTTTGCAACGATTAAATTAAGTCTATATTTACGCGCTTCAGATAATATCTGGGCAAAATCAGGAGTTGCAAAGTTTTGAAACTCATCAACGTAAAGAAAAAAGTCTTTTCTCTGATCTTGTGGAATATCCTGCCTGCTCATTGCAGCAACTAGAATTTTTGGAACCAAAATTAAACCCAAGAAGTTAGAATTTTCTTCTCCTATTTTTCCTTTTGATAGATTAACAAGAAGAATTTTTTTATTATCCATTACTTCTCTAAAATTAAACGAGCTGTAAGACTGACCAATGATATTTCTTATCATTTTGTTTGTGACAAAACGCCCAAATTTGGAAACAATGTAATCAAGAACTTCAGACTTATGAAAATCAGAAGTTTGAGCAATCTGATCTGTCCAGTAGCGTCTGATGATTGGATCTTGAACTCGAGGTAAAAGTTCTTGGACAAAATTTGCATCAGTTAAAACACGCACTACTTCAATAAAAGTAGCTCCAGGATCATACATTACTGTAAGCATTGCGTTTCTAATTGCGTGTTCAAAACGCGGACCAATAATACCGGTTTTATTAGGATCAAAAAGCTTATACATGAGCCCAATTATGGAAGTTACAACATAATGCTTTTGCTCTTCTGTTGCCGCCTCTAGCATATTAAAACCCATTGGACGGGTTGTATCTGAAGGATCAAAAAGAATTACATCCTCTGCGCGACTTGATGGAATTAACTGCAAAATATCGTCTATCAAATCTCCATGAGGGTCAATAACTGCAAGCCCTTCCCCATTATTAATATCCTGCATAATCATAGACTTTAAAAATTCTGACTTTCCCGTTCCTGTTTTTCCAATAATGTACATATGTCTTCTTCTGTCATCTATGTCTATATAAACAGGTTTTGAAAGACCTCTGTACGTGCTTTTTCCAAGGTAAAGCCCATGGTCTGGAATTTGTGAAGGAGCAGGGGCTCTCTTTGAACTTACCCAAAAAATATGAGGAGTTGCAACAGACTTGTTTGGAAAATGGAAAATTGTGGCAAGCTCTTCACTTGAAAGAATAGATGCTTGCCCATTACGCATAGGCAAATAACGGTAGATAAAATCTGCCATAAACATTCCCTTAAATCTAAGCTTATTTTTGGTAAAAGAATTTGCTCCTGAAAACTGAGAAAAAGCGCTGACTATATTTCCTAAATGGGCATCTGCTGCTTCTTTTGAAGAAGAAGAAACCACAATTCTAACAACTGTTTCAAATCCTGGCTTTCCAATTTTACTCTCAATTCCCTCTAGTTCCTTTGGATCTGCAGAATATTTGGCGGTTTCCGGATTTGCTTCTGCTTTCTTTACTTTTGAAAGATGACCTCTTCCTATTTTTTTCCATTTTCCATCTGCAGGACTTATAAGAACTTGAATTGCAGCTCCCTCTCCTTCTCCCATTTTTGCTAAAACTGATGTTACGGAAGACAGCGAATCCGTTGGTAAATCTTTATAAACTTTAATTGGCTTATAATCATCGCTTTTAAGCTTTAAAGATGCAAAAGAAACCTTTCCTTCCTTTGAGAAAATATTATACTCATTTCCTACGGCATAGCCTTCTCTATTAAATGATTTTTCCTCCACAGGTTTTATCTCTGCGTCCGGATATGCGCCGTTTATTTGTTTTTCTACAAAATCTTTTAATTTGTTTGGAACATAGATATAAAACCTAATATCCTGGGGCATTCCAACTATTTCAAAAGATATATGGGGTTGAAGTTTTAGAAAAGAAAAACGTCCAGATTTTCTAAAAGAAGCAAGTGATGCAAAGAGCTGTTCTGCTGCGTCAATTTTTATCTCATTGTCGCGAGGCAATGCAACCTGAAGAAGAGTTGAATCTAAAGAATACTTCTCTCTTTCTTTGTTCTTGTACCAAATTATTAATATGTAAACTCCTAGTGCCGCAAAACCAACTAAAATAATTGAGAGCAAAAGCCCAATTAGAAATGCTGTCAAAACAGATATCAAAGTATTTATAGATAAAACTGAATTCATTTTAAGCTGTTCCCCCTTCTGCAAGTTGTGGTTTAGGTTTTCCTAAAACCTTTTCTTTCAACTTTATAAGCCATTTAAAAGATTCGGAAGGAGACATTCCCTTAGCTTCTTGCTTTTCTTCTTTCGTCAAAACTTGCAAAGAAGTATCTGCTGGAACTTGTTTTATAACTGAAGCTGGCTCAATGCCAACCTGCGTATGCTCTGCTGTTAAGTTAGGCTCCTGATTTATTACCTCAACACCAAACTCCCTCAGCTCATTTGCAGGAGGCTGTATCTCGCTTGAATAACTAGAGACCATTTCCCGCTCACGCCTCACACCTGGCTGGAAATTTGGATCTACAGAAATAGGTACGGTTTTAATTGGTTCGGTTGCAGTATCCATATCACATTAATCATAGCACCTAACAGAGAGTGTGTCATTATAAAAATCTCACAAAATATTAACTCTAGCAGGAGACTTTATTGCTTCCGCAATGCTGGCAATTCTTAAGAAGCTCATCTTTAGGTCTTACGTTTGTTCTTCCGCACGAAGGACATTCAAAAACTCTATCCCCATATTTATCCTGCCCTACCTCTGTTGTGAACCTTTCAAGAATAGACTCCAGAACCGATGATCCACCTCCTGCGCATCCAGGAAGCTCTCTTACTTTATCTAATACTTCCCCATATTTTACGTGCCTCATGTCAACATCTCCAATACTTGTTCTTCTTAATAAATTATT
>CAYYAC010000046.1:0-4676 GCA_964469995.1 uncultured Gammaproteobacteria bacterium
TATTACGCAGGGTTGTACTTGATGCAGAAATTATATGAGTATCAACTTCAAGTCTAACTCCGCTCATACCTATTGGATCTTTTATTCCCTCGTGTCCATCAACAATATAATTTCTAGGCAATACATGAATTATTTCTCTGCTTGATGGCATTGAAATTGCCTTCGCAGCATCTATAACTCTTAACAAATCGTTTTCTGTTATTTCTCCGTGTGGTGCTGAAACCGCAACAACACCTCTGGAATTCTGCGACTCAATATGTGCGCCGCCAACAGAGACAATAACGTGAGACACAGAATAGCCTGCCATTCTTTCTGCTCCTTCAAGAGCATTGTTTATTGAAATTACAGCTTCTTCTATATCAACAATTTGACCTTTTCTAATACCAGCTGAAGGCCCTTCCGAAACACCCAATACATTTATGTTCTGTGCTTCATCTATACGGGCAATAAGCGTTACAATTTTAGAGGTACCTATGTCTATTCCTACAACAATTTTTCCATCTTTCATAAAATAATTAAAAAGAAACTACAGGTTTATCAAACCTAAAATCAAGAGACTTAAATCTCTTACCTTCTATTGTAAGCCGAGAAAGTATAATTTGTAAAGAGAGCACCTGCGCAGGCAAATCCTTGTTTGGCGTAATTATTGCAGTTCCTCCATCAGTAAGATAAACCATATATGAAGAATCCGTTGCGGTAGAAATTTTGGAAAATTTTATTTTTTGCTTTAAAAGCAGACTTTTTATATCCTGCCCATTACTTTTGTAATTATGTCCTATGGGGCTTAAAAGCGGATTTCCAAAAATATAAGGAGACAAAAGTATATAAGCGGAAGTTAGTATTAAAGACAAACCAAAACACAGAACTACAAATCCTACATACTTAAAGTAATTTCTGTTTTTTCTATTTTGCCTTTTTTGCAGTATCATAAACAACAGAAATAATTTGTGAGGCAGGATTTTTACTTTCCAAAATTTTAGGATCATTTAGCTTAAAATTTTCTATATTCTTCATCATGCTCTCTACTTTTTGCATAAAAATCTGTTCTGAAATTTCATTTTGAGAAAGTATCTGACAAAGACCAAGATTTTTCATAAAAAGCGCATTTTTTGTTTGTTCATTATTTTGAGAAATAGAAAGAGGAATTAAAAACGCTGGCTTATTTAAATATAAAAGCTCGGTTATAATATTTATTCCTGCTCTTCCTATAACAAGAGAAGATTTTCTTAAAACTTGATTTATCTCACTATTCTCGAAGAACTTTTTGACTGTATATTTTACTGCCAGCTCCCTTGGCAAAGATTTACGCAAAGTATCAAGTCTTTCAAAATCATTGAATTTCCATGAATCACCAGTTTGATGAATTATTGTATATTTTTTAAGAAGAGACGAAAGAGACTTTTCAACAAGTTTATTTATAAAATGAGAACCGCTGCTTCCTCCTGTAATATATATTGTTGCTTCCTCAGCCTTTTGTTCTTTTCCCTCAAGTATTTCTTTTCTTATTGGATTTCCAGTGAGCACTACATTTCTATTTGAGAAAAATTTTGCAGAAGATGGCCATGAAATACATACTCCTCTTGCCCATTTTCCAATTATCTTATTAGCCAGTCCTACTTCCAAAGTTTGCTCATGAATAACAACGGGGATCCCCAAAATTGATGCACCAAGACAAATAGGCAAAGAGACATATCCCCCAAATCCCAAAACTACATCTGGTTTTATGTCTCTTAAAATAACCAAAGACTTTCCTAAAACATAGGGAAGTCTAAAAAGAGATGGGATAGTATGAATTGTAAATTTGCGCTGAAACCTTGCACTTGGAAGATTTATGAAAGGAATATTCATAAATCTAATTGTTTGATATTCAAGAGTTGGAGACCTGTCTCCTTCAAAAGAATTCTTGCGTCCTACAAAAAAGACTTGCGCATCTTTTGGCAGATTTTCTAAAACTGATATTGCTGGAGACAAATGTCCGCCTGTCATTAAAATCTTCATATTTTTATTTTACCAATTAACTTCTGCTTTGTCTTGCAACGTTTAATAAAATTCCCACAGCACAAAGATCAACAATAAGAGCAGACCCACCATAAGATATAAAAGGCAAAGGAATCCCTGTCAATGGAAGAAGTATTGTCTGTGCCCCAAGATTTATTATCATTTGGATTCCCAAAAATGTTGTAATTCCAGCTGCCAAAAGTCTTCCAAAATTATCAGGTGCTTTTGCAGCTATTACAAAACCCCGCCAAACAACAACTGCTAAAATTCCAATAAGAATTGTAGAGCCCACGAACCCTAATTCTTCAGCGATTATTGCAAATATAGAATCTGTTGTATTCTCTGGAAGATATGCATATTTTTGTAAAGAGTTTCCCAGCCCTACTCCAAAAACTCCGCCGTTTCCAAGAGCAATAAGAATCTGCTTTACGTGATATGAAGAAGTCTGAACAGATTGATTAGGATCTAAAAAAGTGGCAAGTCTTTGCGCGCGGTATGGGGAAATTTTAATAAGAATAAGCCCTAAAATTCCAACAAGGGGAATTGCAGACAGAAAATAAACCATATTCCCGCCGGATAAAAAATACATAACAAGTGCTTCCCCTAAAATTACAATTGCGGTTCCCATGTCAGGCTGCAAAATTACCAAAAAAAGCAAAAGTGCCAAAAGACAAGAAAAAGCTAAAAATCTCCCTTTTTCTTTTTTGGAAAACCAGGCTGCAAGATATATTCCCAAAGACAATTTTACAAACTCAGAGGGCTGAAGCAAAAAAACCTGCAGATTTACCCAGCGCCTTGCTCCCAAAAGATTAACCCCAATTCCTGGAACAAAAACAAGGATTAAAAGAATAAGTGAACCCAAAAGTAAAGGAAGAGCTAAATTATAAAACTTATGATAATCAAAAAAAGAAAAAATAGTCATGAGACTCAGTCCCGCAACTACCCAGAAGAACTGGCTCTTAAGATAATGGTACTTATCTGCAAAATCTCTAAAAGCAACAAAAGAAGAGGCGTCATAAATCATAAGAAGCCCAAAAAAAGTAAGGAAAAGAACCGAAATAATTAAAACTAAATCTATGCGGCGCATGTTGTTAACGAATTAAAGCTAGATAAAGACCAAGTATTGCAAACAGGAATCCCAAAAGCCAAGAACGCATTACAATTTTTGGCTCTTCCCAGCCTCTTTTTTGCAAATACAAATGCAAAGGAGCAACTGGGAAAATTTTTCGTCCTAAATATTTTTTACCAAAAAGCTGTATTAAAGAAGACCCCACTTCCAAAACAAATACTCCTCCAATAAAACCAACAGCAATTATTTTTCCAGTCAAAAGTCCCGTTACAGCCAAACTTGCTCCCAAAGACAAAGAGCCAACATCTCCAAGCCAAATTCTAGCTCTATATATATTAAAGTACAAAAATGCGGCAACGCTTCCCATAAGAATTGCTATAAAAATTCCCAAAGATTTATCATATGCATTTGCAGCAATTGCTAGAAATGCTCCAAGGGCAATAAGTAGAAGTCCGCTTGCTTGTCCGTCTAGACCGTCTGCAATGTTAAATGCATTTGCAAAAGAAACAATAACAAAAGCAGCCATTGGAATAAAGAAGATTCCAATATTAAAAAGCCCAAATCCTTTTATAAAAATAAAATCATATCCAAGCGCAAAATAAAGAATAAAAGAAACAATTAAAGCCAAAACCCACTGTGCTGCAAATTTATATCGGAAACGCAGCCCCCATATTCCTTTTTCTTTCCCGCTTAGTTTTTTAAAATCGTCATAAAGTCCCAAAGCTCCAAATCCAACAAGCGTAAAAAGAACTGCGAAAATCTGCCAAAGATGAAAATCTATATTTAAAAGCCCATATGACCATAAAGTAAGAATGGAAACAACTGTAATAATTAAAATTCCTCCTCCAAAGGGCGTTCCTTCTTTCCAGGCATGAAATTTATCAAAAAGAGGCGTAGGCTTATTAAAAAGATCAGTAGTTTTCTGTTTTTGTCGTCTTAATTTTACCTTATACAAAAAATCTATAAACGGAATAAGAAGTACGCCTGTAATAAAGGCGGAAAGGAGCATTAGCCCCAAAAGTTGCGACATATCAACATATTATACTCTTTAACTTTCCTGTCATCAAATGAAAATACTTAAGCAAAAAAATTAAAAGTCTGATATTATTATTTCTTATGGAAGACAAATGTCCTAAATGCGGAAGTCCACTTGGACCTATTACAGAAACCTCAACAGGTAAAAAACTACAACGTTGCTCAACTGGATCATGGAATAGTGAAACAAAGCAAAATGAAGGTTGCGATTACGTAAAATGGATTCAGGCAGAAGACAAAATTCTTGATGAAAAATGCCCAAAGTGCGGCTCCCCTCTTGTTATGGCAGAAACCCGTTTTGGAAAGAAAATGAAGAAATGCTCAACAAACGTTTGGAATAAAGACACAAAAAAAGCAGAAGGCTGCGACTATATTGAATGGATAAATGGTACAACAGAAGCGTTAGATGAAGATTGCCCACAATGCGGAAAAAAATTAGTTCTATATACAACATCTACTGGCAAAAAAATGAAAAAATGCTCAACTTCTGGTTGGGACAGAGAAAAAAAGGTAGCAACAGGATGTACTTACGTACAATGGCTTAAAACAGAATTCAAATCAGAGGAACCAAACG
>CAYYAC010000047.1:0-4637 GCA_964469995.1 uncultured Gammaproteobacteria bacterium
GTCTTTTGTCCTTTTTCAATTACATATCCAACTCTTGTTTTCTTTTTGCATTTTGGACAGACTAATACAACATTTTCAACTGGAACTGGTTTTGTAATTGTTGTAATTTCTGAAGACTGACCCTGAGCTCTTGCCTTCAAATGTCTTTTGTACTGATTTACACCAGTAACCAAAACTTTTCCACTTTTTGAAAATACTTTTTCAATTTTCTCTGTTTTTCCTTTATCTTTTCCTTTTATTACTGTGACTAAATCGTTTTTCTTGAGTTTCATATTATAGTACCTCACTTGCCATACTTGCAATCTTTGCAAAGCCTTTATCTTTTACTTCTCTTGCAACCGGTCCAAAAATACGGGTTCCAACTGGATTTTTGTCTTTTGCATTATCAATTACAACTGCAGCATTATCTGAAAATCTAATATATGATCCGTCTTCTCTTTTGAATTCTTTATGAGAACGTACAAGAACTGCTTTAACTATTTGACTGTCTTTTACGGTTCCATTTGGATTTGCTTCTTTAACAACACAATTTAAAACATCTCCAATAAATCCAAATTTTCTTTTAGAGCCACCAAAAACCTGAATCACTAATAATGATTTAGCTCCGCAATTGTCTGCAACTGTTAATATTGACCTATGTTGAATCATTACTTAATTACCTCCGCAATTTTAAAATGTGTATCCTTGGAAGTAGGACGTGTTTGCGAGATTTTTACCCTGTCTCCCAAAGAAACTGAAACTTCTCCAATTTGAGCTTTATACTTTTTACTCTTGTTTATCAATTTTTTATAAAGAGGGTGAGGAATTTTTCTCTTTACCTCAACCACTGCAACAGTTCCCATTTTTAAAGATACAATTTTTCCTTCAATCATTTTTTTCATAGTTAAATTTTCTCCTTTTTAATTTTTTTTACTTTCTTAACAGCTTTTTCTATTTTTGGTTCAATAACTTTTTCAAATTTCTTTTCAGTCATAATTGTCATTATTTTTGCCAAGTCTTTTTTCTTCCAGAATATAGATCTTGTATCTTTAAGTTTTGCCTGAGCCTTAAGCAAAGCAAGTTCTAAAAGGTCTGCTTTTAAGGTCTTAACCATTCCTTTTAATTCTTCTACTGTTTTTGAATGTAAATCTTTTAATTCTCTTGTTTTCATTATATTTGATCCTCTTTCGAAACAATTCTTGTTGCTACTGGCAATTTATGTGATGCGAGCCTCAATGCTTGAAAAGCAATTTCTTTTGTAACTCCCCCCATTTCAAAAAGCATACGTCCAGGCAATACTTTTGCAACGTGCTCATATATATCTCCTTTTCCTCCACCCATTCTAGTTTCTGCAGGTTTTTTAGTAATTGGCTTATCTGGAAAAATTCTTATCCACACTCTGCCACCTCTTGCAATATAATGCGTTATAGCACGTCTGGATGCCTCAATTTGCCTGCTTGTAATCCATCCCTGTTCTTCTGACATAATTCCGTATTCTCCAAATGAAACTCTTGTTCCAGCATGAGCAACACCTTTCATGCTTCCTCTTTGTTGTTTTCTGTATTTTGCTCTTTTTGGCTGCAACATATTATTTATCCCCCCTATTTATCCAAACCTTAACTCCGATATATCCTTTTTTTGTTAAAGATGGAACGCTTGCAAAAGTAACATGTTCTCTTATTGTTGAAAGAGGAACTGTTCCTTTTTGCATTTTTTCGCGCCTTGCAATTTCTGCTCCATTTATTCTACCTGCTAAAATTATTCGGACTCCCTTTGCTCCGCTTCCCATAACTCTTTCAACTGCCTGAGTCATAAGCCTCTTGTGAGGCATTCTTCTTATTAGCTGGTCTGAGATATTTTTAGCAATAAGATATGCATCAAGATTAATTTCCTTAATTGGCTCAACTCTTATATCAAGCTTTGGAACATTCTTCTGGTTTTTTCCTTTTGTTAAAATTCCGTTTAAGTATTTTCTTAAATCCTCAAGTCCAGTGCCAGCACGTCCAATAACCATTCCAGGACGGGAAACATAGATAATAAGATTTACATTGTTAATAGAACGCTCAATTTCAACATCTGAAATTCCAGCTGTTTTTAATTTTTCCATTAAGGCATTTCTTAGCTTGTAGTCTTCAAGCAAAAGATCTTTGTATCTTTTGTCATCAAACCAACGGCTGTGCCAATTGTAAACAGGTCCGAGTCTTAATATGTTTGGATTAATTTTTTGTCCCATTTTATTTTCTTTCCTCCAGAACTATTTTTATATGTGAGCTCTTTCTTTTGTAAGGATGTATTCTACCACGCGTTGATGGATGATATCTTTTAAGAGCTGGTGCTTCATTTACCTCAAGGCTCTTTATAAAAAGTTTTTCTTTTTCAAATCCCTTAACAACACCATTTGCAACTGCGCTTTCCAATGTTTTATCAAGTGATACTGCTCCTCTTTTTCCCATCTGAGACAAAACGTTCAAAGCATCAACTGCTGACATTTTTCTTATAGCGTCAGCAACAAGTCTTACTTTTCTTGTGCTAACTCTTACTCCCTTACTTTGTGCAACTGCAAAATTATTATTTTCCATATTTTTAAGTCTTTGAAATTTCTCTTGCAACTATTCTTCCATGGCTTCTAAATGTTCTTGTCTGAGAAAATTCTCCAAGTCTATGTCCAACCATTCCCTCAACAATCAAAACGTTTATAAACACTTTTCCATTGTGAACTCCAAATGTATGCCCAACAAACTCTGGTGGAATCTGCGAAGCTCTTGCCCATGTTTTAATCACAGACTTATCTCCAGTCGCTTTTTGTGCTGCAACTTTCTTTATTAAATTTTTATCTATGTATGGTCCTTTTTTAGTACTTCTACTCATATTATTTCTTCTTCCTCTTTGAAAGAATATATTTATTAGAATATTTCTTTGGCCTTCTTGTATTTCCAACTGCTGGTCTTCCTGCGAAAGTTTTTGGCGTTGTCATACCAATTCCGCTTCTTCCTTCTCCTCCTCCGTGAGGATGGCTTCTTGGGTTCTGGGCAACTCCACGAACAGTTGGTCTTATACCCATGTGTCTTTTTCTTCCTGCTTTTCCAAACACTTCATTTTTCCATTCCAAGTTTCCAAGCTGACCTACAGTTGCCAAAGACTGCGCTCTAACTTTGCGTACTTCTCCTGACGGAAGTTTCAAGTGTACCAAACCTTGCTCCTTCGCTGCAACTATCGCGTATGTACCAGCACTTCTTGCCATTTGTCCTCCGCGTCCAGGAACAAGCTCAATGTTGTGAACAAAAGTACCAATTGGCAAAAGCTCAAGAGGTAAAGTATTTCCTGTTTTAATATCAACTTCCGTACCAGAAATAACGCTGTCCCCAATTTTAAGCCCAACAGGTGCTAAAATATACCTCTTATCACCATCTGTGTAATGAACAAGAGCAATATCTACAGTTCTGCCTGGATCGTATTCTATTGCAACAATTTTTCCAGAGATATTCTGTTTTTCGCGTTTAAAATCAACGTTTCTTAAATATCTCTTGTGCTCTCCACCTTGATGTCTTACAGCTACTCTTCCTGCTGCATCTCTTCCTGACATTTTTTTCTTAATTGTTTTTAATTTTCTCATATTATCCTTGTGTTGGAACTTCAAATAAATCTATTTTTTCTCCAGTTTTAAGCTGTGTTATTGCCTTTTTCCAAACTGAAAGAGCTGTTTCAATTCTTCTTGTTCCAAATCTTCTTGTTTTTCCTTTAACAGTCATTGTTGATACAGAAACAACATTTACTTTAAATTTGTCTTCAACAGCTTTTTTTATATCTTCTTTTCCTGCATTTTTTGCAACTTTAAAAGTAAAACGTCCGTTCATTGCTTCTTTCATTGATTTCTCGCTTATTATTGGCGCAATAATTACATCTGTTATATTCATATTAGTTTTTTAAAAGATTCTCCTTTAAGCTATCTATTGACTCTTTCATAATAAGAATTGAGTTGGTATCTAAAACTTCATAAGCATTAAGTGTTTTTGCAGACAAAATACTTACTCCTTTTATATTTTTTGATGCTCTGTAAACATTTTCAAAGCCTTTTTTTGTTCCATCTGGTGTAACAAGAAGCATCTTGCTATCTAAAAGGTCTAATTTTTTAAGAAGAGCTGCAACATTTTTTGTTTTTGGCTCTACTTTTTCAATACCTGATAAAACTTTTATTTGGCCATCGACAAGCTTGCTGGAAAGAACAGAAATCAAAGCTAATTTTTTCATTTTCTTTGGAAGCTTAAGGGAAAAGTCTATTGGCTTTGGTCCGTGAGCAACTCCTCCTCCAACAAAAAGAGGCGCAGAAAGTGCTCCGTGACGTGCGCGTCCTGTTCCTTTTTGTCTCCAAATTTTTCTCTTTGATGCATTAATTTCTCCTCTGGATTTTGTTGATGCTGTTCCTGTTCTTTGATTTGCAAGATAAACTCTTACGGCTTGAGAAACAAGTGCTTTGTTAATTTCTGCTCCAAAAATTTCCTTAGGAAGTTCAATTGTTCCAGCTGATGCTCCTGTTACGGTAAACATCTGAACATTTAAACCATTTTGTTTTTTTGGTGCTTCTACTGCTTTTTTAACAGGAGCTGCTTTTGGAGCTACTGCTTTTTTCACTACTGGTTTTATTTTTGAAACTGACTTTT
>CAYYAC010000048.1:0-4480 GCA_964469995.1 uncultured Gammaproteobacteria bacterium
ACGCAGAAAGCGTTGCAAAAATAATTAGAAACAGACATTTAAAAGATAATGCACTTTTCTCTATTGGAAAAACAGGACATTTGAAAAATGCTAAAACTCTATTTGAAAGATATGGTGTAAAAATTTCAAAAACTGTTGCATCGGAAGATGTTGTAAGTGAAATTTCAAACCATCACAAAAATCTTGTTTCCAAATGGAAATGGTCTTCTAGTGTATTTTTGGAAACTCTTAAAGAGAGTATTGCAAGAAGAATTCTTTTGTTTACGCTTGACCCATACGGAAAAATGCTAAGAAAAGCAGCCCAAAGCCAAAGAGGAAATTTGCCAAGACAAGTTCTTCAAACCATATAATCATCTGGATTAGGTTGACAGGGTGTGCTAAAATTTCCGAATGGAAAGAAGATCCCAGACGCCTTTTGCGCCTCCAATTGATATAAGAAGACCAATATCTTTGGAAAACCCTCATATACAAGTCCGCTTGGAAGATTCTACTCTTAGAAGAAACGGAAGGCTTCTTAATAAGACCTACCAATTTGTTCAAGAAACATCTGCTTTAATGGCAGCAATCTTTGATCAAAATTACAAAATGCACAACCCAGAAAGCAGGGCTTTGCCATTAATAAGAGGTTTGGGTCTAGACGCTCCTAAATTTACAATTCTAGACAGACCAAATGCCAGGAAGTTTATGGATAAGGCAGACTTTGCCGGACCAAACATAAGATATGACAGCTTGCTTGTTGTATTTCAATTTCCTCAAATCATTGCAAGAAGCAATAGGATACTTTATGGACGCGAAAAAACAAAAAATCCAACAAAAGCTTCAAAATGGAAAAGATTTGCAAGACCTATAAAAACTGGTCTTTGGATTACTGCGGATAATTACTCGGCAGGAGCTGATCAACTTCAGTTTAAAAGACTAAATGAAATTGGAAAACATGATGGAACATATTACCACTATCTAATTGAAGTAAGAAATCCATCTAGACCCGAGAGAAGAAAAAGAAGAAAACTTACTAGGAGCCAATTTTAAATTCAATTACATCCCCGTCTTTGACTATGTAATCGCGGCCTTCAAGCCTTGCTTTTCCAGCTTCCCTGCTTCCCTTCCAACCATTATTTGAAATAAAATCTTCGTAGGACACAACTTCTGCTTTAATAAACTTTTTTATAAAATCTGTATGTATTTCACCTGCTGCATTTTGCGCATCTATTCCTTTTTTAATAGTCCATGCTCTTACCTCTTTTTCCCCGCAGGTTAGAAACGATATTAAACCAAGTTTTTCATATGCCTTTTGAATTAAACGCTCCAGTCCTGAATGCTCTAAACCCAAATCTGCTAGATATTGCTTTTGTTCTTCTTCAGACAAGCCTGCCAGTTCACTTTCAATTTGGGCGGAAATTACAATAATATCCTCTTTGGGTTTACCTAGAAGCGCAACGTATTCATTTGTGATTTTTTCAATAGATGCTGTGTTGTAATCTGCTTCCGAAACATTTAAAACTGTAATTTCCTGTTTTTGTGCTAAGAAATCTCCCTTTACGTCTAAATCTGCTAATTCTAATTCTGTACGTACAACTTCATAATCATTTTTTGGATCTACACTTCCCTCTTTAATAACATTCTCGTCTTCAAAAGCACGTACAACGTGAGCAATAATTGTGACTCCTCTTATGTGAGTTAAAAATTTATTTCCAAGCCCTGCGCCCTCTGAAGCTCCTTTTACAATTCCAGCAATATCTACAAATTCTACAGTTGCAGGTTTTATAGGAGGAAGACCTGTCATTTTTTCTTCTTCTTTTGTAATTTCTCCAAGTTTTGTTAAGCGCTCATCTGGAACTGGAACTATTCCAACATTAGGCTCAATTGTGGCAAAAGGATAATTTGCAGCCAAAGCCTGCTGCTTTTTAAGAAGCGCATTAAACAAAGTACTCTTCCCTACATTTGGCAGACCAATTATTCCAACAGACAAATTCATTAAGAGATTATATCATGTGATATAATCTACGCATGTCAGAAGTTACAGAAACTCCCCAAGCAGCCGAAACAAAATCTATTTTAGAGAGATCTTTAAGCAGAAGAACTGTTTTAAAAGCTCTTCTTGCTGGAGGAGCAGCTGCGGCTCTAACTGCTTGCGGAATTAGTCCGGAAGAAGAAAAAAATATACCAAATATTGATCTCAGGGAATTAGTAAATCATCCAGATCTTTATGCAAATCTTCCTCTTTTGAAAACTCAAGGTTATCCCGAAAAAGCCGGTAAAAAAACAGTTAGCGTTCCGATACTTGTGCCTGCTGGAAAAGCACTCATAGTAAATTGGCTTACAACAGAAACTGATTTTTACAATCTACATGAAACAGCTGATCCAAAAAGTCTTTCTGTTGGAATGGTGGTGGACGGAGGAATAACATACTTTCCTACTATCCCCCTAGCTCCTTCAGGATCTCATTTGGAGATTTCAGACAAGTATGAAGTTGCTGGAAAAATGTCAAAGATTAAAGAAGCAGATGGTACTGAAAAATATGTTTTCAAACCAAGTAATCAAGTAAAAACTCCACGCAAAATCACTCCAGCAGTTAATCAGACTGGAAAATAAAATCACACTTAGGCTCCCCAACGTTAAGCAAGCCAACAATCCCAACGCTCAAATTCATGAAGATAATTCTAGCAGCGCTTTTGCCTTTTCTTTTTTTGTCAATTGGATTTTGGAACGGAGGTTTTTGTGGAAGGTTTTTTCTTTTTTAAGCCACCCGGCCAACATACTGGACAGAAACTGCTTCCGCTATATTTATGTCCCCTGCTGCAAATCTTTGTCTTCTCCATAAATCAATTATACCAAACGGGGATTTTTGCCGAGGTTATTTTATAGCTAAAGGCTCTAATGACCCTTTGTTTTCATCAACAAAACCATCCTCCGAAGACACACAAACAAGGACTTCTTTATCAAAATGGGCTCTTTCAGCACGATGCCCCCTTCCCTTAGAATATCTCCAACGTATAACTGATAACTCCTGCTCTCCGCTAACAGAAATTGATCCTTCTTTGTCCAATTCTATAGGTATTCCATTATCGTCATCTTTACTTTCAAAAACCACAGCATCAAAGTCTTGCAAAGCCTTTTCATATCTTGGCTGGATTAAAACTCTAGCTACATTATCAATCCCACAAAACACCAAAACAGAAGCCATGGGTTCAAAAAAATCTATGCGCCTAAAGGTTTCAGTGCCTATCTCTTGAGAATCAACAACAATCTCTTTTCTCGGAGATATAAATTTTATTTGCTCTACTTTCGCTGACATAATGGGATATTCTACGATTTACAAAGCAGAAAATCAACAAGACTTAGGGGATTTTTGTCAGGGTTAGTTCCCTACGTAATTTCGTCAAATATTTTAAGCTTCAGGATCCTTAGGATTTCTAGTAAAATCATCTCCCATTCGTTCTCGAGTTTCTTCCGATAATACAATTGCAAGCCTCCTGTTTGTCGCTGGGTCAGCGATTAAATCATCTATTTCTCTTCCCTTAAATTCCCCCTGTCTTTCAGCTATGGATTTGATTTCGTCAGTTGTAAATAATTCCCTAGGAGATTTAGAAACATTCATTCCCCTTGTTGGTTCTTTAGTTAAATCTTCCCAAGGTATAACAAAAGGATAGTGACGTCCACTGGCAGCAGTTACTGATGCTTTCTTTACTACCAAGTTAAAATCGGGATTCCGAGCTCCAAGTATGTTGTCGGGCTCTGCAAGGTAAACAATTTGACCTTCCGTCAAACGCTCTCTGAAAGCCTGTTTTTCTCCTTCACCAGACGCACCATTATTCATAAATATATTATATCACGTTGGGGATTTTTGCCGGGGGTTATTTTTTCTTCCACCCAACAATCAGAGGCAAGATGAAGGTTAGTGCGTAATATAGATAAACATCTAACTTATAATATCCATCTGCAGGGATGAAAAAGGCAAGCAAAAAATAATCCAAGACAATAGCAATAGCAGTCCATACAAAAGCTAAAATAACATAGTATCTAAAAGAATCTCCTTTTATTTTCTTAAACAAAACCCAAAGCGTAATAATTATTCCAATTGGAGAAATAACCCAACCTATCATAGAAGCCGGAACAACCGAAAAAAGAACAATACCAAGCACATAGCCAATAAGCCAAAGCGCAGTTCCCCACCCCAGTGCGTCTTTAATCAATTTCCCGCTCATAAATTAAGGTTATCAAATATGAGAACTTTATGAAAGAGGTTTGCTATAATAAATTATGAAAATTGAGGTTATTGCACACCCAAATTCCAAAAAACCACGGGTGGAAAAAGATCTACTGGGAACACTTCATGTTTATGTAAGCGCTCCTCCATTGGAAGGAAAAGCCAACATGGCGGTCATTGAAGCATTAAGTAATTATTTTAACGTCAAAAGAAATCAGGTGCAGTTTATTTCAGGAAAAAAGACAAAAATTAAAATTTTTGATATAGTAGGCT
>CAYYAC010000049.1:0-4480 GCA_964469995.1 uncultured Gammaproteobacteria bacterium
TCTGAAAATATTTTTTTTGCTTCATCTAACAAGAGTTCGACAATTTCCTTATGTCCGGCTGTACAGGCTGCATTCAGTGAGGAAAACCCATCATAATTTTTGTTGCAGCTAATGCATTAAACCCAACAAGCTGAAAAAGCGCACCAACATAATAAGCCAGTGGTGCATAGAAGTTAAAAATTGGATATCCATACCCGTATCCCAAATCAGAAACCCACCTTACTGGAAACATCCCATCTTTAAGAGATTTTGACATTTCAAAAACCCTAGCAACTTGGGTATCATCATGTATTGGAAAGAATCCTGGAATAAAAAGCGGCTTAATTGCAAAGTAAGAAAGTGCAACAACTACTATAATTGGAAAAATTAATTTTAATAATTTCATATTTTCTTTCTTATAAATAGGAACGCAATAGACACCACCCCCAATAAAGAAACGACGTCAGCAAAAATTCTTATACCGGTTTCCTGGAATCTCAATATCACAGAGTGATTTCCTTTTGGAACAGCAACCCTAATAAGACCATTACTATTATAGTCTATTGATGCCTGCTGTCCATCTACATTAACTATCCATCCGGGAAAGTAAGCTTTATTAAATTGCACAATTCTATTTTCTGCAAAGTACGCCTGAACAGAAACCATATTTGGGCTCACATCTAAAATGTTAAGTTTTTCTTGTCCATTTAGAACTACCGCTGCCGAGGTATTATTTGCAGGCAAATTTTTCACCCATTTTGGCATATACTCATTTTTTACTGTTGTCGAATCCTGATTTGTTGAATAGAAAGAATCCGGGTAATACTGATAATTTTGTGGAAATAAGAATTTCCATGAAGAAAAAATGGCGAGAAATAATATCACAACAGAAATAAGGATTTTTGATTTATCTTTAAATACAGATACGCAAACCGAAGACAAGAAAGCCAAACAAACCATCAAAACTGACAATATTCTAAATGGAAATTGCACAAAAGAAACAGGAAAAATTTTCCAAAAATTTATACTTATGTTTAATGACAGAAAGATTGACAAGAATCCAATAGCTAAAAACATTAAGGTAAGTCTATGTTTCTTAATTTCAATCTTTCCAAGAATTATTAATAAAATTACTAAGGAAATTATTAAAACAGAAGACATTCCAATTAGATTTAAATCTGCAAAATATCTACTGAAATCAGAGACTTGGGTTTTTGAAAATACGGTATATTTTAAATCATAAAGAGCAGGTATCCAAAAAAAAGCGGAAAGTGACATTCCCAAAATTATTTCCAAAATATATTTGCAAAAAAGCTTAAATTTATTCTTTGATATAAAAACATCTACAAACATATATAAAACTATTAGAGGTAAAAATAACACGGCTATTGTATTATGAGCAAGAACTAAGAGTGCAATTCCAATTGACGTTAAAATCAGACTTCCCCTCTCAATTTGCCAAAATATAAAAGGGGCAATAGCAAGAGCAAGCATCTCTCCTATAGACCCTCTCTTATACATATCCCATAAATGGTAAGGAAAATAGGAATATACAGTGCTGCCGACAAATGAAGAAGTATTATCAAAAAATTTCCTAAGCCAAAGAAATGAAAACACAGAGGAAAAAATAAAGCTTAATCCAAAAACTATTTTGATGCTGTCTACGAAATTCAATTTTAAAATATGTATCGGAACAGCCAGATACATAAAAAGGGGATATAAAAAATCAGCTACTGGATACCCATACCCATTACTAAGTCTCGTAAGAAACCTTACCGGAAACTCCCCGCTTCTTAGAACTTCATAAAAAGCAGAAAATCTTATAACCATCCAGTTTCCGTCATCAGATAAGAAAAATCCTGAATGAAATAAACCAAAAAGAGCAGGGAGAATAACACACACAGAAAGCAACAAGAAGATTAGATTATTTCTTTTTTTCATAAGATTTTAAAACAATAAATAATATAACAAGCAAAAGCAATGATACAAGAGAGATTCTAAGTCCTAAAATAAATGACTCAGGAATATAAGAAAAAACTACTACATGACTTCCGCTTGGCACAACAACCGCTCTGAACGCAAAATCAGCTCTGTATATTCTGGTCTCTTTTCCATCAATTTCTGCTTTCCATCCAGGGGCATATGTATCAGAAAGAAATAAAAGCATATTGGTTTTTGAAGAAACAGAAATAGAGACGCTATTATTTTCGTAACTATTAATTTTTACTTTAGCATTATTATCTTTCTCTAAAGGAGCGGCAGGATTCAAATTTTCTTCAAGAATTATATTTTGACTTAACTGAAAATTAGTATCAAATATTTTATCCAATATTTTTTGATCATTTTTCTCTACTGTATACTTTGATGCAAGAAAAATACGAGGCAATGCTTCTTTGTTTTCATAAATTTGGTATGCGCCGTCATGATAGATAAACCTATAGACACCATCTGGAAAAGTAATAAAATCAGGAGAATCTGAGCCGAATTTATTTAAAACATATCTAACTCCCAATAAATTGAGAAGTCTCTGGCGGTATTTATTATCTTTAAAGTTTGTTGATCCAAATCCCGGCGCCAGATTTGCATCTGGCCTTGCAAGAGTTGCAGATAATTTACCATTTGCGGAAGCTTGCAAAAGCGTTGCGTATCTTACTATGTGAATGGGATCTACTCCTTCTGGAGAAAATGTATTGTCGTATGTCTGAAAATCGCTTTCAATATATCCGCTGCCATATCCCCAAAACCTATTTATTCCAGCATTTTTTTGCAAAAAGGAAATGACGGGAGTGTTTGGATAAACAAATTCTTTCGGAGAAAAAGGTGTGATTTTATCAAAAAAATAAAAGAGCTCAATCAAAGTAAGGACAAAAATTAGCACAAGAGAAAATTTAAATTTTCTAAACCACGCAAAAATAATTCCTGAAAACAGAAGGATTATTACAGATGGGACAATTAAATTTTTCTTAGATATGGAAATATTTATTGGATCAATTTTAATAATTTTTCCAATAGAAAATACAAAAATCCAGGAAATTATAATAATCACAAAAACAAATACTATTGATGTAAATAATTTCTTATTGTATTTTTCCCTAAGGAAATCAAAACCTATTGCAGCAAGTATAGCCCCACAAAACTCAAAAACAGAAAGCATTCTTGTTGGAACGGTTGTAGAAAGAACAGGTATCGGAATTTGGAAAAAATATTTCGTAAACAAAATGTCTAGAGAAAGAATAAAAGACAAAATACCAATGCCCGCAAAAATTAAAATTTCTTTTCTTTTCTTAAAATTTAAAACAGCAAAAGTCGCTAAAATAAATGGTATTGTTCCAAAGTACGAGACTCTTTCTATGTATGTACCATAAAACCAATGATTATTTGAAGCAGGATTACCAAAAAAATTAGGGGCTACAACTGTTATAGAATACCACCATGGATTCAGTAAGTTCTTAATTTGGTCCAATGAATAATTTGACCTAGTAGAAAGTTTGAATAATTCAAGCGTTGGTAAAGTTTGAAAAAGAGTAAGAAAAACAGGAAAAATAAGTGTTGAAATAAAAATTATAAACTTTTTGAAAGAAAAAGATTTAGATTGAAAATTCTTTGCTAAATAATAAACAAATATGATAGTTAAGATATAGAAAAATCCCTGTATATACCCTGCAAGAATTGACATAAAAAGAGCAGCTATTAAATATAAATTATTTCTAATGCCGTCTCCTTTAATTATTTTTTCAGTAAATAAAAGCCCAAGAGGAAGCCACATAAAAGTATGGTCAATATTTCCGTACTCCAACCACACAACCATATAAGAAGATAGCGCAAAGACAAGTCCCCCAAAGCAACTTGCAATTTTACTCAGCTTTATTTCTCTTAAAAAGAGAAAAGTAAAAACAGCCGCAAGTACAGGTGAAATAAAAATATATAAAGTCCAAGCTGACAAGAATGGAAGAAGCAAAAAAATTAAATTTATGGGATAAAAAACAGCTGATTGAAAATTTGCCATAAGCGGATTTCCTGAAAAATTATGTGGATCCCAAAAAGGAATCTCGCCTTTTTTAATTGATTCTGTTGAAAAGCTTTTCCATGGAAAGATATGCCTTGCAACATCTGTATCTTGATTTTTAGTTGGTACCGCTGCGCCATTTTCATAATTTAATACTGGGTATGCTTTATATGGCTCGTAAAAGCTAACAAGCAAGTCTCCAGGAAATGGAACATATCCCTTAAATATGGGTAGAAAAAATAAAGATATTACAACAAAAAAGAGTATGTAATATTTAAGAGAATAGACCAAATTCTTAAACCTTTTTGGAAGCATGGCTATTTTGAATTAACTTGGTAAAGTTTTGAGTATGCCTTTCCAAGCGAACCTTTCTGGTATTTCAAAACAAGCGTTAGAGGCCATGAAGAAATCTGATCTGCAAATTCCTGTTGGTTTGAAAAGAATACATAAACCGGCATTGTCTTAGCTCTTTCAAGTAAATCCTTTGGAATTTCG
>CAYYAC010000050.1:0-4359 GCA_964469995.1 uncultured Gammaproteobacteria bacterium
TTTTTCTATAAATTCCTTTCTGTCCACTTTTACCTTTATACTGCGAGGCGAGGGAGATGATTTCTGCCGGAGTTTTTATTCCATCTATTGTCATTGCAATTCCTCTATCGGAAAGTTTTTCCATAGAATATGTGGTCTTACCTTTGCCAACTGCTGCTCCAATATCTAAGGTAGTGTTGGCACCAATGTAACCGCCGGGGTTAACTATATAAATCATGTCCGAAGCAAGAACTCTTAAAAGGTGGGTTTCTATGCTAAACCTTTCTGCGAGATCATCGGGATAATCAAAAAGTTGCCATGGAACCAATGCATCAACTTTATGTTTTCCAAAGTCCCTGTACAAACTGATCATTTCAGTGTAAGCCGTACGTAAGCTCCCAACTAATCCAACCTTAGGCCAAAGAACTCTTTTTCGAGCTTCTGCTGTTAAATCAATACCAAGTTCTCTTGGGTGAGGGAAAGAGTCCCTTTCTGTTCGCTGACTCATAGTGAGCATTATACCAAATGGGAGTTATAAATTCTTTTTTTATCTACTTTTCCAGTTTGCAGATTGACAGTAGTTTTTGACCCAAGCATACTTAGTGTATGCCAAAATCTGCCCGAGGTTTTACTCTAATCGAAATATTAGTTGTTATTGGGATCTTGGCTGTACTTCTTGCAATTGTCATTGCTGCTGTTAATCCGCTTGATCAGTTTAATAAAACTAACGATATTGCAGCAAAAGCAGTAACGCGCGATTTTATTACATCAAGTATTGATCATTTTGCTAAAGAAAAATCGCTTCCGTGGAATAGTGATCCGGCTTGTACTGCGCAGCTTGGTTTGGGAAAAGCACTATCAGAAATTCCCTCATGTACACATGACCTAATAGATAACGCAAATCTAGAGGAAAATTTTAATGCGCAACAACTTGAAGAAATATTTTTATCAAAGTGCGGAAATTCTGCGGTTCTTTGTTATAGCCCCAAATCTAAAATTGAATATGAAGATGCAAAGTATGATAAATTTGGTGTTGTTGAGCCCGGCTGTCCCGGGCATGATGGTCCCTCTGCAAGCTGCTATTGGTGTAAGCCAATTCTCCAAGATGAAAATTGTCTGGTAACTCCTACACCTACATTAACACCAATTCCAACTCCTACATCTACGCCTGTGCCAACGGCTACGCCTACCTTGGTTCCAACGGCAACACCAACAAATACTCCCACACCAACTAATACTCCAACGCCAACTTTAACACCAACGCCCACGTTAACACCAACACCTACACCAGTTCCGCCAACTCCAACTCCTGATCCTAACGTTCTCTATGGAGTTGGTGGATATAAGCTTGACGACTCTAAATTTTTAAGAACTTATGCAGTTCTTGCTTTCACTTATCCGGGATTTGCACCAAATTGGATGATAGATGTATCATTTAGGCAAGATTTTGGAGGAACTACCTCATCCAGTTTTGGATATTTTGTAAATGGTGTACCTGTTACTTCAAATGCTGATACAATTTTTAACGTAGCGTATGCCGGAGACGGAAATTTTGGGACATTAACAAGTCCATCATATGCCGCTCAAATAAGACTTACACCAAAACATTTCAGTTTTATAAGCTTGCCATATTATTGGTCAAAATATGTCAATGGATGCGGTAAAGATATTTTCTTTAGAGTAGTGGGCTGGCCGGGTGCCGCAAGCACGGGAAATATCGGTCCGGTTTATCGCGAGAAAGTGGACTGCACCACAAGGGTAGGAGTAGATTCAGTGTGGAAAGATATGAATAGTGACGGAATAGTAGATTGGACGGATTATATTATTCAAGCGTTAGATTCTAAATTAAGATATGGTGGTTGGCAGCCGCCGGAATAAACTTATGAAATTAAAAATATTTCCATTAATTACGTTTATTTTTATGCTAGTTTTTAATTTCCATGTTTATGCAAGTGAACAGGTTGCAGGAAGAGTTACAAATTTGGATAGTAATACTTCCGGAAGTAAAGTTATTTATAAAGACACAAATTCTCAAAAAGAAGTATCAAGCCAAACTACAGACCCTATGGGTAATTATATTATTTCAGTGCCTGCGGCCGGTATATATGATGTTGAGGTAGTTCAGCCTGCTAGCGAAGGTGCAGGAAAAGTTATACAAAGCAAAAAAAATCAAAAAGTGGATTCGGATTCAGTAAATAATATTTATTTGCCCGGCACACCGCTCTCAATTGTCAGCATTTTAGGTATAGATATATATGTTGTTATTGCTTTTGCGCTAGCATTGATTTTATTTCTAACCGCAGGTATCTTTTATCTATTTAAAATCAAAAAATAATCACCCTTAACTTCCTTTAATTTTCCTTAACCTCCCTTAAAGCGCTTGTTTTTCCATTCGCTTTTCGATTTTAAAGCTCTATTACTTCCCCGCCGAGTTTTGAGATGAAGTTGGTGTCGTGCGAAATGTAGAGAATTCCTCCCTCATATGAAAGTAGAGCATTTTCAAGTTCTTCGATTGACGGTAAGTCTAAATGATTTGTTGGTTCGTCAAGGATTAAAAGATTTGGTTTGTTTGCAAACATTTTAATTAATTGAAAGCGGGCTTTTTGTCCTCCTGATAAATTTTCAATTTTCTGCTCGGCATCAATTTTTGTATCAAATAAATATTGAGCCATAGTGCTTTTTAAAAGTCTTATATCAACCGGAATATCATGGCTGTTATATACGTGAGTAATTGCCTCTTCAAGCGTCATTGGTAAATACTTAGGATCTATTTCCTGATCATATTCTCCAATCCTTAAACTTACAGCAAGTTTTATCTCTCCCTCAAAAATTTTAGCTGCGGGTAGCTCGCCTTTGTATTGAGACAAAACTGTTCTGACTAACGTACTTTTCCCGGCTCCATTTCTACCCTTAATAAAAACTCTCCCTTCATTTCCTACATTAAATGAAATGTTAGAAAAAAGAGGTTTGTCATATCCAAGAGAGAGATTTTTTACATTTAGCAATTGACTTATTCGTCCTTTATTTTCAGCAATTGTAATTTTTACATTTTTCTCTTTAAATTTATTATATGAATCAGAGACGGCTTTATCCAAATTTTCTACAGACTCTTGATCTATCCAAAAAGAAGGTTTAACAATTGCTGCTTCTATTTTTTCATAATCTTTTACCCAGTGGTCATACCTTATTTTCCATGCTTTGCTTTTTGCTCTCATAGCAAGTCCCCATTCAACGCGTTTTTTTGCTTCTGCAAGCCTTCTTATTTGGTTTTGGTACATTACAACAGAACTTGTAGTTTGAGCCGCATTTTGTTTTATATATGCCTCATAGTTTCCCTTAAAAGAAGAAATATTTTTGTCTTTAAGTTCAATAATTCTATCTACATGATTTAATACATC
This sequence comes from uncultured Gammaproteobacteria bacterium, assembly GCA_964469995.1. GTDB lineage: Bacteria > Patescibacteriota > Microgenomatia > Levybacterales > UBA12049 > JACPDD01. The sequence continues at coordinate 3,378 of CAYYAC010000050.1, forward strand.
TCTATCATGAGTTACAACCAGAACTCCTTCCTCAACCATTTGCATCCACGCAATAAATTGTTCTTTTCCAAGGTAATCCATATGATTTGTTGGCTCATCAATAAGTAGAAGATCTGCTTTTGAATACATCATGCGGGTAAGTTCTACATACCTTTTTTCTCCACCGGAGAGAGTAGAAAGTGGGTTTGCCGCCTTTTCATTTGATATTTGAAAATCGTTTAGGGTTGCTAGAATTAAGTCTTTAATGTAGTAATATCCATTTTCTGAAAAGTAATCTTGGGCTTCTGTGTAGTGGTGCATATCAGAGTGGTCTCCTTTTTCAAAATCTGCCAGAACTTTTTCATATTCATAAAAATGAGGGACACTTTCTAAAATATATTCAAGAGCAGTATGGGAATCATCTGTTAGATGCTCTTGTTTGGTAAGAACTGTTGTAAGATCTTTTTTAGTGCTTAATTCTCCATGAAAATCGGAATCCATGCCGCCAATAATATTTAGTAACGTAGACTTACCTTGGCCATTGCGTCCTATTAGTGCAACTTTTTCTCCGGGACTAATATGTAGGTCAAGATCTGTAAAAAGAGTCTTTGCGCCAACCGACTTTGATAAATGTTGAGCTGAAATTAACATAAGTGTTAAGTATACCACGGCTGAAGTGTATATGATCACCTTCGGCTAGTATAAATTTAAGATTTTGGGGTGGTAGTTTTCTTGTTAAGAAGAAGAAAAATTGCAATTGAAATAAATATTACTCCCACAATTCCCACAGCGAGCCATCTAGGAAGAATAAGTATGTAATTGTAGGTTTGCGGCAGAACAGAAACTATAATTCCAAAAATTCCGGCGTATTTATATTGTTTGTTGGACAGTGTAATTCCACCTGTAAATAATACTAATCCCATAGCAGCAAGAACTATTGAATACTTCACACTTTCTGCTCCAAAAGAAAGCATAAATGTAGGTATCAACAAAAAGAAAATTC
>CAYYAC010000051.1:0-4352 GCA_964469995.1 uncultured Gammaproteobacteria bacterium
ATCTCTTGTTTCGGTCTTTTCTACAGAGGGGCTATTGGAAATTACCGAACCGCTACCTCCTGACGAACCTGAGTCCTGTGAACTACCACTTCCCAACCCACTTGAATCGCTGCCTGAATGGCTGTCACTGGAGGATCCTCCTCCGCCCGATGAACCGGAACCTGAGCCTTCTGTGCCAGAATCATCCCCTTTAGCAATATATATGCTTGTGCCAAGCACTTGATTTTGCAGAAGAAGAGTAATGTTTTTTCCAAAAAATACTACAGTAAGAAACCCAGCCAGCGCCAGCAATATAATTCTTGATGATAGAATTGTCTTTTTTTTTGAACTGGATGATTTTGTTTTTCTTATTTTATTCATCTTGCTAACCTAGCACTATTGTAAGCATATCTAAAATATCTAGTCAAGTAATATTGGCGACACATTAGAATCTTCTTCAAGATAATAATTCGAGGGTTTTTTCTTTACCGATAATTTCAAGACTTTCAGGAAGAGGCAGTCCGTTTTCGCTCCCAATAAATATTTTGTAAATTGTTTTCATTTTTATTCCATCAGATATAACTTCTTTAAGAACAGCAAGGATTGAATCTTTATTCCAATTATCAACTCCTGACAATTTTTCTAAAAGTTTTTTTGATATTTCTTTTTCTTCATTTGATAATTCTATTTTTTCTCCATTAATAAGCGGCATTACTAAAGTTTTAAAATCCAAAAGCGTTTTCATTCTGCTTTTTGCAAGTTCCAAAAACTTATCATCTATTTCATCTACCTCTGAAAATGCTTGGATTTTCTTCTTAAGTTCTTCATTTGACATCTTTCGGATATATTCACCATTCATCCATTCCAATTTTCTTTCATCAAAAACAGAAGGAGCTACATTTACATTTTCCAAAGCAAATATATTTTCAATTTCTTGTTTTTCTAAAATTTCCCTATCGTCTTTTGGAGACCAGCCCAAAAGCATTAAATAATTTAAAAGTGCTTCGGGCAGATATCCTTCTTTTCTAAAATCCAAAACTGATTTTGCCCCGCGCCTTTTAGAAAGTTTTTTATTGTCTGTTCCTAAAATGTTTGGCACATGTGCAAATTCCGGCACATTCCAGCCAAAAGCATTGTAAAGCATAATATGTTTTGGAGCAGAAGGAATCCAGTCTTCCCCACGGATTACATGCGTAACTCCTTCAGCATGATCATCAATTATATTTGCCAAATGGTACGTTGGAAATCCATCAGTTTTTAAAATTATGAAATCTTCTATCTCGCTGTTTTCAAATTCTATTTTTTTATTTCCTACTTTATCTATCCATGAAGTCTTTCCCTCTTTTGGAGTAATAAAACGAATAGCATCTCCATCTTTTTTTGCCAATCCTTTTTCTAATAGCTCGTTAGCATATTTTTTGTATGTTTCAACATTTTCAGACTGAACAATATATTCGTCCCAAAGACAGCCGAGCCAAGTTAATGATTCCTTTATGATATCCTCTGCTCCCTCAACTTTTCTTGCTTGATCTGTATCTTCAATTCTTAGAATAAATTTACCCTTCTCTTTTTTTGCAAAAAAATAATTAAAAATAGCTGTTCTTATATTTCCAACATGGGGAATTCCTGTTGGGCTTGGAGCAAAACGGACAATAACCATAAGTATTTGCATTGTACCTTAAGTTTTTCTTATACTCAAGATATGCTCACATTAAGCAAAGCAACCGCTGCAACTAAAAGTTTTTTTAGATGGGCTGCCATTGGAATTGGCTCCATACTCTTGTTACTAATACTTTTTAGAGTTTTTACTGCAGTTAAAGATAAAATAACTCCTCCTGCCCCGCCAACTGTATCATTTGGAAAATTGCCAGCAATAACTTTTCCAGCAAGTCAAACAAATAAGAATTTGTCATATTCTATAGATACTGTTACCGGAGCACTCCCTGTTTTTCCAGACAGAGAATCTGTATTTAAAACTTCAAAACCACTACCAGATCTCTTAGCTCTTGATAAAACATCTAGTAAAATATCGGCAGCGGGATTTAACGGACAGCCAATTCAAATATCTGATGGCCTTTATCAATGGACAGGTGCTGACCAAAATTCTGGATTATCAAAGAAAATAATATTTGATATTTTTCTTGGTAATTTTAATTTGACTTCTGCCTATCTTTCCGATTCTGCAGTATTATCATCATCAAATCTTCCAAACCAAACAGAAGCTATAAACAAAGCCCAAGCCCTGCTTTCCAGCATGAGAGTTTTGCCAAATGATGTTAATTTAGAAAAAAGCCAAACTTCTCTTTTCTCAATAAAGAACGGAACACTTATCCCAGCAACTAGTTTATCTAACACACAGGTTGTTCAGGTTTCTTTTTTCCAAAATGATTTAAATGGAATTCCTGTTGTTTATCCAAATCCAAACTCTTCAACGATTAATGTTTTTGTTGGCGGAGGACCAAGCGATCCTCAGGTTGTAAAAATTGATTTTTTCCATCAAAACATAGCAAGTGAATCTGCAACATATCCAATACTTTCATCAAGCCAAGCGTATGAAAGACTTAAAAATGGAGATGCCTATATTGCGTCTTTTGATGGGAAAGATAGCGTGTCAATAAATAAAGTAAGTCTTGGATATTATCTTTCAGACCAAAATCAAGATTATGTTCTTCCGGTTGTTGTTTTCCAAGGAAACAATGGATTTACAGCCTATGTTTCTGCTGTCAGCGATTCGTGGATACAAAAGTAATATTTCCTTCAATTTGGGACAATATTTTTTCAATATCAGAAAATCTATCCTGACTCTTCATAACAGCCAATATAAATCTTTTTCCGTTTGCCTCCTGAGAAGTAATAAGAACTCCCCCAGCTTCCTGGGTGTATCCTGTTTTCACTCCTGTAACCCCATCTCTTCCTAATAATTCATCTATACTTGAGAGCTCATATACATTAGTTCCAGCTACATTAGCTATAGTTCTTTTTTGTGTTGCTACAATCTTTGCAAACGTCTTATTCTTTAAAGCAACAGATGCGAGTCTTGCAAGCTCTAGTGGCGTTGAATAATCATCATCAGAAAGACCTGATGAATCTTCAAAATGAGTATTCATAAGATTAAAACTTTTTGCTTTTTCATTCATCTTTTTAACAAAAGCTTTTTCTCCTCCTGGATAATTTTGTGCAATCATAAGAGCCGCGTCATTTCCAGATGGCAAAAGCATAGCGTAAAGAGAATCCATGAAGTAGATTTTTTCTCCCAGCGGAAAACCCACAACAACAGGCACAACGTCTGTATCATAGACAGTAAGAATGTCGTTTGGTTTAAAATAGTCCAATGCAACAAGAGCTGTCATTATTTTTGTTGTTGATGCCATAGAAAAACGTAAATTATCATTTTTTGAATAAAGAACAGTTTTGGAATTATCATCAATTGCAACAGCTGCCTGTGCCGTTATATCCGGATCCAATTTACTCTGAAGCTGAGGGTACTGCGAAAGAGAAATTTGCTTAACCGGAGATAGTGGTAAATTATTTTGCCAAAGCCAAAACCTAAGATAAATATCAGCAACAACCACAAAAGCTAAAACTGCAAATAATATACTGAATGCAACAAGAAGATTGTCTTTACCTATCTGAATCTTTATTTTTTTTAGAAAACCTTTCATCTATGCGCTCCATGTCTCTTGGGAAAAGACTTGCCTCCCGGATATTTGATAGATTTAGAAGTTTCATTGTGACTCTTTCCAGCCCAAAAGAAAAACCGCCTTCTTGTGGCATTGCATATTTAAATGCCATAAGATACATTTCAAAATCTTGCGGATTCATTCCTCTTTGCTTAATGCTATTAAATAATTGCTCATAATTATTTATGCGCTGTGAACCGCTCATAATTTCTGTTCCTCTAAAAAGGAGGTCAAAGCTTAGGCTGTAATCAGGATCTTTTGGATCAGGCATTGTATAAAATGGTTTTGCCATTGTTGGAAAATGAGTAATTGTTACAAAATCACCATTGTGTTTATCTTTTGCCCATTTACAAATATCTATCTCATCTTGAGGAGCTAAGTCTTTTTCGTTTTTGCAATCTCTTCCAAATTCTTTTAAGATTATTTCCTGAGCTTGCCTAACTGTAAGTCTTGGAGTATCACCATTTGAAATTTTTTCAAAACCAAATTGCTTAAATAAATCTTCGCATTTATCTTCTGCAAAAGTCACCATATCAACCGCAAGCTTTTCAAAAACACCCAAAAGCTCACTAAAATCGGTAAATCCAATTTCTAGATCCATTTGTGTTGTCTCAGATAAATGTCTTGTTGTAACAGATGGTTCAGCGCGGTATGCATGAGAAATAGTAAAAACTCTCTCAAAAACAGAAACCA
>CAYYAC010000052.1:0-2961 GCA_964469995.1 uncultured Gammaproteobacteria bacterium
TTTTATCAAGCTCTCCTGCTGGATCTTTCAATTTTGCGTCTTCATAAATTTTATTAACCAGTTCTCCTGTTTCATCTCCGCCGCCTTCTTTTCCAACCCTAAGTTCAATTATTTTTTCAACTTCTTCTTTATATGCTTTTTCAACTAAAGCTTCGGCTTCGTGAAGATGATCTTCTTGAGGAACTTCTAATTTTTTCTGTCCTGCTTTCTTAACTAAATCTTCTATTGCTGCAATTATTTTTTGAGTCTCTTTGTGTGCCGCTTCAATTCCCTTTACCAAAATTTCTTCTGAAATTTCATTTGCTCCAGTTTCTATCATGACTGTTTTGTCTTTTGACTGAGAAGCAACAAGGTCCATTTCTTTCTTTTCTTCAGATTTTGGATTTATAACAATTTCTCCATTTGCATGTCCTACTCTAACTCCAGCTATTGGACCATTCCATGGAATTCTTGAAATTGCGATTGCTGCTGAAACTGCATTCAAAGCTAGGATATCTGGATCATTTTCTCCGTCAACAGAAAGTACAGTTACAATTACCTGAACTTCATTTTTGAATGCTTTTGGAAAAAGAGGTCTTATTGAACGGTCTATAAGACGTCCTGCTAAAATTGCTTCATCGGATGGTCTTCCTTCACGCTTTACCCAACGAGAACCTTTTATTTTTCCTCCTGCATAAAGTCTTTCAACGTAATCTATAGAAAGAGGGAAATAATCTAATTCTGTTTTACCGCCTTCAACTACAGTTACAAGAACAACCGTATCTCCAAGACGTGCTAAAACTGAAGATGTTGCCTGAACGGCTAGTTCTCCTGTTTCAAAGCTGAGTGCTTTTCCAGCTACTTCTACTGAGGTTTGTATTTTATCCATTAATTATCTTTAATTCCTATTTTCTTAACTATTGTAGTATGGCGGGTTTTATCCACCTTTTTTAGAAAGTTAACAAGTCTTCTTCTTTTTGCAATCATAGACAAAAGTCCGCGTCTTGAATGAACATCATGAATGTGTTCTTTAAGATGCTCTGCAAGTCTGTCAATTCTTGTTGTTAAAAGTGCAATCTGCACTTCAGGACTTCCCGTATCTCCTTCAACGGTTTGAAATTGTTTTATGACTTCCTGTTTTCTTGTTGGTGAAAGTGGCATATATTTATAAATTTAGACTAAGTATGTATTATATCAGCTTCCGCTTCTATTCTCAAGAGTGGAAATTTTAGACATTCGTGGAGCCTTTGTATACTTTTGGTGTAAACCATTCTTCAGGCGGATTTTGATTATCTTCTAACCTATCTGCAACGTCCTGAGTTTGTACAGGCTGGTTGTTTTGAACAGGTTGATTCTGAATAGGCTGATTTTGTGGCTGTCTTTTTTGTGGAAAATTCCTGTTTCTATTATCAAATCTTTTTTGTTTGTTTTCTTGCATTCTTGAAAGATTTTCCAAAACTCTTCCTGGATTTTGAGAAACATAAGGTCTTTCTTCAAAATCATTTGACATATTTTTTCTAACTGCTCCTTTTGCCATAAGCATTCCTGCCATTTCAAAAGCCATAGCAGTTGTATTTGGAGTTTGAAAATTATTGGTTGCACTTAGAATTCCAGACAATAAATTCTGTGCTATATCCATATCTAGCTGTATTCCTAAAGAGTTTATTATTTTTGCAACTTGTTCTGAAACAGAAGACGATTCTGGATGAATTATGGCTAAGTCTCCATATCCTTGGTTTTCAGCTTTATTATCTATATTTATAATTAAAGTGTCTTTAAGGGCTGCAATATCAAAAACAGAAGACAAATCTGAAATTCTTGGAACACCAACTGTAAATATAATTCCAGGATAATCTCCTTTTCTTTTGAAAACGACATCTGACTCTGTAAAATTTAGACCCAATTCTCCAGGTTTTACAACTATATTTAAAGAGCCTTCTTCAAGAGTATATGAAACTTTATCTATTTCACCCTCTCTATAAGGAAAAGAAACAATTAAATCTCCGCCTTGTGCTTCAAAGCTGTCTTTAACTTTATCAATTCCAACAAGGCTTGAAAGAGCAACATTTGGCTCTGTTACGGAAGCTACTGATACTTTTTTTCCAATAGATTGAAGAGATAAATACAGAGCTAGAGCTGCTCCCATTTCATCAACACTTGGGTTTTTACCCACTACAACTCCAACAGTTTCACTTCTGTCGAGCAGTTCTTGGATTTGAGAATATGAAGATTCGTTCATAATTAGTCATGGGATATTAGCATATCCGAAATGGCAAAGTCAATTTGGGGTGAAAGTATTACTCCGCATTCTTGACCTGACTCAACCTTAGAAAGAGAATTTTTTCCTTGTCTTACAGATACAACAGACGCTTCTCCAATAATAGTATCCTTTCTCACAATTCTAACTTTGTCTCCTTTAGCAACTCTCCCATCTGTTACTTTAATTCCCAAAACTATCTGTTTATCAAATGGAAAAGATGCCAAAATAGTTGATACCCCAAAAACCTGTTCTTCAAAAGAAAGTTTTTTTCCTTCTAGGGCGTCTTTCAATTGATCTATTAATTCATAAATTAAGTTGTAGTTTATGGCAATAACTTTTTCTGTTCTTGCAAGATTTAAAACTTCCCCTGAAATCTTTTTATTAAAACCAATAACAAGAGCATTTGTAGGCTTTGCTAAAAGCACATCTGCTGTTGATATATCTCCTGTTTTTGCAAGAACAATATTTATTTCAGGCGGCAAAGCTGCAAGAAGCGCCTCAAGGGAACCTTGAGTATCTGCTGCTAAAACTATAGAAACAGGATGCTCTTTTTCTACGAAATTAGGCGAATAAGGAGATTGTGGACTAACTTGAGCTTGAACAGCTGGTGTTTCCAAAACGGCTGCATCTTTAGTATTTGAGATAATAGAACCAACTTCCGGAACCTTTTCAAATCCTAAAATTTCTACTGCTTCTCCAACAGTTGCACTTTTAACCTGAGC
>CAYYAC010000052.1:3061-4244 GCA_964469995.1 uncultured Gammaproteobacteria bacterium
TTTGTTAAAACAACAATAAGTGGAACTTTTGAGGCTTTAATTATTTCTATGCTTTCTTTTGTCTGAGGCATTATCCCTTCAACTGCCGATACAATAAGAAGCGCAATATCTGCAGCCTGTGCGCCGCGGCCTCTCATTTTTGAAAATGCTTCGTGTCCTGGAGTGTCAATAAAAGTTATAAATCTTTTCTTTCCTTCATGAATAAGTTCTATTTTTGAAGCACCAATGCTCTGCGTAATTCCACCGTGTTCACGAGCCGCGACATTAGTTTTTCTGATTGCGTCAAGAAGTGAGGTTTTTCCGTGATCAACATGACCTAAAACTGCAACTACAGGAGGGTAGAAATCTGAACTTTTTGTGTTTTTATCCATAAATTAAATTGTGCAGAAAAAGTTTTCATAGTTTAATTTTCACTAGGATTAACTTCTTCTGTCTTTTCTTCTGTTTCTGTTTTTTCTTCTGGTACTACTTCTCCTGATTCTTGCATAGCTTCTTCTTTTACTTCCTCCACTGGCTGCGCTGTGCTTTCTACTTGTGCCGCTTGAATATCTTCAGGAGTTGAAGTTTCAACTTCTGCTGGAGCTTCTACCTTTTCTTCTAGCTGTTCATTTGAAGCTTCTACTTTAATTTCTTCGGGCTTTACTTCTTCTTTTTGAGCAGCTTCTGTTTCTTCGCCTTCTTTTCCCTCTATTTCAATTCTGTATCCAGTAAGCTTTGATGCAAGTCTTACATTTTGTCCTTCTTTTCCTATTGCCAAAGACAGTTCTTCTTTTGGAAGAGAAACGTGCGCAGTTTTTGATTTTTCATCAATTGTTACATCAACATTTTTAGCTGGGGAAAGAGCTTGACCAATATAATTTTTTGGATTTTCATTCCACTGAATAACATCTATTTTTTCTAGTCCTGAAAACTCTGCAATAATTGCCTGAATTCTAACTCCTTTTTGTCCAACACAGCTTCCAACTGGATCAATTCCACTTTGCGTTGAAGAAACTGCAATTTTTGTTCTACTTCCTGCTTCTCTTGCTATTTCCTTTATAACAACGCTTCCTTGCGCAACTTCTGGAACTTCTCTCTTGAAAAGACCTTCAATAAGCCCATTGTTTGCTCTGGATACTATTATTTCTTCTCCCTTTTGTCCTTCTCTAATATCAAGAATGAAAACAGTCAATCTTTGATTTAG
>CAYYAC010000053.1:0-4226 GCA_964469995.1 uncultured Gammaproteobacteria bacterium
TTTTCCGCATTGCCTGATGTATCTAGGGAATCTTCTTCTAGAATTATGTCTGATTCTGGGATTTCATATTTGCTTAGCGCATACTTTTTCATAGCCATTGTCTCTGATATATCTACTCCTCTTGATGTTTTGCCGCTAACAAATATAATTTTTGTTCCTGGTCTCCATTTTTGGGCAGCTGCAAGGGATGTCATTTTTGACTCCATGCTTAGTGAAAAATTGTCCTTGGCAATTTCTTTAGAACCAGATCCAACTCCAATGTTTTTTCCAAGAGCAACAATGGTATGGATAGCCATATTTTCTTCAAGACGTTTTCTTGCTAGTGTCATATCTAATTCAAGGTGACTTTTCCCGTTTTTATCAAAAACCCTTTTATTGGAATTAATAGCCATTCCGCGTATTTTTGTAATGAATTTGTGAATTCTTCCTTTCTTATCTATTCTTGATATTTGTCTAGCAAAAAAGCTTCCAGTGAGACTCGTTTCGCGTTTTTCATATTCATCAAGGGGAACAGCTTGTTCTAATTTCTTACTATCAAACTTCGGACTATATTTTTTATGCAAGTCAATTGCAGACGCAGTTTTAGCATTTAAAAGTTTATATCCTGCAGAATAGTTTTTTATTCTTTCTTCATGGAAAGGAAAGTCAATAAAAGTGAAATTTTTATCTTCAAGCCCATTGTCTTTTTGAAACTGTGCAACAGCCTCAACTTGAAATGGTGTGTTATTTAAATTATCCGCAGTGAGAGTTATGATGTCTGTTCTTGGAACTCCCATGTGAACAAGCGCCTGTCTTTGGATAGCAGAAGTAGATTTCATGTCTTTTCCAAAAGTATCTTCTCCGCAAAGAACTATTTTTCCAATTTCTCCTGCTTTGTAAGCTTCTGCCGCAGCATTAACTACAAAATTTGTATAAAAAGTTCCAGCTTGCGCTCCATTTGCCCTTATGTCTTGGGAATAGGGCATAACAACAGCAAAATCAATAGAATGTCTCTCCGGTGCTTCAATAGTTGTCATAGGCACGGATTATAGCAAAAAACTATAGGCTTTGTCAAGCTCAGAGGAGCTGAATTCATGCTTGCTTTTGCTTCATTCATGCGATAAAATAGCAACATGCGTAATTACGAATTAATTTTGGTTCTGCGTCCTTCGCTTAAAGAAGCAGACAAAAAAAAGGTTTTAGACTCTGTAAAAGGGTGGCTTGGAGAGCTTAAAATTGTAAAAGATCAGGATTTGGGAACAAAAACACTTTCATACCCAATTAAAAAAGAAACAACAGGTATTTACTTGAGCTTTGATTTAGAGGGCGAAAATGTTCCATCTGACCTTGAAAAAAGAATCTTAGGAAACGATAACATAATAAGACATTTGCTTTTGAGAACTAAATAATATGGCAAGAAGCTTAAACAGAGTTCAGCTTATAGGTAATTTAACCCGGGATCCGGAGCTAAGATATACTCCAAGCGGAACACCTGTTTGCACTTTTGGAATCGCAACTAACAGAAACTGGACAACAGATTCTGGCGAGAAAAAAGATGAGGCTGAATTTCACAAAATTGTAGCCTGGAACAAGCTTGCAGAGCTTTGTTCACAATTTTTAGTTAAGGGAAGAAAAGTTTATCTTGAAGGAAGACTTGCAACACGAACATGGCAAGGGCAAGATGGAGCACAGAAAAGCACAACGGAAATTATAATTTCCGATATGATTTTGCTCGATTCAAAAAGACCTGAAGATGATAAAATGATTTCCGAGCCGGCAGCAGAAGAAGAAAAACCAGCTGCAAAGAAAAAAGAAGCAAAAAAAGAAGAAGTAGGGGAAGAAAGTTCAGTATCTGAGGGAGAGCCAGAAGTAGCTCCTGACGATATCCCTTTCTAAATTTAATATGGCAGAAAGAAAAAGACCAATAAAAATAGTTAAAAAATGTCAGTTTTGCAAAGACAAGACAGTTCCATCTTATAAAGATTCATCTGTTCTTAAAAGATACTTAACTGAGAGAGGCAAGATATTGCCAAGACTTAGAAGTGGAATTTGTGCAAAACATCAAAGAAGACTTGCTCAAAGCATAAAACATGCAAGACACTTAGCGCTTTTGCCTTTTGTCTCTAGAGAAGTTTAATCCACCTTGCTACAATAGGTGGTAGGTATTTGTTTGCCACCCTATGGAAAAGAGAATAAGAAAATTTAGAATTGTTTTAATAGTAATTATTTCTCTTCTTGTCGGCTACTACTTTGGCGTAAATAAAGTAAATTTTGAATGGAAACAATATACGCCTCACATCTCCGTTGTTAATAAAGAGCCCCCAACTGGCATTACTACAGTTGATTTCTCTCAGTTTTGGATTGTATGGACAAAACTCCAGCAAAATTATTATGACAAGTCAAAACTTGATCCTCAAGCAATGCTAAACGGAGCTATAAGCGGAATGATTGGAAGTCTTAATGATCCTTTTACAATGTATTTGCCGCCTGTACAAAATGGAGATTTTAAGAGCGGACTTGCAGGGCAGTTTGAAGGAATTGGTGCAGAACTTGGAATGAATAACAATCAAATTATTGTTATATCTCCTCTTGTTGGGTCTCCAGCAGAAAAAGCAGGAATAAAAGCGGAAGATGCGATTATTAAAGTTGATGGAAAGTCTACTGCTACATGGGATTTGAACAAAGCTGTAAGCGTAATCCGCGGTCCAAAAGGTACGAATGTTGTGTTAACCATTATGCATAAAGGTGACGCATCTACAAAGGATATTACAATTACCCGCGACACAATAACTGTTAAAAGTGTTGATGGGTGGGTTAAGAAGCTTAAAGATATTCCAAATATTAAAATGGGAGATGCTCTTAAAGCAAATCCAGATGATTCGGTAGTTTACATAAGGCTTTCTCAGTTTGGAGATCAAACAAATAAAGATTGGACTGCGCTTGTAAGTAAGCTTATATCAGATGTAGCAAAAGAAAAGAATTTTAAAGGAATAATTTTAGACTTAAGAAATAATCCTGGGGGATACTTAACAGACGCAACTTATATTGCTTCCGAATTTTTGCCTCAAACAGATGTTGCTGGAAATAAAGTTCCTGTTGTAATTCAGGACAGCGGAACAGATAAGCAAACTCTTTACGTAGAAAGACAAGGACTTTTTACAGACAAAACAAAATATCCGCTTGTAGTTTTAATAAATAAAGGCTCTGCGTCTGCTGCGGAAATTGTCTCTGGCGCAATGCAGGATTATCAAAGGGGAATTCTTGTTGGAGAACAGTCTTTTGGCAAAGGAACAGTTCAGGAAGCAGAGGATTTGGGAAGCGGAGCTGGACTTCATATTACAATTTCTAAATGGCTTACTCCAAAAGAACGCTGGATTCACGGAACAGGACTTACTCCAGACACCACAGCGGTTTTGGATCCAAAAGATGCTACAAATGATTCACAGCTTGAAAAAGCAATAGAACAGTTAGTAAAATAAAAACCTCAATGATACATCAGGACGTACCTTTAAAAAATTATTCCAGTTTTAAAATAGGCGGCAACGCAAAGTATTTTCTAAAAGCCTCAAGTGTTGAAGAACTTAAAAAAGGGCTTGAAGAGTGGAAAGAAATTTATAAATCTTTACCAGAAGAAAACAGAAAAGTATTTGTTTTAGGAGGAGGAACAAATCTTCTTATTTCTGAAAATGGATTTGGGGGACTTGTAATTCACCCAGAAATTAAAGGACTAGAAGTTTCGGAAAACATTATTACTTCAGGAGCCGGAGAAGCGCTAAGTTCTTTGGTGGATTTCTGCATGGATAATCTTTTTTCCGGTTTTGAATGGGCAGGCGGACTTCCCGGAACAGTTGGCGGGGCTGCAAGGGGGAATGCAGGAGCGTTTGGTAAAGAAACAAAAGATACAGTTTTAGAAGTTGAAAGTTTAAACATAGAGACGTTGGAAATCAAAATAAGGAACAATGCTGAGTGCAAATTTGGATACAGAGACAGTGTTTTTAAAAGCGGAGATGGAGTAGGGGAAATAATAACATTTGTTAAATTTTCTGTTGAAAAGGGAGATGAAGATTCAATAAAGGCCGAAACGGATGATCATATTGAATACAGAAAAAACAAACATCCTCTGCATTTTCCAAATGCAGGAAGCATTTTTAAAAATGTTCCTGTTGAGAAAATTTCGGAGGGCATTCTAAAACAGTTCGAAGGACACATTAAAGACGATCCCTTTCCTGTTTTGCCGGCTGCAAAAA
>CAYYAC010000054.1:0-4194 GCA_964469995.1 uncultured Gammaproteobacteria bacterium
AGAACAGAATTTTAGAATATCTTTCTGCTCTTATTCTTCAGAAACAAAATGCGGCGTCTGGACAGCCCTTAAGAGCTCCAATTCTTTGCCTTGTGGGTCTCGTAGGAACTGGAAAAACAACGCTTGCATATTCAGTTGCGGAGGCACTTGGACGCAGCTTTGAAAGAATTCCTTTTGGAGGAATGGGAGATTCAAAAGCTCTTCGTGGTCAAAGCAGAACACTTGCAGATGCAGAGCCAGGACTTATTATAAAAAATTTATCTAATGCCAAAAGTAAAAATCCTGTAATCTTGCTGGATGAGTTAGATAGAGTAACAGAAAGCTCTAGAGCTGATGTTATGGGTGTATTGGTTGAGCTTTTGGATCCTGAGCAAAACAAGTCTTTCTTGGATCACTACATTGATTATCCTTTCGATTTATCTAATGTTTTATTCATTGCGACAGCAAATAATACTACAAATATAGCAACAGCAGTTTTAGATAGACTTGAAGTTGTTCAAATGCCGTCTTACAGCGACGCTGAAAAAATAGTAATTGGAAAAAATTATTTATTCCCAAAAATTAAAGTTGCAACAGGCTTAACTGATGCACAGATAATAATTGCAGATGATGTATGGTCAAATATAATCCGTCCTTTAGGTTATGACGCTGGTACTCGTGGACTCGAGCGTGCAATTGAAGAGATTTGCCGAAAAACTGCAAGACAAATTGTTGATGGACAAGCAAAGGGAGTTTCTGTGACAAATGAAAATTTAAAGGAGTTTCTTCAAGCATAATGGATAATAAAATCTCTTTTATACCTCTAGGCGGCATTGGTGATGTTACCCGCAATATGTATTTATATGAATACAAAGATGAAATACTTATTGTTGACTGCGGCATTGGTTTTGCAGATGAATCAATGCTTGGAGTAGATCTTTTGCTTCCGGATATAACATATCTTACGGAAACCCGCAAAAAAATAGTAGGGATAGTCTTGACTCACGGACACGAAGATCATATTGGAGCACTTCCATTTCTTCTTCCTCAACTTCCAAAAGTGCCTATTTTTGGCTCCCCATTAACTGCTGCTTTGGCTAATGAAAAACTTTCAGAGTTTGGAGTTGTAGCAAAAGTTGAAACAGTAAACTATGACAACAATTCTGTTCAGCTTGGGTCTTTTAACTGTTCTTTTATAAGAGTTACTCATTCAATTTTGGACACTTCTCATATTTTTATAAAAACTCCAGCTGGAAATTTCTATCATGGAAGTGATTTTAAATTCGATAACACGCCTTATGATGGACAGATTAGTGATTATGAAAAAATTAAAAATTATTCAAATCAAGGAGTATTGGCTCTTATGTCAGATTGTTTAGGTTCTGAAAGAAAGGGACGTACTGGGTCAGATGCAATAGTTTTTCCAACTTTTCAGACAGAAATTCAAAGATGCCAGGGGAAATTTATTGTAACAACTTACTCTTCAAGCATTGCAAGATTAAATCAAATTATTGCAGTGTCAGAGGCAAATGGACGCAAGATTTGTTTTGTTGGCAGGTCTCTTATAAAAACAAAAGAAGTGGCAAAAAAATTGGGATACTTAAAACTAAGGCAGGGTACAGAGATTGAAATAGCAGATATTAGAAAATTTCCAGACAATAAAATTACTTTAGTAATTGCTGGAAGTCAGGGTCAGGAAAATTCTGGAATGGCAAGGGTCGCAAATGGGGAACACAGAGAAATTAAATTAAATCAAAAAGATGTCGTTATATTTTCATCTGATCCAATTCCAGGAAATGAGGTTTTGGTTTATGAATTAATTGACACTATTGCAAAAAAAGGATGCAGAGTTTTATATTCTGGATTTACCCAAAATGTTCACGTTTCAGGTCATGCATCGCAGGAAGAAATGCTTGAACTAATTTCTTACGTTAGACCTTCAAATCTTATTCCAATTGGGGGAAATTTTAGACATATGGCAGCATACAGAGCGCTTGTTGAAGCGAATGGTTTTAAAAAACAAAACACGTTTTTAATAGAAGACGGACAGGAAATTATTTTTTCAGAAGGCGTAGCAAAATTTGGCAGGAAAATTCCAATAAGAAATGTCTTTGTTGATCAGATTTCAGGAGGGGAAATTGAGCAATTTGCAATTAGAGACAGACAAAAAATCTCTCAAGAGGGAATTGCAATTGTTTTGGCAGAGGTAGATGTGCAAACTGGACAGCTGGTAAACAGTCCAACGATTATTCTACGCGGACTTCCATTAAAAGATTCAAACTCAATAAATACTAGAGTTCCAAAGGAACTAAGACGTGCATTGTCTAAAAATAGAGGAAGAATTACAAACCTTATGCACATTAGAAAAATCATAAATGAAGTTTCAACCGCAGCAATATTTAGAGAAACGCGCAGAAGGCCCTTGATTATCCCTGTTGTAATTGAAGTTTAGCCCAAACTTCCCCTATAATAGATTGTATGGCAAGAAAACATTACAGAAAAAGAAAATTTAAGTTTAAATTAAAGAATGAAACCATTTATTCTGTTTTTTCTTTTGGGCTTATTCTTTTTGGAATGATTCTTGGCTTATCATTTTCAGGCGGAGCAGATTCGTTTGATCTTTTAAGCGGTACAATGAAAAGTTATTTTGGTTCTGCTTCCTATCTTTTTCCAATAGTTGTGGTACTGCTTGGATTTTTGTTCCTGCGTCTTAAATTGTTTCTTTCCCGTCCGCATGTTGTGCTTGGATTTATTATATTTTTTATAGCAGCAGATGGTATTTCCAGAGGGGGAATGCTTGGAGTTTACTTGTTTCAGACTTTAGCCGATGTAATCACAAATGTTGGTGCATACCTTTTTTATCTAGTTGGGATTTTTGTAGGTTTTATTGTGTTTTTTGATACATCAATAGATGAACTTTCAACTCTTGCTGAATCTATTGGAGATGTCTTTTCCCGCCTTTTCCCAAAAAGAATTGTTTCATTTTTCAAAAATAAAAATGAGCCATTTGCGGGAAATAAACAGCTAACTATAAAAGGAGAAAAAAACTTTGCGAGCAATATGTCATCTGAAGCTGCTCCTATTGTTGTAAAAAAACAGCCAAATCTTATTTCAGATAAACTTGTTGCAAACACTTTGGCAACAGATGGAATGTGGGAATATCCTCCTTTGGACCTCCTTTCCGAAGAATCTCAAAAAGCAAACAGAGGAGATATTAAAAAAACAGCAGCGGTTATTGAAAAAGCACTTGAAAGTTTTGGAATCGGTGCACGTGTTGCTGAGGTAAACTTAGGACCTGCTGTTACCCAATATGCGCTGGAAATTGCCCAGGGAACAAAGGTATCAAAAATTACTTCCTTGGCAAATGATTTAGCTCTTGTAACAGAGGCGCCAACTGGACAGATTAGAATTGAAGCCCCCATTCCAGGAAGAAATTTAGTTGGAATTGAAATTCCAAACCGTTCTTTGGAGGTTGTTCCACTTAAAACAATGCTTGCATCAGATATCATGAGAAAAAGTAAATCAAAGCTTACAGTCTCGCTTGGTCTTGATGTTTCAGGAAGTCCAATTGTTGCAGATATCGCAAAAATGCCCCATGTTTTAGTAGCTGGGACAACGGGTTCGGGAAAATCTGTTTTGATAAATTCATTTATTTCAACGCTTCTTTTTAGAGCATCGCCTTCTGAGGTTAAGCTTATTATGGTTGATCCAAAAAGAGTAGAACTTACAGGCTACAATGGCATTCCTCATCTTATGACCCCTGTTATTGTGGAAGTAGAAAAGATTCTTGCATCTTTAAAATGGGCAATGGATGAAATGGACAGACGTTATAAAACTTTTGCAGAGCGCGGAGTAAGAAATATTGATTCCTACAATGAGCTTGCAGGTTTTCAGGCGCTTCCTTATATTGTTATTTTTATTGATGAGCTTGCTGACCTTATGGTTTTTGCTCCAGTTGAAGTTGAAGATGCTATTGCGCGCTTGGCCCAAATGGCACGTGCAACTGGTATTCATCTTGTTATTGCAACGCAACGCCCCTCTGTAGATGTTATAACAGGTCTTATTAAAGCAAATGTCCCATGCCGTATAGCATTTAACGTTTCATCAATGATTGATTCCCGTGTTATCCTAGATACTCCTGGAGCTGAGAAGCTTTTAGGCCGTGGAGATATGCTCTATGTTCCTCCCGACCAAGCAAAACCTACCCGCATCCAA
>CAYYAC010000055.1:0-4019 GCA_964469995.1 uncultured Gammaproteobacteria bacterium
TCAAATTCAACTTCTGTTTGGGCTTTTGCAAAATTTGTATTTGACTGTTTTACGCCTTCTGTATCTTCAAGTTCTCCGTCAATATTCATTGCACAGGAAACGCAGTGCATGCCTGTTATTTTAAATTTAAGTTTTTGTGTCATAAAACGTTTATCACCCCTCTGTACATTCCCATACTGCACATAAATGCCAGCTGTTGAGGCTTGCTGGGCGCCGTAAAAGTAATATCTCCTGTTGTTCCAACTGGGACTACTTTTTGAATTCCAAGACCTGGAATTGTAAAAGCCTGAATACAGCTTTGACCGTTTACATTTTGCAGGTGAAGCGTAACCTTACTGCCTGTTTTTACAGATATGCTGTTGGGATTATATTGTGTTGCGTTAATTGTGATAGTTGCTTCATTTACAATTTGGCCTGTTGTTATTTGAGTACTATCAGAGCAAACATTACCAAAACACCAGACCGCATTCCATGCTTTTTCAAGTGTAAAGTTGCTTCCAGTTAAAGAGACTGCGTTATTTATATTAAAAATTGCCAAGAGAATTATTGAAAATGCGGCAAGTCTCATGAATTTTTGATGGAAAGTATCAGCAAGCTTTGTTGCAAAATATCCCAAAATAAAAAACACTGGTGAAGTTCCTAGTACGAATGCAAACATAACTGCGGCTCCAAGAAGAGGATTTCCAGTTGCCACTGCCAAAGCCATCATTGCTTGTGTTGTGCCGCAAGGAATAAAGACCGTGAAAGCTCCTAAGGTTGCAGGGGCAAACATGCTTTGGGATTTTGATTGTTTTCTGACAAGTCTTGTCAAAAATTTTGGAGGCTGAATAATAAAATATCTGAATATTGGATGAACTTCCAAAATGCTTAACGCAGTTCCAATCATGAAAAAAGATATTGCGATTTGAAGCCATACTCTTAAGCCAACTGAAAGCTGAAAGAATGAACCCAGCAGTCCAAGTAGGAGTCCTAAAATTGTATAAGCAACAAGTTTTGAAACAAGAAAAGCAACGATTGGAAGTGCATTCCCGCCTTTTGCTTTTTGCTTGAGTCTTTCTTCTTCTGATTGCGCAAGGGTTGCTGCCAAAAGTCCTCCCTGCACTGCCATGCACGTTAATCCTCCTGTTAGAAGACCGGTTAAAAAAATTGCCAATAAATTTATATCTCCCATTATATCTTTATTCCTTTTAGTCTTAGTGAATTAGTTACAACAGAAACAGAGCTTGCTGCCATTGCAGCCGATGCAAAAATTGGATTTAAAAGTAAATGTGAAACTGGATACAAAACGCCCATTGCAACGGGAATAAGTATAACATTGTAGCCGAAAGCCCAAAATAGGTTCTGTTTTATAATTGACATTGTTTTTTTGGAAAGTGTGATAGCAGAGGCAACAGACGTTAAGTCTTTGTTAATAAGGGTTATGTCTGCTGCTTCAATTGCTACGTCAGTTCCTGTTCCCATTGCAATTCCAATATCTGCTTTTGCCAGGGCCGGTGCGTCATTTATTCCGTCTCCCACCATTGCAACAATTTTTCCTTCACTCTGGATTTTTATAATTTCTTTTTCTTTTTCTTCGGGCAAAACTTCTGCCAAGACTCTTTTAATTCCAAGCTCTGTTGCAATTGCATTTGCAGTTCTATTGTTATCTCCTGTTATCATGACTATTTCTATTCCCATTTTTTGGAGTTTAGCTATTCCTTCTTTTGCGGAGTCTTTAATGGTATCGGCAACTGCAATAATTCCTGAAAGCTCCCCGTTTCTAGAAAGAAGCATTGCAGTTTTTCCTTGGTTTTCAAGATTTATCAGTTGCTTTTCAACTTTTTCAACATCGACATTTTCTTTTTTCATTAATTTTCTATTACCAAAAAAGATTTTATCCTTGCCAATAGTTGCCTCAATTCCGTGTCCGGCAATAGATTTAAAGTTAGTGGCTTTGCTTATGGAAATTTTTTTATCTTCTGCGGCGCTAACAATTGCTTCTGCAAGAGAATGTTCTGATCCTTTTTCCGCTGACGCAGCAAGAGAAAGAAGTTCTTTTTCACTAGCTTTGAAAGGGATTATGTCTGTTACCTCAGGTTTTCCCTTTGTTAATGTTCCGGTTTTATCAAAAATAATTGCATTGATTTTATGGGCAGTTTCTAAGCTTTTTGCATCTTTAATTAAAATTCCATGTTCTGCTCCCTTACCAGTTCCAACCATAATTGCTGTTGGAGTAGCCAGTCCCATTGCGCAAGGACAAGCAATAATTAAAACTGCAACAGTATTTAAAAGCGCAAAAAGCAATGACCCGCCAATAACATACCAAGCCATAAAAGTTAAAATGGCAAGAATTAAAACAAATGGTACAAAATATGAAGAAATTAAATCTGCTAAGCGCTGAATTGGAGCCTTGCTTCCTTGTGCTTCTTGAACGAGTTTTACAATTTGAGAAAGCATAGAATCCTGTCCAACTTTTGTTGCCTTGAAAGTAAAAGTTCCGGATTTATTCATGGTTGCTCCGATAACTGTATCGCCTTTTGTTTTGTCAGCCGGAATAGACTCACCGGTAATCATTGATTCATCAATTGAAGATTCTCCTTCAAGAATAATTCCGTCGACTGGAATTTTTTCACCTGGTCTAACACGTATTTGATCCCCAACTTTTACTTGTTCAAGCGGAATATCTATTTCCTTGCCGTTTCTTAAAACCCGGGCAGTTTTTGCCTGTAGTCCTAGTAATTTTTTAATGGCGGCGCTTGTCTGGCCTTTTGCCTTTGCCTCAAAGTACCGTCCTAGAAGAATAAGACCGATTACAATAGCTGCCACGTCAAAATAAGGCATTGGTTCTCCAAACTGTTGGATAAGCTTTGGAAATAGCACAATAAATGCGGAATAAAAAAATGCAACAGACGTTCCTATAGCAACAAGAGTGTCCATATTGGCAGTTCTGTGTTTAAGTGCCGGAATAGTTGCTTTGTAAAAGCTCAGCCCAGCCCAAAATTGAACAGGAGCCGCCAAAATAAGCTGAGTTAAAAAGTTTTTAAGGATTAAGGGTGCAGTATTAACAAGGCCGGGAAAGCTTCCCCATAGAATTAAACCACCTAAGAAAAGACTTATTATTACTTTTCTTTTTAAGTCGTTAAGTTCTTTTTGTTTTTCTAATTTTTCCTGCTGCTCAGATCTTTGTTCTTCTCCTAACATTGCTTTGTAGCCGACATTTGAAACAGCAAGAGAAAGCTGAGTGTCATCTACTTTTTGATTATCATATGCAACAGTCGCTTTTTCGGTGGCCAAATTAACAGAAGCATTATCTATTCCGGGCACTTTTTTTAAAGCTCTCTCAAGAACTCCAACGCAAGAGGCGCAGTGCATTCCTTCAATTGAAAATGTTTTTTTGATTTGAGACATATTAGCTAACTATTATTTTGCCATGGAACATATTCATTCCGCAGACAATTTCATACGTTCCTTCTTTTTTTGGATTTATTTCAATTTTCACTTTTTTGTTCATTGGTAAATATTTGCGGATTTTGAAATCCGGCAGAACAACTTCTTCTAAACAGCTGCTTGGATCTTTGCGCAAAAAATTTAGCGTTGTTGTGTGGTCTTTTTTGATAGAAATTGTACTCGGAGAATAACCGCCGTTAACTAAAATATCTATCTCGTTTTCTGCTTCTACAACTTTATCTTTTTTCATTAAGAAAAACCAATATGTAAAACCTATTCCAAAAAACCCTATGACAACAACTGCTAATTTATCAAATTGCATATTTATTTAGACTTTTTAAATACTTCCATTACTTCTTTTATTGCTTCTTCCTGATTTCCTTCTTTTATAGAATCTGCAACACAGGTTTTTAAATGATTTTCTAAAATTACAGAATTTGTCTCTTTTAAAGCTGCCTGTACAGCTTGAGATTGATGTAAAATATCAATGCAGTACTGCTGATCTTGTGCCATTTCTATAACTTTCTCCAGTTGTCCTTTGGCAATTTTTAGCCTATGAAGAATTCTTTCTTGTGTATCTTTTGGTCTGTATG
>CAYYAC010000056.1:0-3879 GCA_964469995.1 uncultured Gammaproteobacteria bacterium
AACATTGGGCCGGAAATTCTTTTTTGATATCTTAAAACCTGACCTGGAGCACAAGTACAATCACGCGTGTTATCCCCAAGATATCCACATGGGCAAGGATTTGCAGCTGCGACCAGCATAAACTTAGCAGGAAAGTTGACCCGGCCAGATGACCTTGAGATTGTCACATTTCCGTCTTCCATAGGCTGGCGGAGAGCTTCCAGCGTATGTCTTTCAAATTCGGGAAATTCGTCCATAAACAAAACTCCGCGGTGGGAAAGAGATATATCCCCAGGTTTTGGATTAGTTCCGCCTCCAATAAGTCCAATATGAGAGGTGGTGTGGTGAGGGGAGCGGAAAGGGCGCGTATTAACAATAGATTTTTTATCCAAAAATCCTGCAATACTGTAAATTTTTGTGACTTCAATAGCTTCATTAAGTGTTAATTTTGGTAAAATTGACGGAAGAGTCCTGGCTAGCAAAGTTTTTCCGGCACCCGGTGGTCCTTTTAATAAAATATTGTGCGACCCGGCTGCGGCTATTTCCAGAGCTCTTTTTGCTTTTTCTTGACCTTTCACATCTTTCATATCAAGCTCAAATTCCAAATTTTGGAAATATTTTTCAAATTTTACGGATTTTTCAGTATTTATTAGAGCAAGTCCTGATAAATGATTAAATAGTTGAATTAACGTTTCCACAGGATAAATATTAACTCCTGTAATAATTGTTGCTTCGTCAACGTTTATTTTTGGAAGAAATACATTTTTTAGTTTTTTCTCTTTAGCCATAATTACTTGAG
Source organism: uncultured Gammaproteobacteria bacterium (assembly GCA_964469995.1). Taxonomy (GTDB): domain Bacteria; phylum Patescibacteriota; class Microgenomatia; order Levybacterales; family UBA12049; genus JACPDD01. Next base: position 779 of record CAYYAC010000056.1, read on the forward strand.
GCAAAATTCCATTCGTGTGCCGCAACCGTCCGTCAAGCGAAAGCTCTCCCATAAAAAGTGAGCCGTTTACGTCTGCTTTTAATTGTCCTGAGGCTATTAAAATTCCAATAGCAATTGGTAAATCATAACTTGGACCTTCTTTTGGCAAATCTGCAGGAGCTAAATTAACAGTAATTCTTTTTGCGGGAAAATCTGCGCCGGAGTTTTTGATTGCACTGCGGACTCTTTCTTTGGCTTCTTCAACTGCTTTATCTGGAAGTCCAACTATAGTAAAGCTTGGTAAGCCCTGGTTTGCAATATCAATTTCTACCTCAACGGGGATTGCATCAAGTCCAACTACGGCCGAAGAATTAATCTTTGCCAGCATATTTGTATATTATTTACTTGTGTTGACAAAATCAAGGCTTTTTAGTATCATAAATTATGGAGCCCTCAAAACCCGCATTTAAACTTGGAATCACTTTTGACGATGTTTTACTTCTTCCTGGATATTCAGATTTTAGTCGCGCAGATATAGACTTATCTACAAATTTAACCCGTAATATAAAATTAACCCTTCCTTTAGTTTCTGCACCAATGGATACAGTGACAGAATCAAAGCTTGCAATAGCTCTTGCTCAGCTTGGTGGAATTGGAATAATTCATAGAAATTTAACAGTTGAAGCACAGGCAAAGCAAGTTGAGCTTGTATCTAAAAAGAAATTGCTAGTTGGGGCTGCAATTGGAGCAAGTAAAGGTTTTGAAGAAAGAGCTGCAGCTCTTGTTAAAGCAGGAGTTTCTGTTATTCTTATAGATTCCGCGCACGGGTACGCAAAAGGAATTATAGAGACAGTTGTTTTTATAAAGAAAAAATACCCAAAAATAGATGTAATTGCCGGAAACATTGCAACTGAGGCTGGAGCCAGAGCGTTAATTGCAGCAGGAGCAGATGGTTTGCGTGTTGGAATGGGGCCAGGTGCAATTTGTACAACAAGAATAATTTCAGGAATGGGAGTGCCTCAAATAACAGCAATTTTAGAAACAGCAAAAGTTGCAAGGAAAGCCAAAGTTCCCGTAATTGCAGACGGAGGAATAAAATATTCAGGAGACATGGTAAAAGCACTGGCAGCAGGAGCTAGTACGATTATGACAGGCTCCCTTTTTGCTCAACTTGAAGAAGCTCCAGGAGATGTTGTAAATCTTCATAGAAATCAAGTTCCTGAAAGATTCAAAAATCTTCTAAATTTAAGGCAAAATTCATTCAAATTTAAAACATATAGAGGCATGGGGTCTGTTGGAGCCATGCAAAAAGGTGCAAAAATAAAATCTGAAGATGAATACCATGGTAAAAATTACAAGGATAAGGTCCTTGTTGCAGAAGGAGTTGAGGGTTTAGTTCCTGTAAAAGGAGATGTTTCAGATTTTGTTGCACAGTCTGTTGGAGGAATAAAATCTGGAATGTTTTACGTTGGAGCAAAAACAATACATGAATTATGGCAAAAAGCTGAGTTTATGCAAATAACACAAGCCTCCTTAACAGAAAGTCATCCTCATGAAATTTTCATCACAAATCCCGGAAAAAACTATTAAATGATACTAGTTGTTGATTTTGGCTCACAAACAGCGCATCTTATTGCAAGAAGAATAAAAGAGCTTGGAGTTGAAGCTCAGATAGTTTCTCCCGCCGAAGGGCTCAAGTCCGCAGCAAAACAAAAACCCGACGGTATTATTTTTTCAGGTGGCCCAGCCTCTGTTTATGAGAAAGATTCGCCTAGTATAGAAAAAGAAATATTTTCTCTTAAAATTCCAATTTTGGGAATTTGCTATGGATTTCAGCTAACTTCACAGCTTCTTGGGGGAAAAGTTATTTCTGGAAAAAAAGAATACGGACCCGCCGAAATTGTAATTAAGGATAAAAATAATGCAATTTTGGAAAAACTAAGCGATAAATTTACAGTCTGGATGAGCCATGGAGATGAAATAGTTAAATTACCAAGCGGATTTGAAACAGTAGCAGATACAAAGGATTTTAAATATGCATTTGTTGTAAATAACGCAAAAAATATCTTTGGACTTCAATTTCATCCGGAAGTTGAACATACGGAGTTTGGGATTCAGATCTTTAAGAATTTTATAAAAATCTGCAATGCTAAAAAAAGTAGTCAAAAGCTGAATATAGAAGAAATTAAAACAACGATTAAAGAACAGATTGGAAGATCTTTTGTTATTGGTGCAATTTCCGGGGGTGTTGATTCAACTGTTGCCGGGGTTTTGGTAGCAGACGTAATTGGAAACAAGTTTATTCCAGTTTATGTTGAGAACGGACTTATGCGTGAGGGAACGCGTGAGCATGTTGAGAAGATATTTAAAAGACACAACATAAGACCTATTGTTGTTGATGCTAGAAAGGAAATGCTTTCTAAATTAAAAGGAGTTTCGGATTCTGAAAAGAAAAGAAAAATAATAGGAAATTTTTATATTGAAGTTTTTGAGAGAGAAATGAAAAAACTCATTAAGTCTGGAAAAAAAGTAGAGTTTTTACTTCAAGGGACTATTTATTCTGATGTTATAGAAAGCCAAGGAACAAAACATTCGGCAAAAATAAAAAGTCATCACAATGTTGGAGGTTTGCCTGAAAATATGAAATTAAAATTACTAGAGCCTTTAAGATTTTTCTATAAAGATGAAGTAAGAAATATTGGAAAAATGCTTGGTTTGTCTGATGACTTTGTTCTAAGGCAGCCATTTCCGGGTCCAGGATATGCAGTTAGAATTATGGGGAAAGTAACACAGGAAAGACTAGAAGCAGAAAAAAAGGCAGATGTAATTTTGCTTGAAGAACTTGATAAAGCAGACATTATGAGTAAAATTTTTATTTCCTTTCCAGTTATGACAAACGCTTTCTCAACCGCAGTAAAAGGAGATGGAAGAATTTTTGAAGAGGTAGTTGCTATTAGAATTGTTGATTCACTGGATGTTATGACAGCAAATTGGACAAAAGTTCCTTATGATGTACTGCAAAAAATTTCATCACGTATTGTAAATGAAGTTCCAGGAATTTCAAGGGTGGTTTATGACATTACTACTAAGCCTCCAGCAACAATGGAGTGGGAATAATTAAG
>CAYYAC010000057.1:0-3473 GCA_964469995.1 uncultured Gammaproteobacteria bacterium
GAAGATTTGTTTTTCCTGTTCCAGAAGCAATTCGGGTTCCAATTGATCAGGGTGTTCGATTGGTATTTGCAAAAGCACAAAGAGTAGCATACGGAAGAGATAATACAATTAAGCAGGTTAAAGAGCTTGAAGATTTGCAAGCAGCAAAAAGAGATAATGACCTTATTCTTTCAGGAGAATTTAGGCTTGCTTTGCAGTTGCGCTATTTAGATAGGCAATATGAACGGCTTCATCCGGAGGAACGGGAACAAAACAAAGAGCTAGGAAGAATAATACAAGACCCGCAGCTATTGGCATTTGCAAGAGAAAGACTTGATGATTTGTATGACAATCTTAATACTGCTTTGAAAGCTCATCATCCCGGGAGAAGAGGCAGAAACATGGAATTAGGCGATGACAGTCACCCAATTTTAACAACAAGGGCAGTATTACATGAAGATCTTAAAGGCGTTCAAGGAAAATTTGATGCATTTTTTGACGGCCCAACTGGGGCTACAATGGAGGGGGAAAAGAAAACAAGGCCTGTTCATGAAGCAATACTTTCTGGTTTGCGTAATCCTCAAAATGAGAAATTACGTCTTCAGGCTTTAGAGGGAGCATCAACTGCTGCTTCTAACTTTATATATACTCTTGCTGGGAACATAAATAGAAGAATTTCTGCAAACAGATGGTCAGAAATTGTGAATGGAGCACAAATACTTTTTGGATGGGTAGCATCGGTTAAGTTTTATGGAGGACTACTAGAAACAGTGCCAATTGCATATACAGCTGGTCTTGCCTTAGCCACAACATTAAGTTTGCCTCTTTGGGCAGCTTTTGGTTTTCCTATTTTAACAGCAGGAGCAATAGTTTTAGCAACTTATATGTCTACAAGAGCTGGAATCTCAAGAATAGCAAATAAATGGAAAAGAAACAGTTTTGCAAGAGTTGTCAGAAAAGATATAAAAGAAACAGCAAGACAAGAATTATATGGAATGAAAAGAATGATTGATCCGGAACAAGGAAACTAAAAAAACAATAGTTTGGGAGGAATTCTAGATCTTTTTACCTAATTTTACTAAAACCTATAATAATTAAAGTTAAGGGTAATAATATATTTTCCAATTCTTACAACAAAATCAAGGATTAGATTGATATAACAATCTAAATTAAGTAAATGTGAGTTGTTAATTTTAAAAATGTTTCGGGAATAAGTAGGTAATAAGAATACAAATAACATACTACGCTGAAAAATAACAACCAAAAATTTTGCCCCTGTGTTTTATACACCTACCAATGTAAAAATCGTTATTTGCCCTTTATAGCCCTTTAGGGATATATGCTAGAGAGGTATTTAGGGTAAAAGTGTTTTTCTATTCGGTAATAAATCTTATAGTATTCATAAGCCTCTATTAATTTTGCTTCAAAACTGCCTATTGACAATCTAAAAATGCGACTTATAATGTAAGGAATATGCCAGACGGAACACCTAGAGGAAGACAAAATATGGTATCAGGAGGAGCAAATCTTCCACCAAATCACCCTGAGAGATTAACTTGGAGGGGAAGGGCAGCAAGAAGAGTTGCCAGACTTTGGGTTGGGACAAAAAAATCTGCAGAAGCAGGTGTGCATGAGGCACTTGGTGGTTCTCCTCGGGAAATTGGAGGAAAAAGAGCAGAGTATCCTTGGGAACACGAGGGAGAAATTTTAAAAGTTTTTGATCAAACAACAGATATAGCACTAATGCCAAAAAAACAATTCAAAAGAGATAAAATTGAAAAACCGTCGACAGTGCATCGTGCTCTTTATAATGTTACCTGGACAGTTATCTCAATGACTCACAATATTGATGCATTTACTGATGCTGTAATTGCAGCTCAGCATTTGGTAGCCGGTGAAAAACGCCAGGCAGCAGTTTTAGGAGCTATGATCCCTATTGATAAAATGAAAAGGGTTTTCACTCCATTTCTTGATGCTCACGCACTTGGAGGTACAGTTGATCGACATGGTGTTTTAACAAAGCTTGAAACTTTAATTGGATTATCGGGAAACTTAGATCCGGAACCACTAGGCCCATTACTAGAAGCAAGAAATGCCGCTTTGCAAGGTGGGCAACCATTAACTGAAGAACAAGTAGCAGCAGTTGCAAGGGCTGAGTATACAGCATATCTTTATGGTCAATTTCTTACGCATCGCCCGGACAAGGCAATAAGATTAGAAAAAGAATTACCGGAAAGAATACAATTTATAGAACAAAATATTGCACGTGTTACTCAGGATTTGGATAAAAGAAAACAAAGAGGAGACAATTTACATCTATTTGGAAAGAAAAAGAGAAAATACAAAACTTTACAAAGACAACTAGTTTTGTATGACCTTTATTTGTTAGAAGCAAACTCTATACAAGAAATCGCAACAAGATCAGCTCAGTTTTTACAACCCGCAGCAGCCGGAAGAAGATAGTTATTAATAACAAACTTGAAAAAAGCATAAGTGGTAATATATCTTGAAATGAGGCTACTTCCTTCATTTACTCTCGTAGGATTTGATCTTTTCAGTTTTTTCCGCGGGAGAAAAGATTCAAAGAATATTTTTAGCAGGATTTAACTCGGCTAAAGCCTCGCTCAATCCTGCGCTTCGCTCAGTATTTCACTCGAACTTCGTTCTCGTTCAACTTGACAAGTTTTAACCTCTATAGTAAACTTAACTATGGATACAGTGGTTACTCCAAATTTCCCCTTAGCGCTCACTTTTGATGATATTCTCTTATTGCCAAATTATGCAGATTTTTCCCGCTCAGATATTAGTTTAGAAACTAAATTATCTAAAAATATTTCTCTTAAGATTCCTCTTGTTTCTTCTCCAATGGATACAGTTACAGAATCAGGTATGGCCTTAGCATTAGCTAAGATTGGCGGACTTGGATTTGTTCATCGAAATCTTACAATTTCGGATCAAGCAAAAGAAGTTGAAAAAGTAGTAAAAGAAAATCTTAAAGTGGGAGCAGCAGTTGGAGCAAGTAAAGGAGTAGAGGATCGAATAAAAGCTCTTGTTGAGGCTGGTGTGTCAGTTATTTTAGTTGACAGTGCGCATGGTTTTTCAAAACCAGTTATAGAAACAATTTCTTATATTAAAAAATCATACCCAAAAGTTGATGTTATAGGAGGAAGTATTGCAACAGCAGATGGGGCTAGGGCTCTTATTAAAGCTGGTGCAGATGGACTCCGCGTTGGTATGGGGCCTGGTGCTATTTGTACAACTCGGGTAATTTCCGGTATGGGAGTGCCACAAATAACAGCTCTTATGAGTATTTGTCCTGTTGCTAAAGAAGCGAATATTCCGGTTATTGCGGATGGGGGAATTAAACACTCCGGAGATATAGTGAAAGCACTGGCAGTTGGGGCACAAAGTGTTATGATGGGAGGCTTTTTTGCAAGCTGTACGGAGTCTCCGGGTAAAAAAGTAATGCTTCATAAAAACCAAGTGCAAAAAAA
>CAYYAC010000058.1:0-3392 GCA_964469995.1 uncultured Gammaproteobacteria bacterium
CAGTATATACTCCAACTTTTAGCCTTCTATCCTTTACCCCCAAACACCCAGCATCCACCCCAATTCTCATAATAAATTACTGAATTCCTTTTTTCCCATATTATTAAGGAAAAAGTCTTTTATCCCTAAAAGGTTGTAAGGAAATCTTTCTTTATCTACTTTTTTGTTGCTCACAAACATGACTAATAAATTCTTAAAAGTATATAGATAAGCAATACACTGGTCTATTAATGAAAAATTGTGTTTAACGAACCATAAATGATTTCGTGCAAGATAATACTCCTTCTTAGGTCTTAAAATTAAGTCTCTATCAGGTTGCAAATTCCATGCTATTGCATCTTTTACACAAATTAAACTAAATCCTGCTTTCCTTATTCTTGTATGCCAATCCGTGTCTTCATAATACATAAAAAGTTCGGGCTGGAAATATCCAACTTTTTTAAACACTTCTTTTCGTATGATCATTGGACAATTAAGGAAATCATTATACGTAGTACTATCGTATTGTCCTTTATCTACATTCCCAATTCCGACATGGATAGGTGTTTTAACTCGAGAATCAAGTAGTCCTTGAACGAAGAAGATTTTTGGTGGTTTGGTTTTAATAAGCATTTTACATGCTGCAATACCGACTTTTTTACTTTTATCTTTATTCATTACATTGATTAGTTTTTCTAAAGCATCAGATTTCATTTCGAGGTCTGGGGATAACATTGCAAGAAAATCGGCACCATGACTAATTCCATATCTATATCCAACGTTAAAACCATTTGTTGCGCCAATGTTTTCCTTTTGTGGTAAAAAAATTACTGCGGGGAATAACTTTTGCAATTTTTGCAATTCCTTCTTATCTGACTCATTATCTACTACTACAATCACAAGTGAGAAATTTTTAGATGTACGCAACTTCTTCAATCTTTGCAGGGAAAGACGCAGCTGTGAATATGCTTTGTAATGAAGAAGGGATGTATAAATTTTCTGCATAGAGATATTATCCTACAAGGATTTAATTTGTGTTTCTATAGAAGGAATTTTTAGAAGAGAATTAAAGGAAAAGATCGTTGATAGTCTTCTGTCTATTGCTTCTGACTCAACGGGGGTAATTTTACACTTAGAATTGTATTTATCTTTTAAGAGTAATAGTAGATTATATTTTGATATGTCATTGGAAAATACGTGAAAAAGTCCCGTTTTTGGAAATTTTTGAGGTTGTTCTATTAATTCTTTACAAATTATTCCAAATTGCTTCGTTGTTATCCCATTCCACTGATGATTCGTAAATCCATTTGCTTCCTTCTGCCTTTGCAACCAAGAGATAAGTGAGACAAAGTGCAATAATTCCGGGCCTATGATTGATGTACGCATCACTAGGGAGTTTTCTTTTGGTTCACCTAGACTTTTTGACAACCCATACAAGTCAACAGATGTGTGTGTAGAATTTTCGTTATAAAGCGTTTTTTCTTTGCCTGAGAAAACACAATCTGTTGTAATTTGTATCAATTTCTCCTTATATTGATTACTTAATAGTTGCGGCAATGCGGAGTTAATAAAAAATGTTAATGCCGTATCTTTATTTGCATAAGGCTTAATAATTCCTGCGCAGTTAATTATCTTGTCTACTTCGAGTGAGAAAAGTTTATTACTCTGAGAGGACACTCCATCGTTTTTTATATATTGTTGATAAATTATATCTAAGTTCGCTTCTATTACCTTATGTTTTCCAACACCTCCATAGGCTTTATTTAAAGCTGCTAGGGAGTCTTTATTTCTGTAAAGAAGTATTAGTTGACAAGAATCTTTCAAAACTTTATAGACCATGGACCCAAGCATACCTGTTGGTGAAATAATGGCTACGCGTTTCATCTTCCTTTCACGCTCCAAACATCACCCCAGTTGTCCGGGTCAAATCTCGTATCATCACTCATAGATTCTTTTACAGTTGATGTGGATGCAGCCAATAGAATTGTCTTGTCTTCAAGAGAAATCCAACCATTCGCATAGTTTGGTGGAATGATAATGATTGTCTGTAATCTATCAGATGAAATAAATTCAAATTTTTCTTTTAGATTGTCTGGATTAATTACAACGAATTTCGCACTACCCTGCACAATTGTGAAATATTTCCATTCTTTTTTGTGTAAATGAAATCCTCTAACAACACCCTTTGCTGGATTATAAACGTGATATACTCTTTTAATTTTTAGTCCTCTTTCTAATGCATCCTCCTGAAGAAAAGGTGCAAAAATACCCCTATCATCAGAGAAAATTTGCAAAATTTTTTGTGTGGGTTGAAATTTTTTTGCCATATATCTTACTTATTTACTGGTAGGAAGGCACTCTCGTATCCTTGTATTGCTTGTAAGAGATACCTCTCGTTGGAAAAGTATTCTAAGTCCAAGTTTTTAATTCTATTAGATTCAACAATATTTCTTATTTCACGTATACCAAAAAGTATGTTGTACTTTTCAACCTTTGCAAATATTTTGTCTTTAAGACCCTTGGAGATATCTGCAAAATAACTTCTCTCATCTTTAAAATTTTTACCCTTCATCTCTATTCTGCAGTGTGTATCTCTTTGGATATCTTTTGCAACGTCTGATATTTGTACATTTTTGGAAGCAAAGTTGTATATACCTTGAGTTCTTTTGTCCACATTGTCAACAAGTGTTTCACCAATATGCTTTACGTGTCCAAATGGTCGCCACTGATTACCTCCAAAAACTGTAAGCTTCTTATGTCTTATGGCATTCATCGTCATATAGTTAATTGCCAAATCCATTCTAATTCTAGAAAAGTTATCCGCAACCCCGAATGCTGTACCTAATCTAAGAATAAGGCTATTTTTTTTATTTAAAAAGTTTTCAGCTGCAAGTTTAGTTGTTGCATAAACAGAAAGAGGATTGGTGTGACTTTGTTCATTCACCTGATTGGGATTATAACCATAAACAGAGCATGTTGACGTAAAGAGTATTCTACCAGAATAATTTCTAGCCAGCCACTCAACGCTATCTTGATTAATTACTTTAGTAAGTAATGGCTTGATTGCACATGCTCCATCTCCAACAAGAGCAGCAAGCCAAATAACATGAGAGTACTTAGGTAAAGTTTTTTTAAGTTTTTTTGTATCACGAATGTCACCAAAAATAAAATCGACTGGTTTAAGATATTGCTGCTCGTAAGTAAGATTATCATAAACAGAGAATGGAATTTTTCTTCTTAAAAGTTCATCAGTAACAGCCCCTCCAATGTATCCTGCCCCACCAACTACCAAAACACCCTTATTCATGTGATCATTATGCAATAATATAATCAAATTTACTAGATTTGTTTTTAGAGCATCTTCACTTTACATTATAGCCACAATCCTGTATTATTCAAGCGCATTTAGCCTG
>CAYYAC010000059.1:0-3352 GCA_964469995.1 uncultured Gammaproteobacteria bacterium
TTAGAACCGGATTAGAAAGAAGAAGCAGTAGATAAGTTTATTGCAGAGGTTGTACCATCTTTCAAAGGCAGAAATAGCGGTTTTACAAGAACAGCAAGAATTGGAAAAAGACTTAAAGATAATTCATCCATGATGCTTATGACATGGACAGATGAAGTAATAGCAAAAGAAAAAGCACCAAAGGCAAAGAAAATTAAGAAAATTACAGCACCAAAGGCTGCAGTAAAAACTAAAAAAGCGGCAAAAGCAGCAGTTAAAAAAGAGACAACAAAAAAACCAAGAGGTAAAAAATAATGCAAAAATCAACACAGTCAACAAAATTAAAAGAAATAAAAAGGCAGTGGCATTTGATAGATCTTAAAGACAAAACATTAGGAAGAATATCAACGGATATTGCAAAACTTTTAATGGGAAAAGGAAAGCCATATTTTGTAAGAAATCTTGATTTAGGGGATTATGTTGTTGTTATTAATTCTAAAGAAGTAAAAGTTACAGGTAAAAAAGAAACAGACAAGCTTTATCATAGACATTCTGGATATCCAGGAGGAAAAAAAGAAGAAGCTTTGGGAAAATTAAGAATAAGGAAGCCTGAAGATATAATAATTCATGCAGTTAAAGGAATGTTGCCACAAAACAAATTAAGAGATAAAATGCTTAGAAGAATGTTTGTTTTTTCTGGAGAAACACATAAATATGCAGATAAATTTGTAGGAAAAAATTTAAAGACTGAAAAAGCAGAAATAGGGGTTAAATAATATGGCAAATTCAACAAATAAAGAATTTATATATGCTGTTGGAAGACGAAAGTCAGCAGTTGCAAGAGTAAGATTATATAAAACTGTAAAGCCGGGTCTTTTGTGGAATGATGCAAAAATTGAAAAAGGAAAAGTTTTGGTTAATGGAAAACCAGCAGCTGAGTATTTTAGCGGAGATGTAATGGAGGCTTTTTACAAAGAGCCCTTTGTTGCAACAAATACGCTTGATAAATATGGGGTAACTATTAAAGTTGTAGGCGGAGGACTTAAGGGTCAACTTGAGGCAGCGATTTTAGGAATTTCACGTGTTCTTTCTGAAATAGATGTAGAAAAATTTAGGCCAATTTTAAAGAAAAAAGGAATGTTAACGCGCGACTCAAGAGTGAGACAAAGAAGAACAGTTGGTACAGGTGGAAAATCAAGACGCCAGAAGCAATCCCCAAAGAGATAAGAACTAAATCATCTTTTTGTCTATTATTCCCTTTGCCCATGGAGAAAGATTTTCGTAAATTCTTCCTGTTTTATTTGTAATTTCAGCTTTTGTTGCAAGCGAAAATCCATAGGCAAAATCTAGATTAGGAACAGGTAGTTTTTTTATTTTTATCATTAATATGTCGCAATGCTCATGCTCTGTATATCTGCTTTTTGGATCTTTTGATTTGTAGTAAACAAAGCCTACATTTTTTATTTTTCCTACTAAATCATCCTCGGATATATTCCATTCTCTTTTCAGTGAGAAAATAACTGCTTCTTCTAGGTTTTCAAATTTATTATTTTTTAAAAGTTGATGAGAAGCTGAGCTTAAATCCATAACTCCATCAAAACATGGATGTTTTCTGTGCTGAAGTAAATAGAAGTTTTTATATATAATTACCACTGCAAATCCTCTATGCATAATGCCTTCTTTGTGGGCTTTCCATTTTTCAATAAAGCCAAGATATTCTCCTTTTAGGTTAACTTTCTCTATAAATTGTTTGTTTGAATAATAGCTTTTCATAATATTTGCCTTAGATTTGGATATATATTATAATGCAAAGATTGGTATTATCCTAGTCTTTATCTGCTTTACTAATTTCCCATTATGAAAGACATTGTTTTGATTAAATTAGGAGGGTCGCTTATAACAGACAAAAAAGTCCCTTATTCTGCGAGAATCGACGTAATAAGACGTTTAGCAAAAGAATTAAAATCTTACAAAAAAAATGTAATTATAGCCCATGGCAGCGGAAGTTTTGGACATACATCTGCAGCTAAGTATGGAGGAAAGAAGGGTTATAAAAGCATTAGCGGCATTGCAAAAGTTGCAAGAGATGCAATGGAAATAAATAGAATTGTAATGGACATCTTAATAGAAGAAAATATTCCCGCAGTTTCCCTAAGACCTATGAGTATGATTTTAGCAAAAGAAGGAAAAATTGATAAAAATCTTTTTGAAATCATTGAAACGCTTCTTTCTCAAGGCTTAATTCCCGTAGTCTATGGAGACGTTATATGGGATAAAAAATGGAAGAGCACTATTTTTTCTGGGGAAACAACATTGAATAAAATTGGAGCGTATCTAAAAAATAAAGATTATAAAATAAAAAGGATAATTCAGGCAGGAGAGACTAAGGGATTTTATGACGCAGAAAAAAATACTATATCTGAAATAACTAAAAATTCTTGGCCAAAGATAAAAAGATTTATTTACAAACTTAAGACAAAAGATGTAACGGGGGGAATTTTGCATAAAGTTGAAGATGCTTTAATGATGACAGAATTGGGAATTGAAACGATTCTGATAGATGGTAATAAAAAAAATGAATTATCAAATGCTCTTTTGGGAAAGGAAGTTGGAGGGACAACAATTAGATGAGCGCCCAAGAAACACCACGACCAGGAAGATTTGTCAGTGCTCCAGATTTACATCTTATTGTTCCTGAGTCTGCAGAGCAGGTGAAAAGCGCAGGAGTAGCACTTTTAATAATTGGTATTGACCCAGGGTTAAATGGTACCAATGCCATAGATCCGCTGATTTGGACAATAACAGAATTAGAAGGAAAGCCTGCTACAGGCAAAAAGGCGGGGGAAATTTCTGTGCCTGCAGAGACTAGGAAAGTAGGCGAAGATAATCTTTCAAATATGATTGGAGCGCTTCCTGAATTATGTAGCGATGACGAGCTTGCTTATGTAAGAGAACATTTATTTATTGCCGAGGATGTCTTTCGGGATAAAGCGATTAGACCAGGAGGCAATCTGCAGGTGGATATGGCTGTTTTAGTTTATGACGGAGCCTTGAGTCTTAGATTTAGTCCCCTTAATAGCTCTGAGGTGGCTGCTAACGGTTGGGTTCATAGAAGCGAAATTATTAAAATGACAAATGTAAGGTCTATTTTATCTCAGGCAGTTGGAATTGACATGCAAGAAGGTTTAAGCGCGCAAGCGTTGGAAATATATCATGAGCATCCTGAGCTTTTAAAACCTGCTTTTCCTGCAGATTTTAAAACTATGGCTGATTTCTATGAAAAAAGAGAAATGCTTGAAGACGTTCCTCTAAGTAGACCACAAACTGCAATATGAAAGTACGCAACAGGATTAAAGATAAAATCACAGAACAC
>CAYYAC010000060.1:0-3344 GCA_964469995.1 uncultured Gammaproteobacteria bacterium
TAATAAAAAAATTAATGCAGCTATTACTCTTTTTTTATTCCATGGCTGCATTTCTAATTCCGTTTTCTGAACCTTTGCCATAAAATGATTGTATCAAATTCTGTGATATACTTTAATTAATGAATTTAATAAACTCAATTATCCTATCTGCAGTTGAAGGAATTTCCGAATTTTTGCCAATTTCATCAACGGGACATTTAGTTTTAGCTTCAGATATTTTAAAAATAACACAAAGCAATTTTGTTAAAGACTTTGAAATAATAATTCAGCTTGGAGCAATTTTGGCTGTTGTTGTCCTATATTGGAAATCATTTTTATTAAACAAGGAAACTTTATTTAAAATAATTGCTGCATTTATTCCAACTGCAATAATTGGACTTTTGCTATTTAAGATAATAAAAAATTATCTTTTGGGAAATACAGAGATAACATTAATATCTCTTCTTGTTGGCGGTATTATTCTAATAATCTTAGAGCTTTTATATAAAGAGAAAGACCATCACATTTCAGATATTGAAAAAATGACCTATAAACAAGCAATGGCAATCGGACTTGTTCAATCAATTTCCGTAATTCCTGGTGTTTCTCGTTCTGGAGCCACAATAATAGGAAGTTTATTTTTAGGAGTTAAAAGAAAAACCGCAGTTGAGTTTTCATTTCTTTTAGCAGTTCCAACAATTGCTGCCGCAACCGGACTAGATATTTTAAAGAGCAATCTTTCTTCCTATTCATCAAACGAGTACTTGATGCTTGCCGTTGGGCTTATTGGCTCTTTTATTTTTGCAGTTTTATCAATTAAGTTCTTTATAAAGTTTATTCAAAATCACACTTTTATTCCTTTTGGAGTCTACAGAATTATATTGGCCATTTTATTTTGGATAGTAATCATAAAGTAATATGAATTTAAAAACATTACAAGAAAAAGTCAGTCTAAAAGGTCAAAGAGCGGCTCGCTATCATCTATATACAACAGAGGAAAAAGAAATTTTAACAATGACAGTAAAGCTTAATGAGGAAGTAGGAGAACTTTGCAATGACATACTGTCAATTTTAAGAGTTCAAAGAAAAGCAAAGCTTGAAAAATTTGATAAAAGAAACGTCTATGAAGAGTTTGCAGATGTAATCCTAACAACCCTGCAGCTTGCTTCTTCTGCAAATGTTGATATTGAACGGGCAGTAGATGACAAAATTAAAAAAATTGAAAAAAGAAAAGCTGCGAAAGGTGAATAGTTTTCAAAAAGTTTATCTTCAGGTTAAAAAAATTCCCAAAGGAAAAGTTTCAACATATAAAGCAATTGCAGAATTTTCAGGAACTACACCAAGAGTTGTTGGATTTGCCTTGCACGCAAATAAAAATCCAAAAGAAATTCCTTGCCACAGAATTGTAAACATAAAAGGAGAAGTTGCTACAGGCTATGCATTTGGAGGACAGAACAAACAAAGAGAAACTTTGGAGAATGAAGGAGTAATGTTTATGGATAACGGCAAGATAAACTTATTAAAATTTGGGTATATTTTTAATAAGTCTTAAAAGAATTTTGAGACAAATAATTTATTAGATTTTCTCCCATTCTTCCTCCTGGCCTAATTCTATACAAGAAAAATCTATTAGTATCTGTAACTTGAATTCCCGGAACGGTTGAAACTGCAGTTGAGTAACCTGCTGCCTCAACAAGCTTCTCAGCCTGCAAGTCAAAAGAGCCGGAAGGATATGCAAATGAAACAACAGGTTTTCCTGTTAACTGTTCCAATTGCCTC
The DNA here is from genome assembly GCA_964469995.1 of uncultured Gammaproteobacteria bacterium. Taxonomy (GTDB): domain Bacteria; phylum Patescibacteriota; class Microgenomatia; order Levybacterales; family UBA12049; genus JACPDD01. Next base: position 1,759 of record CAYYAC010000060.1, read on the forward strand.
TTACTTTCTGTTATTTCATATTCTGCTTTTGCTTTTTGCATTCCCGCAAGTTCCAAGTGATGTACAGTATGAGCGCCTATTTCAACTAGTCCTCTTTTTGACAAGTCTGTCACTTCCCATGAGTACATAAAATTTGGATGATCTAAAAATCCTGAAATTACATAATCCACTGCTTTTGCATTATATTTTTCAAGCAAAGGGAAAACATTGTCATAAAAATCCTGATACCCATCGTCAAAAGAAAGTATTATTGGCTTATGAGGAAGCTTGCCTTTTCCTTTCAAAACAATTCCCAACTCCGAAGGTGTTATAAAAGTGTATCCTGCCTCTTTTAAAGTTTTTAATTGATTTTCAAAAACAAAAGGAACAATATTTAAAGATTTTCTTATTGTGTCCCCAGGGTCCGCAACATATTCAACGTAATGATACATAAGTACAGGAACCCTGAACGTTGCAGAAGGAATTGAATTTTTAAGTCTTTCTTCTATGTCTTTTGGCAAAGTATCAACATCTCTTCCAGCTTTAATGCTACTGATTCTATTAAAGTCAGAAACATAAGACATTACAAAGAAAAGAAAAAATAAAAATCCAAGTAATAAAAATTTATCTTTGCTCATGAGAGGGGATTAATTTGGCCAATGGCATTTTTTATATTTTTTACCGCTTCCGCACCAGCACGGATCATTTCTTCCTAGTTTATTTTTATTTGAGTTTTTGCTTGCAGGTTTTTTATCAGGTTTTTCACTTACTTCATTTATCTGAAGCTGCGGGTCTATAGAAGAATTACCAGCTGCCTGTTCTGTTACGTGCTGATGAACTATTGGGGATTCCTGAACTTGAACTTTATAAACCCTATGAACTACTTCATCATCAATTCCAGCAATTAATTGTTCAAACATCTTAAAAGCTTCATTTTTATATTCAACTAATGGATCTTTTTGTCCATAACCCCTAAGCCCAATTCCCTGTCTTAGGTTTTCTATTGCATCTAGGTGATCTACCCACAATGCATCTATAACTGACAGCGTTACAAACTTTTCAACTTGCCTCATCAACTGACTCCCTAAGTCTTTTTCTCTTTTTTCATATAAATCTTTTGAAATATTTTTCAGAAAATCTATTTTATCTGTAATATCTGCAACATTGGATATTTGTTTTGCAATTTGCTGTTTTGAAGCGTCGTCAAATGGAATTATTGTTGCAAAATCTTCTGCAATTTTATCCTCAACAGATTGTCCTTCTTGATATATATCTGCTGAATGCATACTTACAGTTTCGGCAACAGATGCTTCTATTTTTTCAAGAATATCAGCTTTTAATTCATCTGTTTCGTTTTGCTCTAAAGCCTGCCTTCTTCTTTTATAAATAATTTCTCTTTGTCTGCTTAGAACGTCATCATAATCAACCAGATGCTTTCTCATATCAAAATTAAATCCTTCAACTTTTCCCTGAGCTTGTTCAATAGCACGGGAAATTATAGGGTGAGCAAGAGGAACATCTTCCGGCATATTAAACCGCGTCATGATTCCGGCAATTTTATCTCCCGAAAAACGGCGCATTATTTCATCCTCAAGCGTTACGAATAA
>CAYYAC010000061.1:0-3334 GCA_964469995.1 uncultured Gammaproteobacteria bacterium
TTGGAAAAAAATAAGAAGCTCTTATTTTACAAGAAGACCAGTAAGTGGTCCAAGATCAATGTGGGGAAGCCCATATGTTTTAATTGCACAAAAACCAGCAGAGCCTGCATATGAAGAAGTTGATAGCAGAATCGTATTCAGGCAAGATGGCAAATGGGTAGATGAAGACCGTACCTATAAAAAGGGCACAGAAAATACCAATCCTTATATTAGTCTTAGGAAATAAATTAAATTCTAGGAAAAAGGGATTTTGAAGAAGATATTTTCTCTCCGCCAAATTGCTCTTCAATCTTTTTTGCAGTTTCTGGCAAAAATGGTTCAAGCAATACTGCAATTTCCTGAATTTGATCAACTGCATGCCCTAATACTGCTTTTAATTTTCCAGAATCTTTTTCTGCAAGAGTCCAGGGTTTTTCTTCATTTATATATTTGTCTAAATCAGAAATTTTATTCCAAATAAATCCTAAGGCGTCATTAAATTTAAATTCAGAAAACGCCTGTGAATAAATACTATTTTCTATAAGATGAGTAGAAGTTTTTTCTTTTGAAATAAGTTGAGTATAGTTTGAATTTTCGCAAAGCTTTGCAACTCTGGCTATTAGATTTCCCAGCCCATTTGCTAGGTCAGAATTAAAACTTTGTTCAAATTTTTCTAAAGAAAAATCACCGTCTGTAAACGGAGAAATTTTTGCAAGTAAATAGTAGCGCAGTGCATCTGTTCCATATTTTTCAATAAGCTCAACGGGATCAATTACATTTCCTAAGGTTTTGGACATTTTTGCACCATTTATAGTTATATATTCGTGCACAAAAATTTCTTTAGGAAGTGCAAGTTTTGACGAAAGAAGAAAAGCAAGCCAGTAAATTGCATGAAATCTTAAAATTCCTTTTCCAATAACGTGAAGGTCGGCTGGCCACCAATCTTGAGCCTTTTTATCTTCAATACCACTTCGGTATATATTAAGAGCGTCAAACCAAACATACATTTTTTGTGAGTCATCATCTGGCACCGAAACTCCCCAGTTTTTTGCTCTTTCATTTGAGCGGGAAATGCTGATATCTTTAAGACCCTCTTTGAGAAATGAAAGAACTTCATGCTTGCGGTTTTCTGGTGTGATTTTTACTTCATCTTTTTCAATTAAGCTTTTTATTTGGTCTGTATATTTAGAAAGCTTGAAAAAATAATTTTCCTCAGAAACTTCTTCTAATTTTTTGCCTGGATGTTCAAAACACTGCCCATTTTCATCAAGCTCTTCTTTTTCATAAAACTGTTCACAGCCAACGCAATAAAGGCCTGTATAAGATTTTTTATAAATATCATCAATGCATTTTTTCCAAAGCTCCTGAGAAGATTTATGATGCTGACTAGAACTTCCTTTTTGGAAAACATCAAATTGCACATTAAGTTTTTTTGCTAAATCTTCAAATAGCTTTGCGTTTTCATCAATGAACTGCTGAATTGGTTTATTTTCTTTTTCTGCAGCTTGCACATTTTTTAGTGCATTTTCATCGCTTCCTGTAAGAAGCAAAACATCATCTCCTAGAATTCTATGAAATCTGGCTATCGCATCGGCTTGTGCCAATTCTAGCGCAAAACCAATATGAGGTTTTGCATTAACATAAGGAATGGCTGTTGTGATATAAAATTTGTTCTTGTCCATGCGGTAATTTTAGCAGAGTTTAGCTTTTTCTACCAACAGAGGTTATTTAAGTTGAGTAGTTGGAAGTTGATGCCAAGCAGCTTTAAATACTAAAACCGCGCTATGCGCCGCTATTTCTGTTTTTGATCTAGGATGTAATTCTCTGTCTGTTATTTTTGCTTGTTCTGGGTTAAAGTTTGAACCAGCAATACTTTGTGGCAAAGGTATTGCCCGCATAAGATTTTTTCCTGCTTTAACTATTTGAAAAGCACGGTCAAAATTAACAAATTCTGCTGCCATAGTTCATGGATTATAGACAGCACCAAGGAAGATTGTCAATTTTTTCTAAAAAATAACTCAAGCGTTATAAACAGAATTACAAAAAGTAAAAGAAACAAAGGCTCTTTTAGCCCAAAAGTTCTTACTATTAAATAAGAAAGTATAGAAATACTAATTAAACTTGCCTGAATACTACTTTTAAGAAAAAACCTTGAAATAAGCCACGCGGAGACAGAAAACAGAACAAAAAAGAATAGAGTTGGTAAATTAAAACCAGGAGGATAATTTATAGAAACATAGATAAACCCACCAAAAGCCAAAACTCCAAGGAGAAGTTGCCAAAATTTTCTTTTCTCATTTCTCATAAGTAAAGTGTATCTATTAATTAGGGTCTTGACAAATATTAGCAGTCATGTTAAATTAGTGCTAATGAACGATTTAACTCAAAGACAAGTTGAAATACTTAAGAGTTTAATTGAAGAATATATAGAAACCGCAGACGCTGTTGGCAGTGAAACTCTTGAAAAAAAGCACAATCTTTCGGCTTCCCCCGCAACCATTAGAAATGAAATGGTTAAGCTTACGGACTTGGGATATCTTAAAAAGTCTCATGCATCCGCCGGACGCGTTCCAACTCCAGAGGGAATGAGATTTTACGTAAAGCAATTAATGCGAGAGAAAGAACTTTCTGTTGCAGATGAAGTTGCAATGAAAGAAAAAGTATGGGACTACAGAGAGAGATCAGACAGATTTTTGCGCGCCATGACAAAATCTTTGGCTGACAGAACAAAAACACTGGCTATTGCAACAACGGAAGATGGAGATATGTATATTGCAGGCTATGCAAATATTTTAGATATGCCAGAGTTTTTTGATATAGATGTAACAAAAAATTTATTGGAATCTTTAGATGAATTAGGAGTAATACAGAGTATATTTGAAGGTGTAATTGGAGATGAAGACATTCACATACTTTTAGGCGATGATTTAGGACCAAGACTTAAAGGACCATATGGATGTGTTTTTGCAAATTATAAAACACCAAAACATCAAGGAGAAATTGGAGTCATTGGACCTTCTCGTTTGAATTATACTAATATAGTGCCGACAGTTAGATATTTTGGGGATTTGATTTCTGAAATTGCATTAGGATGGTAAAAAAAAGCTCAAAAACAAAAGTAATAGAAGAAGAGAATAGCAAGATTGAAGAACTTGAGAATCAAGTAAAAAGAAGTTTAGCTGACTATCAGAACCTTGAAAAAAGAACAAGAGAAGAAAGAGTGAGCTGGATAACAAAAGCAAACAAAGATTTAATCTTTAAGCTTTTACCAGTGCTTGATACTTTGAATTTGGCAAACGAACACGTAAAAGATCAAGGATTAGAACTAAGTATTAAACAATTTTTAGATATATTA
>CAYYAC010000062.1:0-3308 GCA_964469995.1 uncultured Gammaproteobacteria bacterium
ATTCTTCCAAATCCTGGAGGTGTTACATCTTTATCTTTTAGAAAAATCTTTGCTTCTCCTGTATTTTTGTCCAAAGTTGCTTCGTATTCTTCAATTTCTGCTTCTGCGTGGTCTTTTTTGTAAGCTGCTAAAATTGCATTTTTAACTGTATCCAGTACAACAGAAACGTCAACGCCTCTTTCATTGGCGACTTGATTTAGAGCTAGCGCAAATTCACTTCTTCTTTGTACTCCTGGCATAGTTTGCCTAGTATACCAAAATTTACGCTCGACTTCAACGAGGAAACTAAGAATTGGAGTTTTAGAACCAAGATTTTTTGTCTTTTCCGCCTTCAAATTCTCGCAGCAATTCTTTTTGATGAGAGGTTAAATTTTTCGGGACTACAACTTTTATTCTTATGTAGTGATCTCCTTTACTTGCGCTTCCAAGATGTGTAATTCCTTTTCCTCGAAGACGGATAACTGTTCCTGGCTGAGTTCCTGATGGAATTTTAATTTTTATTTTTCCATCAACTGTTTCAACCTCTGCTTCTATTCCCAAAGCCGCTTCGGAAAAAGACAATTCTTTGTCTGAAACAATGTCATCTCCTTCTCTTTGGAATTTTGGATTTCCTTTTACTTCAAAAATTACATCAAAATCTCCAAATCTAACCCTAGAACCATTATCAACTCCTGCGGGAATTTTTATATTTCTTGTTTTTCCCCCAACTGTTACTTTTTTTTCTCCTCCTTTTACCGCATCCATAAAATCTACTTGGAGAGAATATGTCTGTCTTCTAGGTCTTGCTTGTCTTCCGCCAAAAAATTGTTCAAAAATTTCAAAAGGGTCGGAAAAACCTCCGAAATCAAAATCATTTGCTCCTCCATTTGTTGAATATGTGTAAGTAAATGGTCCGTAATTTCCACTTTGTTGTCCGCCGAAACCACCACCAAACGGGCCGCCTCCGCCAAATGGACCCTGTCCTGCGCCCTGCTCAAAAGCAGAATGTCCCATTTGATCATAACTTTGTTTTTTGGCAGAATCTGACAAAACCTCGTAAGCCTTTGTAACTTCTTTAAATTTTGCATCGGCTTCCTTTGCTTTGTTTCGGTCAGGATGATACTGGAGAGCTAGTTTTCTGTAAGCTTTTTTAATTTCATCAGCAGATGCTGATTTTGAAACTCCCAAAACTGAATAATAATCTTTTGTGGTTGCCATGAGGCGCTTAGTTTACAACTTCTCCCTCAACGGGTTCTTCGTCTTTTTTCTCTGAAGATTCTTCTTTTGGAGCCTCTTCTTGAGCTTCGCCTGCTGGCTGCTCTGAAGCTTGTTCTTGTCCTGGCTGCTGCTGATACATTGCTGCTCCTACTTTTTGTAAAGCATCTGAAAGCTCCTTAGTTTTAACTTCCAAATCCTCTTTTGAACCCGAATCGAGCACAGATTTTAAAGCTGAAATTTTTTCTTCAACTTCCGCTTTATCTTCTTCTTTTACTTTATCTCCAGCATCTTTAAGTGTTTTCTCGGCTGTAAAAATAAGAGAATCTGCTTGATTTCTAGCTTCTACTTTTTCTTTTTTCTGGGCATCTTGGCTAGCATTGACTTCTGCATCTTTTTGCATTTTCTCAACTTCTTCTTTTGAAAGACCAGTTGAACCTGTAATTTTTATGCTCTGTTCTTTTCCTGTTGCTTTATCTGCTGCTTTTACAGAAAGAATTCCCGATGCATCAATATCAAATGTAACTTCAACCTGTGGAACACCTCTTGGAGCTGGTGGAATTCCGTCCAAAACAAAACGTCCAAGTGATTTATTATCTGTTGCCATTGGACGTTCTCCCTGCAAAACATTAATCTCAACCTGGGTTTGATTATCTGCAGCAGTTGAAAAAACCTGAGATTTTGAAGTTGGAATTGTTGTATTTCTTTCAATTAATGGGGTTGATACTCCGCCCAAAGTTTCAAGACCTAAGGTTAATGGTGTAACGTCTAAAAGAAGAACGTCTTTAACTTCTCCTCCCAAAACTCCACCCTGAATTGCAGCTCCAATAGCAACGACTTCGTCTGGGTTTACAGATTTATTTGGTTCTTTTCCAAAAAACTTCGTAACCACTTCAACTATTTTTGGGACTCTTGTCATTCCACCAACCAAGACTACTTCATCAATATCCGATGCTTTTAGTTTTGCATCTTTAAGAGCAAGTTCAACTGGCTTTATTGTTTTTTGAATCAAATCATCAACAATTTGCTCAAGTTTTGAACGGGTTAACTTCATTGTTAAATGGAGAGGACCGCTTGCGCCCTGAGTTATAAAGGGTTGATTAATTTCTGCTTCCTGTGAAGAAGAAAGCTCTATTTTTGCTTTTTCAGCAGATTCTCTTAATCTTTGAAGAGCCTGTGGATCTTTTCTAAGATCAACATTGTTTTCTTTTTGAAACTCGTCAGCTAAAAAGTTAATAATTGCCTGATCAAAATCGTCTCCACCCAAATGCGTATCTCCATTTGTAGATTTAACTTCATAAACTCCTTCTCCCAATTCCAAAATTGAAATATCAAAAGTTCCCCCACCCAAATCATAAACTGCAATTGTGTGGGCATTTTTCTTATCAAGGCCGTAAGAAAGTGCTGCTGCTGTTGGCTCATTTATAATACGCAAAACTTCAAGTCCAGCAATTTCTCCAGCTTGTTTTGTAGCTTGACGTTGAGAATCATCGAAATATGCAGGAACTGTAATAACAGCTTGAGTTACCTTATCACCTAGATAGGCCTCTGCGTCTGCTTTAATTTTCTGCAAAATCATTGCAGATACTTCTTGCGGGGTAAATGTTTTTCCGTCAACTTCAACAACTGCCATTCCGTCTCTTCCAGATTTAACAGTGTAAGGAAGCCATTTCATATCGCGCTGAACTGACTCATCAGAGAATCTTTTTCCCATTAGTCTTTTAACAGAAAAGATTGTAGTTTTTGGCTTCAAAATAAGCTGCCTTTTTGCTACATCTCCCACAACATGAGAAATCGGGTCAACAACAGACGGAATAACATTGCGTCCTTCTGCAGAGTGAATAACTTTTGGTGCTCCACCCTCCATGACAGCTACTGCTGAGTTTGTTGTTCCTAAATCTATTCCAATTATTTTTGCCATATTTTTATTAATTTCCGACTATTACTTGTGCCGGTCTAATTACTCCTTCATTATTATACCTAAATCCTGCTCTTATTTCCTTAACAACTTTTCCTTTTTCTTCTGATTCAATTGTTCCAATTCCTTCCATAGTTGACGGGTCAAACACTAAACCCTCTGTTTCTATTTTTTCTACTCCTTCACTTCTTAATAT
>CAYYAC010000063.1:0-3306 GCA_964469995.1 uncultured Gammaproteobacteria bacterium
CCATAAGCTCTCTCAGGATTTTTTCCCATGACCTATTATATAACGCGGTGTCAAACGGAGATTACCAGCGGAAATGGGAGAATGCTTTATTTGCTTCTGCTTGACGCAAAGCTGTATCACGTTTTTGAATTGCTGCTCCCTGGTTATTTACTGCATCTGTAATTTCTGCTGCTAATTTTTCTGAAAAGCTGTGGAATTCTTTGTTTGAACGTGCTTTTGCAGCCATTATTATCCAACGGATTGCCAAAGATGTTTTTCTTTCTCCTCTAACTTCAATTGGAATTTGGTAAGAAGCTCCACCAACACGTCTTGCCTTTATTTCCTGTTTTGGACCAACATTTGCAATTGCGCGCTCAAAAAAGGAAACTGGATCTTTTTCTTTTTCACCTATTTTTGTAATTGCATCATAAAAAAGACCTTCTGCAATTGTCTTTTTTCCATCTTTCATCATGGAATTTATAAACTTAGCAACTAGTCTGCTTCCGTAAATTTTATCTGGTGCTGTTTCTCTTTTTTTAACTTTTGCGTGTCTCATATTTATTAAGCGGCTGCTGGTGCCTCAGGTGCTGGTGTTCCTGTAGATACTTTTGGAGCAGCTGCGCCTCCTCCTTGTCTTTTTGTTCCATATTTACTTCTTGAGCTCTTTCTTCCTTCAACTCCAAGTAAATCAAATTTACCACGTACTATGTGATATTTTACACCTGGCAAATCTTTTACACGACCACCACGAACAAGAACAATTCCGTGCTCAGAAAGACTGTGACCAACTCCTTGAATATACGCAGTTACTTCCATTCTATTTGAAAGTTTTACACGGGCAACTTTACGCAAAGCTGAGTTTGGTTTTTTTGGAGTCATTGTTTTAACCAAAGTTACAACTCCACGCTTCTGAGGAGCTGTTAAATTCTTGTATCTTTGCTCTTTTGCATTAAAAAATCTCCTCATTGCTGTGGATCTTGTTTTCTTTTCTTTTCTTTGTCTGCCTTTTTTGTTTAGCTGTGATAATGTTGGCATAGGTTTAGTATTATACCTCTTCTACTACTTTTCCTTCAACCGGAATAAGTCTTCCGATAATAACGTTTTCCTTAAGCCCAATGAGGCGATCTTCTTGACCTTGAAGAGCTGCTTCCGTTAAGACTTTAGTTGTTTCTTGGAATGAAGCTGCTGAAAGCCATGAATCAGAGAACAGAGATGATTTTGTGATTCCAAGAATTGTTTGTCTTGCTGTTGCTGGTTCTCCACCTTGAGACAAAACTTGTCCATTAATTTCTTCAAAGCGTGCCTTTGATATAAAGTCTCCAGGAATAAGCGCTGCGTCTCCAACTGTTTCAACAATAACCTTATCGGACATTTTTCTCAAAATTACTTGAAAATGCTTGTCTGAAATTACAATTCCCTGTGATTCATAAACCTTTTGTACTTCTTTTAAGATATAAAATTGTGCTTCAGTTAATCCTTTGATTTTCAAAAGTTCTTTAGGATCAAGATATCCTGCTGCAAATGCTGTTCCTGCGTTTATATCTGCTCCATCAACAATATTAAGCTCAGCAGCGAGTGGCACAAAGTATTCTCTTTCATCAACTGGCTTCATTTTACTGTTTCTAACTGTAATTACATATCCTTCGTCTGTTGTTTCAATTTTTACTCTTCCTGGAATTTCAGAAACAGGTGACAAATTCTTTGGAGTTCTCATTTCAAAAAGTTCTTCAACTCTAGGAAGTCCCTGGGTAACGTCGCTCATTACAATTCCACCAAAATGTCTAACACGCATAGTAAGCTGAGTTCCAGGCTCTCCAATAGATTGTGCTGCAATAACTCCAACTGGTACTCCAAAATCTACAGTCTTTTTGACTGAGAAATCCCAACCATAACAATGAGCACAAATTCCGTATTCAAGCTTACATGTAAGAGGTGAACGCACTATTACTTCTTCTACATCATCTGCATCTATTGCTTTTGCTTTTTCTTCTGTTATTTCTTCTCCTGCTTTAACTAAAGTTTTCTTTGTTTTCTTAGAAACTACATTTGAAATAGCGTATCTTCCCATAATTCTGAATGCAAAAGCTGCTTCGCGTCCTTCTTCGTGACGTAGAACTGTAATTCCCTCTGTTGCTCCACAATCTTCTTCCTTAACAATTACATCGTGGGAAACGTCAACAAGTCTACGTGTTAAATATCCAGCATTTGCAGTTTTCAAAGCTGAATCTGTAAGTCCTTTTCTAGAACCTCTTGCTGAAGCCACGTATTCAAAGATTGATAAGCCCTCTCTAAAGTTAGATTTAATAGGAAGTTCAACTATTTTTCCAAGTGGATCAAGAATAAGTCCTCTCATAGCAGAAAGCTGTTTTAATTGTTCTTTTCCAGCACGAGCTCCTTCAGAATCAATAATAAGTTTGATTGCATTTTCTTCTTTAAGAGCGTTCCATGTTAAATCTGCAATTGCATCTGTTGTTTTAAACCATGCGTCGTTTCCAAGTCTTTTTCTTTCGTCGTTTGTGATAAGTCCTTGCTGATATTCTGCTTCAATTTCTTTTATTTTCTTATCTGTAACTTCTATCATTCCGTTCTTTTCAGGAACCATTTTGTTATCAAATACAGATACAGAAATACCTGAAACCATAGCTGCGTAGAATCCAAGCTTTTTTATTCCATCAATTAAGATTTCAACATCATCTGCAGTTTCTGTTTTTATAGCTTCTGTAATAAGTCTTTTAATACCAGATGCCTTTATTGCTTCATTTATAAATTGCATTTTTTCAGGCAATAATTCATTAAATAAGACTCTACCAACTGAAGTATCTATAATTTTATCTGAAACTCTAAGCTGAATTTTTTCTCTTAAGGCAATTTTCTTTAATGTGTGTGCCAAAATTGCTTCTCTTCCTGAAGCAAACACAGGCATTTCTTCTTTTTTCAAAGTTTCATCAATTGATGTTAAGTAATAAACTCCAACTGCCATCTCTTTGTTTGGAAGAGTAATTGGGCTTCCATCTGCAGGCTTTAAAAGATTATTCTTTGGCATCATAAGTTTTATTGCTTCTTCTTGTGCTTTTTGCGAAAGTGGAATATGAACTGCCATTTGATCTCCATCAAAATCAGCATTGTATCCAGAACAGACACAAGGGTGAAGCTGAATTGCTGCTCCTTCAATAAGAACTGGGTAAAATGCCTGAATACCAAGTTTGTGCAAAGTTGGAGCACGGTTCAAAAGGACTGGATGATTCTTTGTTATTTCTTCCAAAATATCAAAAACTTCAGGTGGTCTTTTTTCAATAAATCTCTTAGCAGATTTAATATTTGGAGCAA
>CAYYAC010000064.1:0-3246 GCA_964469995.1 uncultured Gammaproteobacteria bacterium
TTGAGAAGAAATCCACCCTGTTTTTCCGCTTGCCAATTTTATCTGATACCATCCTATTTGCTCTGAAACAAGCTCAACGCTTTGCCCAGGAGTTACTCTGTCAACAACCAACCCTGACAAAGATGCACTCTCTCTAACATTTAAAAATCCTGTTGGCGTATCCAGAATTAAAACCTTAGCCACACTTAAAGTTGCAGCGGGCGAAGCAACCGCAGAAGGACTTGCAACAGGTTGTGTAGATATTCCCATAAAAACAGTTGAGCTTAATTTATATCCTTTTGCAGCCCTAACTCTAACAACTTTATCTTGATATCCAATCTTTTGAAAAGTTAATTCATGGTCGGAAGCAGTTATGTTTGGCAGAAGAAGAGGCGTTGTTCCAGCAGGACTTCCGTCAAGAAGAACTTGAGCGCCGTCTGGAAATGATATGGCAAAAAACTGTGCCGAATTTTCGTCGGAGATTGGAGTAAGAGTAATAATAGAACCAGCTGAAGCAGCGCCGTCTCCAAATGTTCTATCTAAAACAGTAAGTACAGATTTATAAATTGTAATTTTTTCTTCAAACGGCAAAAATTCTCCGCTTCCCGGAACAAGACGTACAACGTGATCTCCAACAGGAAGCATATCTGCTGTTTCACATTTACAAAGAGGTGTTTTTCCTATTAGTTTTCCGTCAAGATAAACACTGCTGTCTGGAACTGATGTTACTTGAAGACCACCCTTACCTGTTTTTTGATTTAGAAATACAACTGTTCCTATAAAAACAGGAATCGCAATAAGAAGCGGGATTACCCACATTAGAAATCTTTTCATAGCAAGCTAAAAAGCAGTTAGAATAATATAACACAAACCCTACGATTAGAACAATAATTTTTTGTTGTGTTATGATAATTTTATGGAAATAGTTATCCGCTCTATAATCATTTATCTTTTTATAGTTTTAGGAATTAGAGTTTTTGGAAAACGTGAGCTTGCCCAGCTTTCTGTTATAGATTTGGTTTTTATTCTTCTTATTTCAAACAGCGTTCAAAATGCAATGGTAGGACCTGACACTTCTTTATGGGGAGGAGTAATTGCTGCAGGCTCTCTATTTGTAGTTAATTTAATTCTGGAAACTCTATTTTTTAAATCTAAGAAATTCAGCCAACTTATTCAAGGAAGTCCCCTAATGCTTATTTACGGCGGCAAAGTAATAAAAGAACATTTGGACAAAGCCAAATTATCAGAAGATGAATTGGAAGAAGCAGTGCGGGAACATGGAGTAGAAAAAGTAAAAGATGTTGATTTGGCGATTTTAGAAACAGACGGAAATATAAGCGTTCTATCTGACAATTTCAAACATAGAACAGTAAGAAGAAGAAAAGCCCACAAGGAACTCTCCAAAACCACTTAAAACATTTTTTCACCCAAGGGAACGTCTTTTGTTGGAGAAATCAAAACAACATTACCATTTTCATCAGGAAGGCCAAGCGTTAATGTTTCTGAAATAAATGGGCCAATTTGCTTTGAAGGAAAATTAACTACACCAAGGACGAGCTTCCCGATTAATTCATCTTTCTCGTAATGTTTTGTGATTTGAGCTGAGGACTTTTTAGTTCCTATTTCAGGACCAAAATCTATTGTTAATTTATATGCAGGCTTTCGTGCCTGCGGAAAATCTTCGACACTAATTATTTTCCCAACACGAATATCTACCTTTTCAAAATCATCATACGAAATCATGGAAATATTATATCAGAAGGGGATCTTAGTAGCCCATGTCCATGCCGCCTGGCATGCCACCGCCCATTGGGGCTTTGTTCTTTTCAGGAATATCTGTAATTAAAGCTTCTGTTGTTAATACCATCATTCCAACACTTGCTGCATTCTGTACTGCACTACGTGTTACTTTTGCTGGGTCTACAATTCCAGCTTTTATCATTGAGCCATATTGGCTTGTCATAACATTAAAACCAAAATCTACAACGGCGCTTTCTTCTATTTTTTTCAAAACCTCAGATTCATTTTCTCCTGCATTTTTTGCAATTCTCTTAAGTGGTTCTGCTAATGCATCAAAAAGAATATCAAGTCCTATTTTTTCATCTTCATTTGCAAGTTTTTCTCGAAGTTTTGGCAAAACTTTTCTAGCTTTAAGAAGTGTAACTCCTCCTCCTGGAACTATTCCCTCATCCAAAGCTGCTTTTGTTGCAGCAACCGCATCATTTACTCTTTCCTTTTTGTCTTTCATTTCAACTTCTGTTGCAGCCCCTACATTTATTACAGCTACTCCACCAGAAAGTTTTGCAAGTCTCTCAGCTAATTTCTCTTTATCAAATTCAGATTTTGAATTCTCAATTGCTCCTCTTATTTGTGCTACTCTTGCTGTGAGTCCTGCTTTTGGCCCCTTTCCTCCAATAATTCTTGCACTCTCTTTGTCTGCCCAAACCTTGTCAGCTCTTCCGCACTGCTCAACAGTTACATTTTCAAATTTAATTCCTGTATCTTCAGAAACAACAGTTCCTCCTGTTAAAATTGCTATATCTTCTAACATTTCTTTGCGTCTGTCTCCAAATCCTGGAGCCTTTACTGCCAGCACATTTAATACTCCTTTTAATTTATTCAAAACCATTGCAGCAAGAGCTTCTCCTTCTACATCATCTGCAATAATTACTAAATTTTTAGAAAGTTTTACAAAGCCTTCCAAAAATGGCAACATCTCTTGGAGATTTGAAATCTTTTTGTCTGTAATTAAAATATATGGATCTTCAATTTCTGCTTCCATTTTTTCCATATTTGTTGCAAAGTAAGCTGAAGCATATCCTTTATCAAATTCCATTCCCTCTTTGTAATCAATAGACATTTCGGTACTTCGTCCTTCTTCTACTGTTACAACTCCGTCTTTTCCAACTTTCAAAAGTGCTTCTGCAATAAGTTTTCCAATAGTTTCATTTTGCGCAGAAATTGTTGCAACCTTTGCAATATCACTGTCTGCAACTTTTACAGCGCTCTTTTTTATTTCTTCCATTACAGCTTCTACTCCTTTTTCCATTCCCGCTTTTAAAATCATTGGATTTGCTCCGCCATTTACCTTTACAAACCCCTTGTTGATAATTGATTGTGCCAAAAGTGTTGCTGTAGTTGTTCCGTCTCCTGCTACATCATTAGTTTTGCTAGATGCTTCTTTTACAAGCTGCGCGCCCATGTTTTCAAATGGATCTTCAAGTTCAATTTCTTTTGCAACCGTTACTCCGTCATGGACAACATTTG
>CAYYAC010000065.1:0-3187 GCA_964469995.1 uncultured Gammaproteobacteria bacterium
GTTGAGCTGCAACCACAAAGAAACAAAAATTTGTATCCTTGTGTTAACAGCCCAACTCTCTACCCGCAATTTGGGTAGTGGGAAAATATATATTTGCTCCGTAAATTTTTAAAGTGCGATTTAAAAAAATAAAGAAATAGCCCGCAATATTGGGCTATTCTTTACTTTAATAAGCTGATTTTAGTCCTGGGTTTTTAACAAGTCAAGAAGATTAAATGAGGATTACTTTGAAAGTTCTTTATAAACGTAGACAGATGCAATGCTAGTAACGGGGATTGCAATTAAAAGTCCTACTCCCAAAGCTATTACTCCAAGTATGTTAAGCGCAATAAGAACAAGCTGGAAGAAAATAAGTTTCATAACTTTTCCTTCTGTTAATTTCCAGCTGGCTTTAATTGAATCTTCAAATGAAAGATTTTTATCTACAACAAAATATACTGCAAAAAATAACCTAGAACCAATTATAATTCCTGGAACTATAAGAAGTATAAAACCTATCATTGTAAGAACTGTCACCGCTATATTTACTAAAACGAAGTTAAGCAAAACATCAAAGCGGGAAAAAATATCTGAAAAGTCTACTGTTTTTCCAGCTACAACTTTAAGGCTCAAAGTTGCCAATGCCAAACCTACTGCTGCGCTTGCTAGTAAACTAACAACTCCTGCAGGACTAAAAACAGGGAAAGAATCATTTAAGAAAAAATGAGGAACTTGCTGTGCAAGAATAGAAAAAATAGCCAAAACTACAAAAGGCTGCCAGTTCTTTTTAAACGCTTCCCAGGAAAAATCAATTGCTTTTCTTTTGTTTATCATACTTAAAGTTAGACAGAATTACTAACAAGTGTCAAGCTTTTACAGGAACGAAAGCTTTTCTAGGCCCCATAAGAGCTGTAAATTCATCAGATTCCAGCGTTTCTTTTTTCAAAAGTTCTTCTGCCAATGCGTCTAGCTTTTTTCTGTATTTTGTAATAGTTGTAATCGCCTGTTTGTAAGCAAGTTCTGTTATTTTTTTAATCTGCTCATCTATTTTTGCGCTCATATTCTCTGAAGTTTTAATTCCTTCGTAAAAACTTCTTTCATCTTCATCAAAAGTTATAGGACCCAAATCACTCATTCCAAATTCAACAACCATCATGCGCGCTAGTCTTGTTGCTCTTTGCAAATCACTTGATGCTCCTGTTGTCATTTCATTAAATACAACGCTTTCTGCAGCTCTTCCTCCCATTGCCATTGCTATTTGCTCAATCAAGCGGGTTTTTGTTTCATGGACTCTATCTTCTGGAGCAATTTCAGTTTGTCCCAAAGACTCATTTCTTCCAATAATTGATATTCTGTGAATTGGGTCTAGGTGAGGCATTTGCCATGAAACCAAAGCATGTCCTGCTTCATGATATGCTGTCATTTTCTTATCTTCTTCTGACTGCAGTCTTCTTTTTTCAGGCCCCAATTTTACTTTTGTAGCTGCTTCTTCTATATCTTTCATGTCAATTGCCTTCTTTCCATGACGGGCTGCCAAAATTGCAGCTTCATTTAACATATTCTCCAAGTCTGCACCAGAAAAACCAACAGTTCTTTTTGCTACTTTTTGCCAATCCAAGCTTTTAGTAAAAGGTTTGTTTTTTGCATGAATTGCCAAAATTGCTTTTCTTCCAACAACATCAGGCATATCCAAAACTACACGGCGGTCAAATCTTCCGGGCCTTACAAGAGCTGGATCCAAAACATCTGGTCTGTTGGTTGCTGCCATAACAACCAACTGTTCATTTGTTGTAAATCCGTCCATTTCAACTAAAATTTGGTTTAAGGTCTGCTCACGTTCATCATGTCCGCCCATAAGTCCCCCGCCGCGCTGGCGTCCTATTGCATCTATCTCATCTATAAAAATAATTGCGGGCTGTGCTTTTTTTGCAGTAGTAAATAAATCGCGAACTCTAGAAGCCCCAACTCCAACTAGCATTTCCATAAATTCACTTCCTGCCATAGAGAAAAATGCAACGTTTGCTTCTCCAGCTGTAGCTCTGGCTAAAAGAGTTTTTCCAGTTCCCGCAGGACCCACCATTAAAACTCCCTTTGGAGTCCTAGCGCCCATTGCTTTATATTTTTCAGGATGTTTTAGAAAATCTACAATTTCTGTAAGCTCTTGTTTTGCTTCGTCAACTCCTGCAACATCTGCAAATCTTATTCCTGGTGTATCTTTGCTAAAAAGTTTTGCTCTACTTTGACCAAAAGAAAATATATTCTCCTGTGCGCCTCTTGCCTGACGGAAAATAAAGTAAAAGAACGCAACCATTAAAATTATCGGAAGAATAGAAGACAATATATTTATCCAAGCATTAACTCCTGTGTTATCTTTTATAATAACTTTTGTTTTGTCCAGCGGAACTCCTGCGTCTTTGAAAAGGGAATAAACATTTTGCCCTGATTCTTTTGTGCTTACCAAAGTCTGATTTTTCTCGGTTACTGTAAGGCTTGTGTCATCAACTGAAATCTGCGATACCTTGCCAGCTTTTACGTCTGCAACAACTTGAGAAAGAGGAACTGTTTTTTGGGTTTCAATATTCTGGGTTGCTCCAAAGAAAGAGAAGAGGATAAAAAGACTAACAAATCCATAGATAAGAGCATTTTTCCAGGAAAGATTTATTCTTATTATCTTTGATTTGCGGCTTTTCTTGCCGTTACCATTTGAAGCCATAGCAGAGCGTAGTATAACACTTTTATCTTCCCAATCCAACTGCATCTATAACTTTTTTAAGTGTTTCATTTGACTTTGATATTGCATAGTCGCGTCCGTCATTTAATATCATATTTAAGGACTTTTCATCACTTCTTATTTCTTCATATTTCTTTTTCACTTCAGAGAGTTCTGAAACTACTAAATCAGCAAGTAGATTTTTAAATTCTCCATATGATTTTCCTTCAAGCTCATTATAGGAATCGGTTAATGTCTGATTCTTAAACGCAGAATAAATTGTTAAAAGATTTGAAAGACCCTCGCTCCCCTGGTCTTTTGAAATATGACTTCCAGAGTCTGTCACTGCTTTTCTAATTTTCTCTCTAATTTCTTCTTCCGAATCTAAAAGATAAATTGTCCCCAGCTGATTTGTGTCTGATTTGCTCATTTTTGAAGTTGGGTTTTGCAAACTCATAACACGTGCTGCTTCTTTTCCAATTACAGGACTTGGCAATT
>CAYYAC010000066.1:0-3026 GCA_964469995.1 uncultured Gammaproteobacteria bacterium
AGGCCTAATTTTTTAATAAGAGCTGCAACGTTTTTTGTCTTTGGTGCTACTTTTTCAAGGCCAGTTAAAACTTTAATTTGCCCCTCTTTTTGTTTTGCAGAAAGAACTGAAATTAAAGCTAATTTTTTCATTTTCTTTGGAAGTTTAAGTGAAAAATCAATTGGTTTTGGCCCATGAGCAACTCCTCCTCCAACAAAAAGAGGTGCTGATAATGCTCCGTGACGCGCACGCCCTGTTCCTTTTTGTCTCCATATTTTTCTTTTTGATGCATTAATTTCTCCTCTAGACTTAGTTGATGCTGTTCCTGTTCTTTGATTTGCAAGATAAACCCTTATAGCTTGGGCAACAAGAGCTTTGTTAACCTCGGCTCCAAAAATTTCTTTTGGTAATTCAATTGTTCCTGCTGCTACGCCTGCTGCAGTATAAACCTGCACATTTAATCCAGCAAGCTTTTTTGGAGCTGCTTTTGGTGCTGTTTTCTTTATATCTGCTTTCTTAACTGTTATTTTTAATGTTTTCTTAACTTCCTTTTTTGCTGCCATATTATACTACCTCTTCTTTCTTTTCTTCTTTGGTTTCTTCAACTGGTGCCTCTTCTACTTTTTCTTCTGTTGACTCTACTGCAACTTCCTCTACTGGAGCAGATGCTTCAACGGTTGCCTCTGGCACAGAAACTTCTTCTGCAGCTGGTACCTGCTCTATAACTGCTTCTTCAATAACTGGCTCATCAACTTGCTCTTTGTATAAAGGTGTAAACTTTTTTGCTTGCCCTACTTTTTTTATCATAATTAAATTATTAACAGGGCCTGGAACTAGTCCCTTTATCAAAACTCCGTCGTCTGTAACATCAACTACCATAAGATTCTGTACTGTCACTTGCTCATGTCCCATTCTTCCAGCCATTCTTTTTCCTCTGTAAACTCTTCCTGGAGTTGTTGACTGACCAATAGATCCTGGTGCTCTTTCTCTATCTGATTGTCCATGAGTTCTAGGTCCTCCTTTAAAGTGGTGTCTCTTAACTCCACCGGCATAACCTTTTCCTTTTGAAACACCAATTACATCAACTATGTCTCCTGGCTTTAATACATCTGACGCCTTAATAACAGTTCCAATTTCAGGCATATCTCCATCTGCTTCTACTTCTCTCAAAAAAAGAGAAGCCTCGGAAAGTGAGGCTTTTTTGACATGTCCGATTAAAGGCTTATTTGCATTTTTCTTTTTTCCAAATCCAAGCTGAATTGAGCTATATCCTTCTTTTTCTAAAGTTCTTGTCTGCACAACAACATTGCCGCCTGAAAGCACAACTTCAGTTACTGGAATTCTTGTTCCGTCTTCTAAAAATTTCTGTGACTGACTTTTTTTCTGACCAATTATTGCTTGCATATTTACTTTGTCATTAAAACCAAAAAAACGGCTACATAGAGCCGCCGTGTTTCCAGGAAAATAATTTCCTAAAAATGAGCTTTATGTAGTCAAAGGAACCTCCTTTAGGTTTATCATGACTTAAACTAGGCTAATTATATATAAAGTTCTGCCTAATTGCAATAGAGAACAAGGCTAAGAAGGGACTACACTTTAGAGAATTCCAATTTGGTTATTTGTGAGTTTTTCTTCTGTAATGCCGAATTTTTGACAGTTTTCCTATAATACTGGTCTATCATAACTTTGGAATAGTCGTTTACCTTAGCTATGAATTCTATTCCGCTTAAATGATCCATTTCATGCTGAATCACTCTTGCTAGTATTCCATTACATCTAATCTTAAATTTTTCTCCACTTTCATCTAAGGCTTCTACTTCCACCTCTGATGGACGCGAAACAGGACCAAATATCCTACCATTATCAAGACTTCCACAGCCTTCGTAAATTACATTTTCCTTAGAAGATACATGAACGATCTTAGGATTTACATAAGTTCTGAGAATGTCCTCTTTTCCAAGTTTTCTAGATTTAGTATTTCTAGCATGTGTTATAAACACGGCATAATTCTGTCCTAATTGAGGAGCTGCAATACCTATAAGATCAGCCTCATGCATAGTGTCTATTAAATCTTTTAGGATCTTTTTAACAAGTGGAGATTTTGTATTTAGGATTTTTTTATTCTTTTTCTTTAGAAGGGGATTTCCTGCTTGAATTAAGGATTTAGAAGCCATATGGCCTACATTCTAATCTCGATGGAGACTCCAGCTGGGAGCTCTAAGTGGGTTAAGGAATCAATTGTTTTGTCTGTTGGGGAGATTATGTCTATTAGTCTTTTGTGGACACGCATTTCAAAGTGATCTCTTGCGTCTTTATCTATAAAAGGAGAGCGGTTAACTGCATATACTGTTCTTTTTGTTGGAAGTGGCACTGGACCCACAATCTTAGCTCCGGTTCTTATCGCCGTATCTAAAATTTGCTGGGAACAAAGGTCAATAACCCTTGCGTCATAACTTTTTAGTCTTACTCTAATTCTTCCTTTTGGCATATGCTTCTCCTTTTAAAGTGCGTAAAGTGCATTTTAGCAAAAAAAAGACCCCTTAGCAATGCTTGGGGTCAAAAGTGTTTCCCGATATTATTTAATTATCTTGCTAATAACACCTGCTCCAACTGTTTTTCCACCTTCACGAATAGCAAATCTAACTCCTTCTTCTAAAGCTACTGGAACAATAAGTTTTGCTGTCATTTTTGTGTTATCTCCTGGCATAACCATTTCAACGCCTGTTGGAAGAGTAACTTCTCCAGTTACGTCTGTTGTTCTAATGTAAAATTGTGGGCGATATCCTGTAAAGAATGGTGTGTGACGTCCGCCTTCTTCTTTTGCAAGAATATAAATTTCTCCTTCAAATTCTGTGTGAGGAGTAATTGAACCTGTTTTTGCAACAACTTGTCCGCGTTCTACATCTGCTTTTTCAACTCCACGAAGCAGAAGTCCAACATTATCTCCAGCTTGACCTTCATCAAGTTGTTTTTTAAACATTTCAACTCCTGTTACAACAGATGACTTTGTTGGTTTAATTCCAACTATTTCAACTGTGTCGTTTATT
>CAYYAC010000067.1:0-2897 GCA_964469995.1 uncultured Gammaproteobacteria bacterium
TGTTTTTTTTCTTTTTTATTTTGAACTTTTTCATTTCCAGTTGCTGCTCCAACTTTTTGATTTGCAAATTGTTTTATTATGTTATTTATTCCATTTACTGGGTCAATTATAGTGTCTGAATCAATAGTTACTATGATGTCTCCTGTTGCTCTGTCAAAACCGAGTTTTTGTGCAAATCTTTTTCCTTGATTTTTTTTGAATATAAAAACATCAAAGCCTGGAAGCTTTTTGTATTTATTTAAAACTGGAAGAAGTTCTTTTAAATTTTTTGAGCCGTCGTCAACAACTATTGTATTTAGTTTCCCCAAAATTCTTTGATTTTGAATAGATTTAAGACAGCTTTCCAAAAGATTTGGATCTTCGTTGTAGCAGGGAATAATTACAGTTACGGATAATTGACTTTCTAATTTTCCAGTAGATGTTTTGAATAAGTCTTGTTTCTTACTATTTTTTTGAGCAAAAAAGATTTGCAATGCTGTATAGGCAAAAACAGCGGATATATATAAGCTTATGTAAAAATAAATTAAATTAACAGTCATAATATTTTATAAAAGAATCCCGACAAGAGAATGAATATTCAGAATGTAAGAAAAAGACGGAAAGAATGAAGTGCGGATTTAAATCTGGACGACACAATTACTATCTCTGCTGTTATTATACACTTCCCTCATGGAATTAGATACTATGAGTTTTGTTTTGCAAGTTTCCGTTATTTGATATAATTTGCAGTGCTCTGTCTTTCTTCATTATTTTTATATGCTAAAAAAAATTCTATTTTTAATTATTTTACTCATATTGTCGGTACGTCCTGCTTTTGCTGTTTCTGACCCTAGACTTTTTCCAAACAATAAATTTGGAATAAACATTTTGTCTCCTCAGGCAGAAATGGAAGACGCCGCAACGCTTGTAAACCATAAGGGAGATTGGGGTTATATTGTTCTGACTTTGACTAGAAGTCAGCGGGACACAGGCGAAATACAAAACATATTAAATCTTGCAAATCAAAATCATCTAATCCCAATTATTAGACTTGCAACTCAGTTTGATTCAAAGAAAGGATATTGGCAAGCAGCAACAGACGAAGATGCAAAGCAATGGGCAGATTTTCTTTCAAAATTATATTTCCCAACCAAAAATAAATTTGTGCAAGCTTACAACGAAGTAAACAGCGCATCTGAATGGGGAGGAAAAGTTGACGGCGCAGATTATGCAAAACAGCTTTCAAATACCATAGATGCGCTAAAAGCTAAAGATAATGATTTTTTTATTCTTAATGCTCCACTTGATTTATCTATTCCTAATTCCAAAAATTCCGAAGATGCTGCAAGTTTTTTTGCAGACATGAACTTTGCTGTTCCTGGAATCTTTGAAAGAATAGACGGGTTGGCTTCTCATTCATATCCTAATCCAAATTTTTCCGGCTCGCCTTCTGACTTGGGTAAAACTGGAATAAGCGGATTTTCATGGGAGCTTTCTCAGATTTCTAAATATTCAAGCAAGGGCTTGCCAGTTTTTATTACGGAAACAGGATGGAAAAGAGCAGTTCCTGGTAAAAGCGGATTAACAGAGGATCAAATCGCGCAGTATTATGTTCAAGCGTTTTCTGGTGTATGGAATGACAGCAGGATTGTTGCTGTTGCTCCATTTCTGCTTTCCTATCCAGAACCACTGTTTAATCAATTTGCTTTCATGGAAGACGGCTCAAGCATTATTAAAAGGTATTATAAATATTTTTCTGCAGTTTCAGACTTGCCAAAAATAAAAGGGGAACCTTTGCGTCAAGATATTCTTTCAAATCTTAAAATAAACAAAGCAGATTATCTAATTAGGAACATAGGAAGCAATCTTGATTTAGAATTCAAAAATTCAGGAAATTATATCTGGAATACAAATTCACAACTTAGAGTTGATGTATTTGGTCCGGATATTATAGTAGGTAAAACTTCATGGGACAGTCAGACTGTTTATCCCGGGCAAAATGTTAATGCTGGAATAAGTGTCAAGAGCATAGTTGCAGGTACAATACCTTTGCTCTGGATTTATAAAAACGGCAGCCAGATTTTAGTAAAGACAGAGACAACAGTTAGAAGTGAAACAGCAATTTCTTTTATTCAAATTAAAGTAAAATCAGCTTCTGCAGCACTTAAAGATGTGCTGAAAAATATACCTAAAATATTTTAATGTCAGGCATTTTGGGGAGCTCTGGGCGGCATCTTTGGAATTTTTATATGTTTTTGGGTGGCAACAAGTTTTGACAAATCTGAATGAACACTTAGATGGCTTCCAACATGCTGACCACTTTCGTCTCTGTCTATAAATTCTGCAAAGTAGAGTCCTGGACTTGTTGGGCTTTGCCATTCTACAACTTCCCTTGTGATTCCAGGTGCTGGAGTGGTTGGAGAAAGCTGTCTTCCAGGGCCTGTGCATCCAAATCCTGCCATTATATCTGACGCAATATCTCTTGCTTGTTTGCCCTGAACCCTATATATTCTTCCTGCTCTGTCATCTACGTGGCTTGAAATTTGACTTGAACCATCTGGGTTTGTGTCAACAAGGTATGTAAATCTACGGCTCTTTATGCGTCTTTCCAAAACCTCTCTGGCTTTGCTTTCAGACACTGTTAATTCAAATTTACCTGTTTTTTCTCCGCCTCTTTCTCTCTGTGCAACCATGCGGTAAATAATAAATAAATTGAGGAAAAAAGTCAACTAATTTAAGTAGCTAAGGTAATTGTTTCTTTTCTGTCTATTTTTCTTTTTTCAATTTCTCCTGATGGGAGTTCTATAGCTTTTTTAAATTTTGGATTCCAGACAAAAATTCTATTTGGTTTTAACCTTTTTTTAATCAGCATTACCCTATTTGAATTGTCTAGAATTAAGACATCTATTGGAAACCTT
>CAYYAC010000068.1:0-2748 GCA_964469995.1 uncultured Gammaproteobacteria bacterium
CTGATGCTAGATATCTCCACCAATCAGTGCATTTTAAAGCTTTTTTATATTATATAAAACATAGAAATGAATTCGACATTGTATTAGATGAAATACATGGGCTTCCTTTTTTCACACCTTTATATGTAGGAAAAAGAAGAGTGGCTTTGATTTGTGAGGTTGCAGGTGAAATTTGGGATGTTATCTTTCCTTTCCCCTTTAATGTAATCGGTAGAATCGCTGAAAAAAGCTACTTAAGGTTTTATAAAAGTACGCTTTTTTTGACCATTTCTAAATCTACAAAAAGAGACTTGTTAAAGTTTAAAATTCCAGATAAAAATATCACAATTCTTCCAATGGGTATTAGTGTTCCAGAACATGTTTCAAGAGAAAAAAAAGAAATAAATCCAACGCTAATTTTTGTTGGAAGACTTGTTAGATCAAAGGGAATAGAAGATGCAATTGAGGTCTGCAAAATTCTCAAGAAAGATTTTCCTAAAATAAAATTGAATATTGTTGGGAGAGGGGATTTTAACTATGAAAAGGAAATAAAAAATAAAATTAAATCCTGGAATCTTTCTGAAAATATTAAATTTCTTGGTTTTTTAAGCCAGGAGGAAAAATTTAAAGCTATTTCTAAAGCTCATATATTGCTTGCTCCATCTGTTAAGGAAGGTTTTGGATTGACTGTGCCAGAAGCTGGCATGGTAGGAACGCCTTCCATTGCTTATGACGTAGAAGGACTAAGGGATATAATATCCAGCATGAGAAATGGGATATTAGTAGATATTTCTCCGGAGAGCATGGCATTGGAAGCTAAATTATTACTTACTAATCAGATTTTGTATAAAAAATTGCAAGATGGAGCGTATAGTTATGCAAAGAGTTTAAGCTGGGATAAAACAGCTCAAAAATCACTTGAAGTACTAACTAGATATAAATCAATATTGCAGTAGCTTAGCTTAATAGCATACAATTATTTAAACATTCGCATGAGTGAGAAAAAGCCTAATCTATTATTTAAACTTATCAAATTCGTCTCTAAGCCTCTTAGAGGTAAAGATTTAAATCGTTTTTCCTTTGTCCGTGGAGCCTTAAATCTTACCTTGAGATATTTAAAGCCAAAGTATGTGCTAGTTGAGGGAAATAAACTGTTTTTGGATAAAGAAGACAGTCTTAGGTTGTCAATCGTAGGAACATATGAGCCGACTATGGTTAAAGTTTTTAAAGAAAAAGTCATGTCTGGAGGCACAGTTTTAGACATAGGAGGTCATATTGGATACTATACTCTTCTTGCTGCAAAAGGGGTCGGTAAAAATGGAAAAGTTTATGTTTTTGAACCGGATATAGCAAATCGTTTATTGCTTAACAAAAACATAGAAACAAACGGATGCAAAAACATTATTGTGGTAGACAAAGCAGTTTCAGAAAAAACAAAAGAGATGACATTCTTTTTGTCTTCGGACAATGATGCGCACCACAGCCTGGTAGAAAATGGAGGAAAAAAAGAAGTTAGAGTGCAAGCAGTGAGTATTGATGATTTTTTTAAGAATAGAATCCCACAAGTATCTGTTATCAAGATGGATATTGAGGGAGGAGAGTTTGGAGCAGTTAAGGGTATGAAAAATCTTATAGAAAATAATAAAAAGTTATCTTTATTTATAGAATTTTCTCCTCAAGCATTAAAAAGAGCAGGTAATTCTCCTGAGTCATTGTTGGATTTGTTGGAAAAACTAAATTTCACTCTTTATGTAATTGATGAAAACAGAGGAAAAGTAGAAAAGCTCAATAGAAAAGAATTATTTGCTTCCCATTCTGAATCTCGTGATTGGCATGTTAATTTACTAGCAATTAAAGGTTGAATATATGCCTCAAAAAAAAGTCTTATTTATTACCTCAACGTTTCCTAGAAGCAATGATGATGTTCTGGCAAATTGGATTGGAAAGTTAGCTATCGAAATTAAAGATAAAGGGATAGACATAGAGGTTTTTGCTCCTTCTTACAGAGGTCAGAAACAAACAGAATACTTTGGTATAAAAGTTCACAGATTTAGATATGCGCCTTCTTTTCTAGAGTTTTTAACCCATGACGAAGGTGCGCTTTTCAAGCTTAGAAAAAATATATTTATGCTTCCTCTCGTTTTGTCTTATGTTGTTTGCGGAGTATTTCAAATTTTTGCTCTAACTTTAAAAAAACATTATGATTTTCTTCATGTCCACTGGCCAATTCCTCAGGCTATTTTTGCTCTTCCAGTGAGATTTATTTCAGGTTCAAAGATTATACTTACTTTTTACGGAGCAGAGTTTGCCCTGATTAGAAAAGTTCCTTTTTCAGATTATTTTATTAAATTTTCCATAAATAATGCTTATAAAGTAACTGCTATTTCTAGATTTACAGCTGAGTCTGTACGCAAGATTAAAGACGTTAATGTAAAAATTATTCCATTTTCCACGTCAATCTCTACGGAAGGCAAAAGTTCCAATATAAAAAAAGGCGATATGTCAGAAATACTTTTTGTGGGAAGATTAATAGAAAGGAAAGGAGTTAAATTCCTTATAGATGCAATGCCGGGATTACTTGAAAAAAATAGCGTTCATTTGAATATAGTGGGGCAGGGTCCTTTATATCCAATTTTGTTAGAACAAGTCAGAACCCTAGGATTAGAAAAAGACGTTAGCCTTGAACAGGGAGTAGACAATAAAAAACTCATGGATTTTTATAATCGTTCTCATGTTTTTCTGTTGCCATATATCTTAGCAAAAATTGGG
>CAYYAC010000069.1:0-2627 GCA_964469995.1 uncultured Gammaproteobacteria bacterium
CCTGATGTTTTAACACGACCAGAACCATGACCTTGACCAAGTCTTTTCTGTTTTGATTTTGTTGTTTTTAAAAGTGAATTTAATTCCATATTATTTTCCCTTTGGCTGATATCTCTCTGCCAAAATCTTAAGAGCTTCTATGGTTGCATAAACATTGCTTGCCTGATTATTGGTTCCCAAAACCTTTGAAGATATATTTTCAATTCCAGCTGCTGTTACAACATTTCTAACCGCTCCTCCAGCAATTACACCGCTTCCGCGTGGAGCTGGCTTTAACATAATCTTTGCAGCACCAAGCTTTACATCTATTCTAAAAGGAATAGTTGTGTTAATAATTGGAACCTGAATCAAATGCTTCCTTGCAACCAAAGCTCCTCTTCTTATTGCAGAACTTACATCTGGTGCTTTTCCAAGACCAACTCCAACTTTACCATTTTTATCTCCAACAACCATAAGGACTGAAAAACCTATTTTATTTCCTCCCTTTGTCTTTTTAGAAACACGATTTACCTGAATGATTTTCTCATCGTATCCATCTGCGCTTTGTTCTCTTTGAAAATTATTTCCTTTCATTAGAATATAAGTCCTCCTTCCCTTGCTCCTTCAGCTAATGCCCTAACACGACCTTTATAGATATAACTTCCTCTATCAAAAACTACTTTTTTAATCTTCTTATCTATTGCCTGCTTTGCTAAAAGAATTCCAAGCTGCTTTGATCTTTCGAATTTTGGAGCAGTTTCTTTTTCCAATTTCTTTTCCGTTACTGCCATTATTGTTTTTTGAGACTCATCATCTATAAGCTGTGCATACATATACTTGTTTGATCTAAACACAGAAAGTCTTGGCATTTCTTTTGTGCCGATTATTTTTCTTCTTACTCTTCTTTGTGCTTTTAATTTTTTATTTATAATCATTTTATTTAGCTCCTACAGCTTTTGCTGCTTTTCCAACTTTTCTTCTAATCTTTTCATCTTTATATTTTATACCTTTTCCTTTATATGGCTCTGGTGGTTTAATTGCTCTTATAACCGCTGCTGTATTTCCAACCAAAGTTTTATCTACTCCGGAGACTATAATATTGTTTTCTTCAACTGCAAATTTTATTCCCTCAAGAGGAACTATTTTTACAGGATGAGAAAATCCAACAGAAATAGACAAATCATTTCCCTGCAAAGATGCTCTATATCCAACTCCTGCAAGTTCCAATCTTTTTTCAAATCCGTCTGAAACACCTGTTACCATATTAGAAATCATGGCGCGTGTTAAACCGAAAAGAGCTCTTATTTTTCTGTCTTCCATATCCTTTTTCTGAGATATATTTATTTGATCTCCTTCTACTTTAATCTCAATATCTTCAGGAATAGTAAAGAAAAGGCTTCCTTTTGGACCTTCAACTTTTACACCTTTTCCTTCAAGTGATATTTTTACACCTGTTTTAATTGTTATTGGTTTTTTTCCGATTTTTGACATATTAGCTATTAATTGTAAAGAGAATTTCTCCTCCAATTCCTTCCTTTTGTGCGTGTCTTGCTTCCATAATTCCTTTTGTTGTTGAGAGAATTACTCTGTGTCTTCCTCTTCTTTTTATTACATCAAGTTTTTTAACTGCAGAATAAACTCTAAGAGATGGTTTAGAAATTATTTCTATGTCTCTAACTGCTGGTATTCTTTTTGTAAATTTCAAAGTTACAACGAGAACTCTCTGTTTATTTACAACATCCTCTTTAATTTTCTCTAAAAATCCCTCTTTAACTAAAACCTCTCCAATATTTTTATTCATATTAGAATAGGGAAGTATAGCAGTCTTTCTTCGAGCTGCCGCGCTATTTTTAATTGAGACTACAAAATTTGATACTTGATATGCCATATAATTTTTACCAGGTTGATTTTACAACGCCCGGAAGTTCTCCTTTCATTGCAAGTTCTCTAAAGCAAATTCTACAAAGACCAAATCTTCTCATGTAGGCTTTGTTTCTTCCACATATGCTGCACCTGCTGTGCTTTCTTGTTCCAAATTTTTGCTTTTGACTTGTTCTTACTACGTTTGATTTTTTTGCCATAATATTATTTTATAAAAGGCATCCCCAGTGCCGTAAGCAATGCTAGTCCCTGCTTATTGTCTTTTGCAGAAGTGACTATTGTTATTTCAAATCCCTGAGCTTTTTCTATTTTACCTGGATCAATTTCAGGAAAAACAGAAACTTCTGCAAAACCTAATGTAAAATTTCCTCTTCCATCAAAACTATTATTCTTTATTCCATGAAAATCTCTAAGTCTTGGAAAAACAACATTTGTAAGCTTCTCATAAAAATCATACATTCTTTTTCCTCTAAGAGTTGCGACAAGTCCAATTTTTTCTCCTTCTCTTAGCTTAAAAGCTGCAATAGATTGCTTAGCTGCTGTAACTTTAGGTTTTTGTCCAACAATTTGCTCCATTTGTAAAATCGCAGATTCCATATTTTTCTTATCTGCAACAGCATCTTTAACTCCCATATTTACGACAATCTTTTTCATAGCCGGAATTTGGTGAATATTTTTTATTCCCAACTCTTCCTGTAATTTTTTAGATATTTCTTTTTTAAATCTTGTTTGTAAATTATCCATATTTAAATTTCCTTTTTGCATTT
>CAYYAC010000070.1:0-2578 GCA_964469995.1 uncultured Gammaproteobacteria bacterium
TACAAGGGGGACTTCTTGCTGCGACACTTGCGCAAAGGGAAGAAGAACGATTAAAAGAAAAAACAAAACAATCAGGTAATGCACTGCCTATTCTGGCATTTCTTATCGCCAAACTTGCTGCATACACTATTTTAGGTTTTCTTCTCGGTTGGGTAGGCTCTGCTTTTCAACTATCACTTACTGCAAAAACAGTTATGCAATTTGCTGTAGCTATCTTTATGGTAGGAACAGCTTTCAACATTTTAAATGTCCACCCAGTCTTTCGTTATTTTATTAT
The DNA here is from genome assembly GCA_964469995.1 of uncultured Gammaproteobacteria bacterium. Taxonomy (GTDB): domain Bacteria; phylum Patescibacteriota; class Microgenomatia; order Levybacterales; family UBA12049; genus JACPDD01. The sequence goes on from CAYYAC010000070.1 coordinate 278, forward strand.
CCAACCTCCACGATTTTTAACTCGTCTTATTAGGAAAGAATCAAAGAGTAAAAATATCTTTGCTCCGGCAATTTTAGGTGCATTTACTGTTTTCATCCCTTGCGGAACGACTCAAGCAATGATGGCACTCGCTGTCGCCTCTGGAAACCCACTTTATGGAGCTGCAATCCTCTTTGCATTTATTCTCGGAACATCTCCTGTATTCTTTCTGCTTGGTTATTTTGCGACCAAATTGGGTGATGTAATGCAACAAAAGTTTATGAAATTTGCAGCATACGCAATTATTCTCTTAGCTGTTTTCAATGCAAATAATGCGCTTGCTCTGACTGGGAGTAATTTTACTCTGGATAAAATAGGTACAGGCTTAGTATGTATTGTTAGTTACTGTGACTCTTCAACTGTTACCGCTCAAGCAGGAAATCCAGTCAATGAAGCAAATGTAGATTTTGAATCAAATGGTTACAATCCTAATATGTTAACTGTTAAAGCAGGTTCTAAAGTTACGTTAAATCTTAAGAATACGAGTGGTGCTGGTTGTATACAGTCATTTGTTATTCCTAGTCTTGGACTGAACAAAATAGTTCCGCTTGGAGGTTCTGACAAAATGACATTTACAGCTCCAAATCAAAAAGGACAAATTGCTTTCATGTGTGGTATGGGTATGTACAGAGGAACAATTAATGTAATATGAAAAAAATTAAGCTAAAAATAGATGGTATGCATTGCACAAGCTGCGCTATGACTATAGATGGAGATTTAGAAGATTATGTAAAGGGAGTTAAATCTGCAAAGACAAGTTATGCGAAACAAGAATGTGAAGTTGAGTTTGAGGATGGAGTAAAAGTTGATCAGATTGTAGACCAAGTTAAAAAAACTGGATATCAAGCAAAAATTCAAGCTTAGCTTGTCTACTTATTGCCTCCAAAACTATATTGCTTTTTATATCTACTCTGCTATATTGCAAATATGACACAAATAACAGGAAAACACTCTCCAACTTTGCAGACAAGAACAAATAAAAGTAGAGTTACTGCCGGATTCTTAGCCATTTTTTTAGGAGGCATAGGTGTTCACAAATTCTATCTTGGCAGTGTTGGGTGGGGCGTTGTCTATCTTATTTTCTCTTGGACATGGATTCCGGCAATTCTAGGAATTATTGAAGGAATTATCTATTTTTCCATGTCTGATCATTCATTCAAGGAAAAGTATGCTTGATGGCTAAAAACAGAAATTTTAAACTGATATAATAAAAATATGGATTTCATAAACCTTGGTAATAAAATCAAAACAGCTAGAGAAAATAAAAAATTGACTCAAGCAGAAGTAGCTAAAAAGACAGGCTTAAATACAAATTACTATGCTGTCATTGAACGTGGAGAAGTAAAGACTTCGCTTGAAAATATAGAAAAAATTTGCAAAGCTCTTGGAATAAAATTAATTCTTGGTTAGAGCTCCTCTTTCTTCCAACATAATTCGTGCACTAATTTGTAGAGCATCTGCAACTTTTATAATATATTCTTCGTTAAGGTTTTCTGGTTCCACCTTTTCAATAGTTTTTTTAGCAAGCTCCACTGTTTTTTCTCTATTCTGAAATATAGTTAGATACGTTTGAGTGCTAATACGTTTAAATTGTTTTTTATAAAAATCTGGTAAAGTATCAAGACGAGATGTTTTTGATTTCACGAGAGTATTATACAATATCGCAAAATCTAATTAAATAAATTTACTAAATTTGAGGAAATTAAACATTTGCATTGTTGTTTCTTTTGAATGTGTCCGTTTCATAATCTCTCGACTTTTTATTTGAGATAAAATATTAAGACTACCTTCCCAAAGTATCTGACGATCAATAATTGCCAATTTTCTGTGGTGATTGCCGACACAAAGCAATGCCTGCACACCAAGTCTTTCAAAATATTGTATTGCCAACTCAGACTGTTCTTTGTATGGTTCAACGTGTTCACGTGGGTCTCTGGTCACTACATAGACTTTTACACCACGTTTGATGAGCTTTTCAAAGATAGGATAGAGAAGCTTCATGCGGAAACTTGTAATAAAGGGACTTTCGATAATCACTTCGTCTTTGCACTTGGATAAGTCATCAATGAATTGATCATAAAACGTCTTTTCATCAAAGAGACTAGAATTATTCATTTTCCTCCTCTACAACTTGATATGCATCCATGAGCTTGGTAAAATGAGATAGTACTTCAGGAAGCAGGGGTTCAAAATAATTTGCACCAGGGGTACCAAACGGGACAGGTTGTCTGTCAGCATTTAGAATATATTGATATAACGGGC
>CAYYAC010000071.1:0-2567 GCA_964469995.1 uncultured Gammaproteobacteria bacterium
AAAATGCGTAAACTGCAAGAGGCCTGGAGAGTATCTTTGTACAAATTGTTTTACTTATCTTTCTTTTAATGATTTCCAGGTGTGCTTAGAGTGCAATAAAAACTCCATTAACGGTTTAACGCATCCTAAATGCCGCGGAAAATATAAAATTGACGGAAGTTTCTCAAGTTTATCTTACAATCCAATTGCCAAAAAATTAATCTACAGATTTAAATATAAACCTTACCTTTTAGATTTGCAGTATTTGCTCTCGGAGCTTTTTTACGAGGGAATAATTCAGCAGGAAATGTTTAATAAGTTCTTAAAAGATGCAGTTTTAGTTCCTGTTCCACTTCACAGCTCAAAGTTTAAGAGCAGGGGATACAATCAGGCAGAAATTTTAGCAAAAGGGCTTTCTGAAAGACTTGGAATTCCTATTGAGAATGTGCTTGAAAGGACAAAAAATACAAAAACTCAATTTAATTTAGGAAGAAAAGAGAGAATAGAGAATATGAAAGATGCATTTGCATTAAAACCCTCGGCAAATATAAAAGGAAAAACTATATTTGTGGTTGATGATATTTTAACAACAGGCTCAACTCTTGTTTCTTGTTGCAGTATTCTAAAAAGAGCTGGAGCAAGGAATGTTTTTGGTCTCACTCTTGCCCGCGAGCAATAAAAAACCCTGAACAATAAGTCAGGGTTTTTTTTGTGGAGATGTCCGGCAATGAACCGGAGTCCAAAAGTTAAAATTAAAAACGTCTACAAGCTTAGTTGATTTTTATTAGTCGCTTTATCCTTTTCCAGTCAACAGGAATGAATAAAACCGAGATTATAAATTCGATAAGGAACTAATCATTCTCCTTATTAATTTCTCAACTGTATTTTTGCTTATAGCGTCCCATTGAGAAAAGACTCTATAAACAGGTTATTAGCTTAAAGCCGCCGTAGCGAAATTAAACTGAAAACCACCAGAAAGGTAAGAAAGAATTGCTTCTTTCTCAGCCTTTAAGGCTGAAATGCTGTTTTTAGCATTTAGATTTTGATCTGTTTTACAGCTATTATCAAAGCTGGCTTGCTGTTTTTAAAGTGCAACTCTTGTCGATGCAATGCATCCCCAATTAGGTGTAATTATATGCCTTTTGGCTTCAAAAGTCAAGTTTAGGAGTCAAATTCTTGCTCAAAATCACGCTCAATGTCCTTTTTCTTAATAGCCTCACGTTTCTCATACTGCTTTTTGCCTTTCCCTATGGCAAGACCTACCTTTATGAAGGTTTTAGTCGTGTACAAAGACAAGGGAACAACAGCCATATTTTTGCCTTCTGTTTTTGATTTTAAGGCTATTATTTCTTTTTTATGAAGCAAAAGTTTTCTTGTACGGTTTTCATCATAATCTTCAGGCAGAGCATATTTATATGGGAAAATTTTTGCATTAACTAAAAATGCTTCATTTCCAATTATTTTTATAAAACTGCCTGACAGATCTGCATGACCTAGTCTAATTGCTTTTACTTCTGGTCCAATAAGATTAATTCCGGCTTCAAATTTATCCAGAAGTTGGTAATCAAACGGAGCTTTTTTATTTAGGATTTTCATGCCCTAATCATATCATACTGTTGGCAAAATTAACTATAGGGTGTATAATCCACCCACATATGGGATTTTTAGAAGATTTAAGAAGAAAAGTTAGGGAGGAAGATGCTCGAAGAGCTGAAATAGCTGCTGAGCAAAGAAGAATAAGCGATAGAGTAAATCAGCAGGAGGAAGCAAGGAGACTAGGGGATTCACAAGTAGAATTAAGAGTTCGTCAGCAAAGAGAACAGGCTGAGGAATTTTTAAGGCAAAGCGAGTTTCCTCGTATGGCTCAAGAATTGGTTGATTTAGGAAGAGGTATTAAGCTGGTTGACAGACCAATGAGCTTAATTCGTCAAGATGTACATAGCGATGATGTCTCTTCTGATGTCGATTGGAGATATCGCTTTGGAGGAACGTCTCATAGGGGCGAGGAATTGATGGCAAATGTTGCTGGATTTAGTTTAATATGGACTCCGGGAAGAAGGCGAGAAAGAAGTGTCAGGGATCATAGGTGGGAACAGCCGTATACAGAGTGGGAGGATATATACAATGTCATTGTAGTTAAGTCTGATTATCAAGGAGCTATTAAAATTGTAAAAAGCAGCGGAGATATTTCCTTGTCTTTGTCTGGGTGGAGAAATAATCCTGGATTACAGGAGGAATCTCTTGGGAGAGCTTATCAAAATCCTAGAGTTTTTTATCAAAAGAATAATAATAAGCCTCGCGATATAACAAGGCAAGAGCTGGAAGGCAATTAATAAATTCTCCTACTTTCCAATTATTACTACTGCGTCGGTGGGGGAACCTGCGGATAAATCAGAAGTTGCGCTGTTTACTGTGTAGTTTTTAGATAAATCTGTTTTTAGTTCATCTAAGTATGCTTTCGCTGAGTCTTTGACCTGAATTGTGACTCCATCATAATTGTATCTGTCTGCGTTTGAAGTTCCAGACACATTGTATCCTACTCCTTTTAAGAAATCAGAAACTTTTACTGCTGCGCCTGATCTGAAGAG
>CAYYAC010000072.1:0-2343 GCA_964469995.1 uncultured Gammaproteobacteria bacterium
AAAAGTTCCCCTTGTCAAGAAAACTGAGCTTGTGATAGTATGTTGTCATGGAAGTAGCACTACTTGATTTGGGTTCTATAAAAATCCGTTCTAAAATCGCAACTTTTGTTGTTGATCCTACAATAAACATTCCAAAAACAGAAGCAGTTGGAGTAGTTCTTTTGGGTTCTGTTAATGCAAACACTTCTAAAGTTGCAGAATCCAGAGTTATTCTTGCTGGTCCTGGGGAGTATGAAGTTAAAGGGGTTAAAATAACTTCTATAAAATCTGATGGAGGAGCTTTGTATAAATTAGAGCTTGATAGAATGAATGTTGTTGTGGCAACAGGTTCTGCTCTTTCAAAAGCGGAAAATGCTCCAGAAGCTCAGGTAGTAATAATAAACGCTGATAGTCTTCCAAGCGATAAGGTGATAACAGCAATGCAATCAAATGTTGTTATTTTGTACGGAGAGAAAAAGCTAGAAGCTGCAAAGATTCTAAAAGATGTGCAGATTGCGCCTGTTAATAAATTTTCCGTAACTTCTGATAAATTGCCCCAGGAGCTTGAGGTAGTAGTTTTGCAGTGAGAATAGCTTATGGCAAATTTGAAAGTTCCTCCAAACAATGAAGAAGCTGAGCAGTCGGTACTAGGCGCGATTCTTATTGATAAAGATGCAATAAGTCTTGCGTCTCAGCTAGTAAAACCAGAAGATTTCTATAATGAAATAAATGGTTTGATTTTTGCTGCAATGCTTTCTTTGTATGAAGCTAGAAAGCCGATTGATATTTTAACTCTTACAGCAACACTTAAAAAGCAAAAAATTTTAGACAAAATGGAGCCTTCATACCTTTCGGATCTTGTTAATATAGTTCCAACTGCAGCAAACATAGAACAGTATGCTCTGTTTGTTAAGGAAGCTTCAACAAAAAGAGCTCTGATTGCAATCGGCGGACAGATTACGGAAATGGGCTTTATGGACGACAAAGAAGCAGGGGAGCTTGTAGACAGGGCAGAAAGTTTTGTTTTTGCAATTTCTCAGGGACATTCTCTTCGCGGATTTATTCCAATAAAACAAGCTCTAGCTGATAGTTTTGACAGAATTGATGAACTTCATAAAAAGGGAGAAGGCTACAGGGGAATTAAAAGCGGATTTTTTGCTTTGGATAATATTCTGTCAGGAATGCAGGAATCAAATTTGCTTGTTTTGGCTGCTCGTCCAGGACAGGGAAAAACAGCACTCATGGTAAACATTGCGCAAAATATTGCAGTCAATGATAAATTAGCAGTCGGCATCTTTTCACTGGAAATGAGTCAGGAAGAATTAGTTGACAGGCTTTTAGTAGGTCAAGCAGATGTTGATGCATGGAGACTTAAAACCGGAAAACTTTCTGAAAATGATTTTGCAAAACTGTCAGAAGCCATGGGACAGCTTGCGGAGGCGCCAATTTTTATTGATGATACTCCTGGAATATCAATTTCTGAAATAAGAACTAGAGCAAGACGTCTTCAGTCAGAGCATAAAATAAAGATTTTGATTGTAGATTATCTCCAGCTTATAGCAGCGGGAAGAAGATATGAAAACAGAGTTCAAGAAGTTTCTGCTGTTTCTCAGGCGCTTAAAAATTTGGCACGTGAACTTAAGATTCCGGTTGTTGCTCTTTCTCAGTTGTCTCGTGCAGTTGAGCACAGAGGAGAAAGAAAACCTCAGCTTGCAGATTTGCGTGAAAGTGGAGGAATTGAGCAGGACGCAGACGTTGTTATGTTTCTTTATAGACCAGAAGACGAGCAGGGGACAAGTATTCAAACAAAACTTCTCATAGCAAAACACAGAAATGGTCCAACGGGGGAGATTGATTTACTTTTTAGAGGAGATAGGATAAGATTTTATAATATAGAGAAAAAGAGAGAAGAAGGAGGTGATATTAAATAATGGACGATCAAACACAAAACCCAAATCCAACAATGCCAACACCAAATCCAATGCCAGAGCCTGCAATGCCAACACAAACACCGCCAGTTATGCCAGAGCCTAGTATGCCAGGACAAATGCCAGGAGTTCCAGGAGGAATGCCTCAGACACCACCAGCACCAATGCCTGAGCCAGTAGTTCCTACACCAGCAGCACCAATGCCAGAGCCAACACAACCAGCTGGAATGCCAGGAGGAATGCCCGGTGATAATTCAAATGGAGGACAGCCAGGAGGAATGCCAACAGCTTAAGTCTTACTTTGTAAATTAAAAAAGACAGTGGGAGTAAAATCCAACTGTCTTTTTGGTTAATAAGAGTGCTGAGGGAGGGACTCGGACCCTCACAGCCTTGCGACTAGTAGTTTTTGAGACTACCGCGTATACCATTCCGCCAC
>CAYYAC010000073.1:0-2341 GCA_964469995.1 uncultured Gammaproteobacteria bacterium
GAACATTGGGAAGATAACCAGAATATATCTTGTAAAATCAGCAATAGTTCCAGATAAAAGGGTGACAATAAAGGCAATTAGATAAAAAAGGGTGTAGGAGAGGCGCAATTTATAATAACTTATTATTAAACAGATAAAAGCTAAGGAAAAAGATAGGAAACGGATATAGTTGTGGGCAGCATTCTCAGTTGTAATTAGGGGTGATGTTAAAATTGAGCTTAGGCTAAAAGTAGGCCCATCCCAAGGAAAAGTAAGGGTCTTACCCCAAATTGATTCACCATGAATAAAGGTAAGGTATGAGTTGAAATGGATTTTTAGAAAAAAAAGATAGGCAATTAGAGGTAGGAATGAGCAGAGTAAAAATAAGAAATTTTTAGAAAATATTTTTTTCAGTGCTAAAAATTTTAATAAATATTTTGTGGCCTGGAAAGCTAATAGTAGAAATATTGCTAGAAAAAAATAGCTTATATATTCTTTAACACTTACTAAAACACCAGAAATAATTGATTCTTGTCCTACAAAAAAAGAATTTAAGCCAGTTAAGATTAGAATTGCTATAAGTGAGTAAAGAGCCAGTCTGCCTATTCTGCTATTTATGAAATAGTTTAGATTTAATGGAGGCTGTTTGACTAAAAAGTATTCTGTAAATATTGCCAAAATAACCCCTATTCCAATTGGCCTGGTGACAGAGGCTAAAGAGGCAAAAAGAGAGGCTAAAAGCCAATTTCTTCTTCTGGCAAAATAGAAAGCTGCAATTGTAACTGCTAGAAAAAGGGATTCAGTATAGAGGCTGGCAAAATAAAAACTGGTGGGAAAAATTAAGGTAGCAAAGAGGACTCTTTTAGTAGTTTGGGTATCAAAATCAAGGGAGACCAGTTTAAATAAGAAAAATAAAAAAATGATGGTGCAAATTTGAGAAATTAGAAAACCAGACCAAAAAGGATTTAGGCCTAACAGCGAGATCAGTTTGATTAATACTGGATAGCATGGGAAAAAGACTGTCCAATTTTGAGGGTAACCATGTTGAGAAATATAAAGAAATGCCCCAGAATCCCAATTTGCCCATCTGTTCCAATAATTTAATCCTTCTGAAGGGAAAAATAATTTTTTATGATAAAAGTCCAAGGTGGGAAAAAGGGATAATCCTAGAAAGGTAATAAATAAAAGAGATGCTCTCCAGCCTAAAAATAAAAGAAGGGTATATCTAAAAATAGTCTTATTATCAGAAAACTTTTTAGGGAATGTAAAAAAACCCATTCTGATAAAGGACTATACCATAAGAAGTTAGTCCGGAGAGAAGGATTTGAACCTTCGAAGGGAAACCCGCCAGATTTACAGTCTGGTGCAATTGGCCACTCTGCCATCTCCGGATATACACATTAAAACTTTAATATTTTAACAGTTTAAAATAGCTTTAGCAAAGAAATATGCTTAGTGGATGTTAGTTAGGATGGTATAGATAAATGCTACTAAAAAGGAGGCTCCAAAGGCTATGAGGGCATTTTTGCTGACTAAGGATTTTGATTGCATTTTTTCTGGCAGGAGTTTTTCCATAAATATGGGGTGTTTAATTAGTTTCCTATTTTAGAAGCATTTTGTCAAGAAACTAATGGGATCTGTGTCTTCTTTTTACCTTGAGTTGGGCTAGAGATCTTTCTAGAACAGCTAGAGTATCAGCATATTCTTCATCAGAAAGTTTTTGCTCTAAGGCTTGTTCAGCTCTTTTTTTAGCTTCTTCAACCTCTCTTTCATTGATAGCCTCTTCATTTACAGCCATATCTGTTATGACAGTTAAAATATTATTACTCATCTGAATAAAACCCTCTCCAGTTGCAAGATGGGTGATTTTTCCAGCTTTTTTTATCTGAAGTTCCCCAGGGATTATTTTGGCCATTAAATTAGCATGGTCTGGAAGGATGCCTATCTCTCCTTCAGTAGTGGTTAAATTAACCTGATCTGCAGTGTCAGAATAAATTTGCTTTTCAGGAGTAACTATTTTTAGGGTTAGCTGGCTCATGTTTGTGGCTATTATATCTCTCCCTAGACTTTTTTAACATAGAGTAGGTAAGGAATTAAACTGAATCCATTGACTAAGGCTGCCATTAGAAACAGGGCTTGAAAACCAAATTTACCAGCAATTATTCCTCCAATAGAAATAGCAATTGCATCAGCTACAAAATTTACAGCATCAGCTATGCTCCATTCAGTTGTTTCCTTATTTTTATCTAAATGAATGGAAAAAAGGGCATTTTTAGCAGGAGTGGAAATTCCCAATCCCATTCCTAAGACAATGTAGAAAGCAAATAACTCAAGTATAGATTGGGATGCAGCAAACCCAATA
>CAYYAC010000074.1:0-2317 GCA_964469995.1 uncultured Gammaproteobacteria bacterium
TTTATAAATTTAAAGTTTTTAGAGATAAATTAACAGAATTTTTAATATCTAATCCACAAACCAAAGCTGAATTTTATTTACTGCAGGCTGATAAAGGAATTCTTGCAAGTGCAATACTTCAAGACAAAAAGGAGACAAAGCTTTCACAAGATACTGCTCTTAGAGCTGAAAATTACTACACTATGCTTGTTCTGGAAGTAAAAAAAATGCGCTCAAAACCTAATGATAAATTTATTGCAAAAGCCAAAAACGCTGCCCTGAAACACCAGGAAATAATAAACTTACTAATAAAAAGGGCTGACTCTTCAGAAAGCAAGGATTTATTTGGAAAAATTCTTTATTTTTCCGAGTCTAATCTAAAAACATTTGAAGACTACATATCCAAACATAATTTTCAAAACTAATGATACAGCTATCAATTGTTATTCCTCTTAAAAATGAGTCAGGCTCTCTTCCAATACTATACAAAGAACTCAAGGATTCACTTTCAAAAATAAAAAAAGATTACGAAATTATTTTTATAAATGACGGCTCAACAGACAATTCTCTTAATATTTTAAACGAATTAAAAAAACAAGATAAAAATGTAAAAGTAATTAATCTTCGTGCAAATTTTGGGAAATCTTTCGCCCTAGATAAAGGTTTTTCAGCTGCAGAAGGGGAGATTATTATCACAATGGATGCAGACCTACAAGACAACCCAGAAGATATCCAAAAACTTCTTTCCAAAATGAATGAGGGATATGATTTAGTCTCTGGCTGGAGAAAAAAGAGGGCAGACAGAATGACAAAGAAAATTTCCAGTCTTCTTTTTAATAGCGGCACTTCTTTTATATCAGGTGTTCACCTGCATGACTTTAATTGTGGAATAAAAATTTTTACAAAAGATGTTGCTGGGGAATTATATCTTAGAGGAGAGCTTCATAGATTTATTCCAGTTTTAGCAGCTAAAAATAAATTCAAAGTAGCAGAAACAATAGTAGATAATAGAAAAAGAAGTTTTGGTGTATCAAAATATGGAAGTCTTGGATTAGGACGCAGCTGGAGAGGAATTCTAGATCTTCTGACAGCAATTTTTGTAACAGATTATCTTACAAAGCCCGCTCATTTTTTTGGAGCAATTGGGCTTGCTTCTTTCGGGATAGGATTTTTAATGGATTTTTATGTTGCTTACCTTAAGATAACAACTGGTACAACTCAAGGGAAAATACCATTGCTTCTTGCAGGAATATTATTCTTATTGCTAGGAGTACAGCTTATATCAACGGGTCTAATAGCAGAGATGCTTTCACACTATCTAAATCTTAGAAATAAAAAGTCCTAATCCTCAAATCCGTATAATTTTATATCCTTAGCGTTCTTAAAACATGATTTGTCAGATGTAAAATTAAACTCCATATATCTTCCTTTATCTGCTGCTAGATAATATATAAATTGATTATTGGGCTGATATGTACTAAAAGGGATAAGAAATTGACTTATGAGTGAATTATCTAAGGTATCCCAACTCTTGGCATCACTAGAGAGCTGCACTGAACCTTCTGAGTCTTTTATGCAATTACTTCCGAATTGTATTCTAACTTCTGACATTGAATATAATTTTCCAAAATCAATAAATAAAGTATTACCTGTAATGTATGAGCTTGGATTTTCTTTTAAAAGAACAACATTTTTGTATTGCTCTTTCGTATGAGCTAAATCGTTTTTCCAAATTTTTAAGACTGGCACTCCGTCTACTTTTTCCTCATGGATAGGTATTAAGAATCTATTTAAATATTTTTCAAAATAAGCATCTTCATACCCAGTATTAGTAAGCCCTATAATGTATTCCCCTTTCCTTTTTATCGCGCTTCTATTTAAAACTGTAAAAGTTAAGTCATCCCTTAAAAGATTATCTGCAATGTTTGATCCCAACCCTGAATCAATAGTAATTCTTGCATTTTTATCAGCATTAGCGTTAATCCACCTTATTCCTGCCCTGTATTGATTGCCCAAGCTATTGCCCCAATCTGGCATTCCAGCCTCTACTGCCCCTTTAAGGCCCCCTATAATCGGGTTGAAGTATATATCTTCGTTTGGATGAATATTTATTAGTTTTAAAGTGATTGGAATAAAAAATAACAACAAGAGCAACGATAAAATTATCTTTTTTTGCTTAATTTTTATATATTCTAATCTGTTTAGAATTGTATCTCTTAAAAAGAGTGCTCCAATTCCAGAAAAAATAGCGAGTGCGGGGACATATTCCATTATTTGTCTAACTCACCCATATATTCCCGTATCGGGTCTTGTAACCCTAAGGATTGGTACCGCAAGC
>CAYYAC010000075.1:0-2294 GCA_964469995.1 uncultured Gammaproteobacteria bacterium
ATTGGGGTTCAAGACCTAACGAATATGGAGGAACCGCATGGCTAAAACCGTCAGAAATAGTAGACATTGTAAATGTTGTAAAACTTGCTTCTGTTGATTCAACCGTAGGATGTTTCATATTTCAAACAGATAAACCAGCACCCGCACCAGATCCTGCCAAAGGATGCCCGCAAACCGATAATTGGAGTTCGGATAAAGTCAGACAAAAACTTCAAGACAAAGGTATTACCCCATTTAATTCTATTTCGGATATTAGCGTTGAGGTTGATTGGGGAAGCGGAAAAGTTTCAAAAGTCCATATTATTGGCGACCAGCCTGATCCAGAATTCTCTGGAAGCTTTTTCAAAGACTACTTTAATCTTAGAGCTCCTGCCACTATACAGATTGTCGGACCGTTGTATAATATAGAAAGAAATTAAAATGCCTGATCTCTTTGTTTCAAATAACAAACACTTGCCAGCGCAAGACAAAGAAGAATCGGCTGCCCCCGAAGTTCTAAAAATTATTCCAAGAAAGGGACGCCGTCCTCATATCTTTACTTCTTTTTGTCCAAACCCTATGGAAATAAATTTTGCAGAAAAAGAAGAAGATGAAAAAGTTCTTTTGTTTTTGCGCCGCCATTTTATAACAAATGTTCCATGGATATTAATCTCTGTTTTTCTAATTATTCTTCCTTTCGCTCTGATTTCAATTCTAAATATATTAAATATGCCAATAGGTTTACCAAAAAATTCAGGCAATTTTCTTTTGATGTTTTATTCTCTTATTCTCTTCTCTTATATTCTTGTTTCTTATTTAACCTGGTTTTTTAACATCTCTTTAATAACAGATAAAAGAGTCATTGATATAGATTTTTCAAATTTGGTTTATAAAAATGTTGCCGCAACAAAACTGGACTTAGTCCAAGATGCAAGTTTTTCTCAAATCGGGGTAATAAGAAGTGTTTTTGACTATGGAGATGTTCTTATCCAAACTGCAGGAAGCCTTGATAACTTTGACTTGCTTGCAGTCCCCCATCCTGAAAAAGTAATTGAAATTACAGGAAACTTAATTGGAAAGGAGAAAAAAGATGCCTAATATATTTGAGAATATAGTATCTTTTTCTACTCTTTTTAAAATTGCATTTCTTTCAATAATGGTTTTATATATGGCTTTTAGCTTTATTGTTCTAAATCAGGTCCGTTCAATGAATAAAATAATATCACAAGCCCGTTCTTCTACTTTTATAAATGCTTTTTCTGTATTGAATGTACTTTTTGCCCTTTCGCTTTTTTTAGCAGCAATTGTTATACTATAGAAAATGGCAGAAGGAAGTTTAGTTTTTAGCAAAATAGCCGCAACTGCAACAGAAAATGCCTGGTCGCAAGCCTACAGCGCAGGTAAATTATTTACTGTTTTGTCCCTCAAAAAAGCCGATGAGGAAAAAGAAGACGAAGAAAATTCCCTAAAATCTATTGGAAAAAATGTCCTAGATAGTCTTGAGACCGAATTCTTCTCGCTTGAAGAAAAAAATCTTGAATCAGTTAAAAACGCTATAGCAGAAGCCACAAAATTAATAACAGAGGGCTTGGAATTTTCTTTTGTAACAACTGTTGTATCTGGAAATGTTTTGTATTCCTACATTGTTGGAAATGGAAAAGTATTTATAAAAAGAGGAGATAAATTTGGCTATGTATTGGAATCTGAAGATGAGTCGAAAGAAATTGCATCTGCTTCTGGATTTTTTCAAAATAATGATTTAATAATCTTAGCAACACAAGGATTTACAAAAACAATTTCTAAAGATCAGATTTTATCGTCTTTGGAAAGTTCTGTTCCATCTGAAATAGCAGAAAACCTGGCGCCTACCATTCATGAGTCAGAAGAAAGCGGGTCTGCTGCAATAATTCTTTCTTACAAAGAAGATGCACAAAATTTTGAAGCAGTTCCAATGGAAGAAGAAAAAGATGAAAAAGAAGACATAAAAGAAAAAGTAAAGGAAGAAATGCCAACAAAAGAAGAATCCTCTATTGACCAGCATATAGAAGAAGCTATTGAAAGAAATGAAAAAAGAGGCAATCCTTTGGCATTTTTAGGTTCTATTTTTGGAGTTTTTGGAAAACTTATCCCAAGCGGAATGGGACACAAGAAAAAAATATACCTTACAATCGCAGTTCTTATTCTTATAGTTATTGTGGCAAGTGTTTTACTAGGAATTAAAAAGCAAAATGATGCAAAAGTTGCCGCAGCATTTGACGCAGTTTACCCTGCAGCGCAGAAAAAATTTGATGAAGGAGAGAGCTTAAAAGACTTAA
>CAYYAC010000076.1:0-2267 GCA_964469995.1 uncultured Gammaproteobacteria bacterium
ACAAAGAGGAACTGCTGGAAAGAAGTCTTGATGTAAAAAGAAAAATGGGAAATTTCAACGAAATGATAAATGAAGATATTCTTTTTATAAAAAGTTTGGCAAAAAGACAGCTAACCGAACAAAATTTTACCGATAACTATGTCAATGGTTACGTTTATACTTATAGAAACTTCTACGGACTTATGTATTTGCCATTCTCCCCTTCTGTGTGGAGGTCGAAAGATAGCTTGGAGTATGCGGATAAAGTAATACCGAAGGGAATATTTTCGCCTGATGCAGACTATATGAGCTTCCAGCAAGCAATAAAGATATATCCATTAGATGAAATAAAAAAGTGGATTGCTTCAGGAAGGAAAAAGCAATGAGAAAAAAACTTTTATCAGCAATTGGAGGACTTTTTCTTTTAACGTGTACCTTTATTATCTACAACTGGCAGATAACTAGTAGCCTAAACAGCCTTAAAGACATCACTTTAAAAAATATTGATATTAGTGGCAAGACCTATTCCCTAGTGAATGGAAAAGTATATGAGGGCAAAAAAGAACTGCATTGGTTTATTCCCGGTGAAAGAGAAAAAGTATCAAAAGTTGTGGCTCTTGTTGGATTCTATGAATGGGATAAGGAAGATCCTCTATTTGATAGTCCGGATTTAGATACTACAGAACTTAAAAGATCGGTTAATTATTTAAGTAATCAGCAAAATTTGCTTTTAAAATCCTTTAGTCAAACTATTCCTATTTATCCTGAGAGCTTTCTCAATGAATTCACAAAATCTGCTTCTATCAATAAAGATTTTATTAATAAGCCTTCTTTTGAAAGAGCTTTTTCTCTAATCAAGCAACAACAAAAAACAGCACAGCTTTATGAGAAAGACGCGAATACGCTAAAATCTGAGATACCAGGGCCCAATCAGCACATAGTTTCTGTACAATTGCAGCTCAATCCAAAAATAGTTAAAGATGACATAACAAAAATATCAATAAACGGCAAATCTATTTCAGAAGAAATAAAAAAGAGAGAAAACTGTTTGATGGGTAAAACTATATGCGAAAGACCAGCTCTCTCTTTCACAAAACCCTCCGATAATCCTCCAAAAACTAACACAAATCCTCCTGATATCTTATCCTCAGATGTAAGCCTGAACTCTATTCCCAGAACACCTTTCACCATAGCTTCTGCCCCCGAAAATTCAGCACCGCCGATGGGTCCGTATTCAGCCAAAACTTCCTGCCTTGGCTGGGGAGATAATTTTACACAACCCACAGTATATTTTTATATGAAAAAAGCACCATCTTCTACAGTTTACGATGTAAATAATGTATATTATTTTGGTATTTCCTGGGCAACAGATGTTATATTTAGAAAATTAAGTCCTACCTCAGTCACCGAAGGGGAAAAAGAACTTTATGCCCAAGGATTTAAATATGTATTTAATGGAACCACTTCTCCCTACAATTGCCCGGACAGAACATTTTTTGCAGAGATATCCGAACTTGATCTCTTCCTAACAACTAAAAAACCTGTACTTGAGGGATTAGATTTACCTGATAAGTCATACGCTAGCTATGAGAAAGCATTCTTTGAACAGAAATATCCTTCATATGAATCACTTTCCTATTTATCTGATATCTATGGGTATATTTATAGACAAATGGTTGGAAATCCCAATGAAGAATGGGTAAAGAAAATGTTGCCGCACAAAGAGGAACTTTTGGAAAGAAGTCTTGATGTGAAAAGAAAGATGGGAAATTTACCGTTTGTATTAAATTCTCACTCCATGTTTATAAAAGGGTTGGAATCAAGACAAGCAATAGAACAAAAATTTAGCCTCAAATATATCAAAGAATTCGTGTACACCTTTAGGAATTTCTATGGAATGACGTTCTTGCCATTCTCCCCTTCTGTATGGAGGTCAAATGATAACTTGGAGTATAGCGAGAAGACATACGTTAAAGGGACTATTGGCCCAGGCCTAGAATATATAACTTATAGGCAAGCACAAAAGATATATTCCCAAGAGGAAATAGACAGCTGGTACACTGCAACGCAACTGCTTGGAACCAATTATTCTTATTTCAGATTTTAAATATGCTAAAAAAAATATCGATCGGAATTACAACTGCCCTCTTACTTCTTGCTATCTATTTTGTTTTCAATTGGCAATTACTCAGTAACTTAAACAGCCTTAAAGATGTTAGCTTAAGAAATATTCCGATTAATGACAAAACTTATTCCCTAGTGAACGGAGATGTATATGAAGGAAAAAG
>CAYYAC010000077.1:0-2210 GCA_964469995.1 uncultured Gammaproteobacteria bacterium
CGAAGCGAAGTGCTCTATCCATTGAGCCACAGGCGCAAGAGCTCTTCTTGTCTCACTAAGACTGTTATAGTATACTAAATCGAACTTAATTAAAAAAGGGCCGCTAGCTCAACTGGCAGAGCAATTCCCTCTTAAGGAATCGGTTCGGGGTCCGACTCCCCGGCGGCTCACTGAAGTTTTATCCGGTAATCTTCGAAAGATAAGGAATTCTATGTACTGCGTACGCAACTCCAAAAGAAAACCCTGCAACTATTAAGAAAAATAAAGGATCATACCAAAACTGTCTTGTGATTTGAGGATTTGCTTGAAAAAGAAAAATTCCAGCTTTATACCATAAAAGTTCCAGTACAATCACGTGAATAAAGAAAACAAAAAAGGAAAGTTTTGATATTGCTTGGATAATTCTAAGATGAAAGAAATTTTTACTAAATAAGTAGTAAAAAGTGCTTCCAAGCAGAACTGTATAAATCAAAACACTAGGTCTCCACTGTGAATAAAAAACATAATAATTATGTGTTCCTAAATACAGAGTATCTCCTTGGAAAAAAACAAAAAAAGCAGAAACAATTGTTGCTGGAATTAGTAGAAGTTTCCATTTCTTTATGAAGTTTACCAAGCTTTCCTGATGTTTGGAAGCAACTATTCCAAGAAGAAAGACATAGAAGTTTAAAAGAGCAATATTAACTGGGTATTGAAAAGTAAGAGGATGAATATAATAATCCTGAGCTAAAATAATAACTTGAATTACTCCTAGCGCAAGCATAGACCATTTGTTGCACAAAATATTATAGAGCCTGCTGATTAGCGGAAATATCAGATAGAATATAAGGATTGTTGGAATGAAATATAGCTGGTAAGAAGAGCTCCCTATAGCAAGCGCATGAACAAAGCTTATGTTGTGGTGCGTATATACAAAATAGTAATAAATTGCGCTCCAAAATACGTAGGGGATAAAAATTCTGCTCAGTCTCTTTTTGAGATATTGAAAATAATTTATATTTGCGGAATTGCTAAGCTCTAAAACAAATCCCGAAATCATAAAAAATAAAGGAACCGCAAATCTGGAAACTTGATTTAGAAAAAGAGTCCACGGAACATCCGTGACGCTAAGCTTATTTATTTCAAGAGTTCTAGTAGTTGTATGAATAAGTACTACTGCAAGTATTGATATAAAGCGAAGAATATCAATTGCTGGATTATATTTTTTTGAGTTCACTCCTGAATAATACCAGGAAATAATGGGAAAATAAATCAAGTGAACCTTGCAAGATTAAAAGATTTGCGGTGAATTTCTGAAAGTCCATATTTTTTTATGGCATTTCTGTGTTCTAATGTTCCATAGCCTTTGTGTTTTTCAAATCCGTACTCTGGATATTCTTTTGCAAGCTTTTTCATTAAGTTGTCTCTGTGAACTTTAGCAATAACTGATGCTGCTGCAATAGATATGCTAATTCTATCTCCTTTTATTATTGCTTTTTGATTCTTAAGTCCTATGCCTTTTATATGTTTTATATTGAACCCATCTGCAAGAAGAAAAACTTTTTCTTCTGATACATCTAGTCTTGAAAGAACGTTTTTTATAGATTTTCTGAATGAAATGTTTGTAGCATGAACAATTCCTTTTTTGTTTATTGTAGAAAGTCCAACGTTTGTAATTGAATATGCTAGGCAATGATTTTTAATATGCTTAGAAAGAAAAGTTCTTTTAATAGGCTTTAAAAGCTTTGAATCGTTTATTCCAAGTCTAATGATATTTTCTGTCTCAATCTTAAATACCACTGCAGCAGTGCTTACTGGGCCTGCAAATGCCCCTCTTCCTACTTCATCTACTCCAATCACATATTTGAACCCTTTTTCCCATAGCTTTCGTTCTTGCGTAAAATCTGGTAAAATCACAGCTTAATTATACACATTTGACCTTTTACTTTTATATCTGATACCATCATATAGTTTCATGAAGACAATACTAAGAAATACAGCTATATATTCATTTGCATTATTTTTACTAAGCCAGATTGAAGACGGGCTTATTATTCAGGGTGGTTTTGGCTCTTACGTTGCTGGCGGATTTGCGCTTTGCCTTCTTTTTATGATTTTAAAGCCAATTCTTAACATTTTATCCTTGCCTTTCAATATAATTACACTTGGGCTTTTTTCTTTTTTGACAAATACTATAATTTTATACTTTGCAACCGTGTTTGTTCCTCAAA
>CAYYAC010000078.1:0-1994 GCA_964469995.1 uncultured Gammaproteobacteria bacterium
AATGAAAGGAAAGTGCCCAGTTTGTGGTACAGGAATGTACAAAATTGGAGCTGCTAAATAATTTTCTTGAAGCTTTTTGAAAGAATTAATTCTTTTCAAGAAAATGCAATTGGAAATCCCGCGAAAGCGGGATTTTCTTTTAGGAAACATTAATTTTCTTTGAAATGGGAGAGTTTGGCAACCTGCACCACAGATACGTCCCAGAGGTCGTCAATTTGGGCCCTACCGAATCCTGATATCTCCCATGCCGGATTACCTAGCGGATGACAAGGAAGTGCCTCACAGACAACTAGAAGCTGATCTGTTATTGTTGTCCTTTTTGGATCAATAATGGGATTTTGTATTGTAATCACAGGAACCTGCCAAATAGTAAAGAAATATCTATATGCGTAATCTGAATTTCCCCCGGAAGAAAGTCCAAAATTAAATGGTTTTCCTCCAGACTTATCTAAAACAAACTTAGATATAGTTCTCATTTGATTAAGCTGTCTATTTGGCTCAAATTTAAATGGAATTCCATCAAGATTTAGCGCAATTACTACTAAAAGAATTAAAGCTGAGGCATAAAGGAATATTTTTTTCTTGTCAAACATAAAATCAAGAGCATTGGCAACAATAAAAAACGGGAGGGGAAAAATAAATTCAAAATAATAATCGTAAATTTGCTTTCTATAAAAACCAAAAAGAACAATCCCTAAAACAAACCACACAGACAAAAGCAAATATTTATCAAAATCTTTATTCCCGAGCTTAAACAATTTATATGTCTTTTTTAAAAGCAGGTAAGAACTAAAAACTGCAAACAATATAATTCCAATCTCCCAGATAACAACAAGCGGCTTTGAATGTAAATCCAATTGCTCAGGAGGAGGGAAATTAGCAACAAGCCGTCCAAACAAACGGAAGAAAACATTAGAGATTGTTGGGAAGAATCCCATGCTTTCAACTATTGCATCTTTCCCTGTTGGATGAACAACAAAGCTTACTATGCTTTTTATATTATTGAATCCGTGCCTTATCTCAAATGCGATAAAAGGAGACCAGCCAATTAAAAAACCACAAAACAAGAGAATATACTTCTTTGTAATTTCTTTATATTTGGGTGTGTTGAGAATAAAAATATATGCAACGATTATTACTCCAATAAAAGTTGCAAGATAATGAAGCTGCATCATTATTCCAAGCATAAAACCAACTACAACAAAAAGAATTGATTTATTTTTTGCGCAAGCTTTGTATAGAATATATAAAGTAAAAAGTGAGAAAAAAGGCATAAGATTTGGATTCCACGAAGAGCGTGAATATGAAATAACAAGAGGAGAAACAGAATACAAAAACGCGGAGATAATCCCTACTCGTTTGTTAAAAAACTCACTGCCCACTTTATAGATCAATGCTACTGTTGCTACTCCAAACAACGCTACCATAACAGCAGGCCCTACGGGGTCATAATTCCAAAGCCACAAAAATGGAGTCATAAAATAATAATAAATTGGTCCTAAGAAAAATCCTCCTACAGATGCTGTTGGTCCCAAAAGAGTAAAATGTCCGTGAAGAATATTGTAAACAACTAAAACATCACGCCCTTCATCTCCTAGAAACGTCATATAATCTGCAATCCTATAAAGCCTTAAAAAGGCAGCAACTACAAGAATTATTATCAAAGGTAAGTAAGCTTTAAGAAGTTTTAGCATTTTTCAATTGATGCGTTTTCCAGATGAATTTATTATAAATGAAATAATTAAGAGGGATTACTATGAAAATAATTGTTGGGAATAAAATTGCAATTCTTACCGGAATTATAAAGCTGAATATCTTGAACGAATTTCCCAAAGCCATTACTCCCAATGTAACTGCCACTCCCTGAATAACAATAGAGAGAAGAGATGTTACATTAAACTTAATAAGCCTAATTATAAAAGGAGATGTTTCTTTTAATTTAGTTTTATCTCAAAAAATCCAAAATATATAAAGAAGAAAATGAAAAAGAAATA
>CAYYAC010000079.1:0-1923 GCA_964469995.1 uncultured Gammaproteobacteria bacterium
TCAAGCTCTATGGCATCAACTTGCGGATCAACAATGTCTCTTATGGATGCTGGAGTGCCTATTAAAAAACCAGTTGCTGGAATTTCAGTTGGAATGGTATCAGACGGCCCAAGCTATGAACTTCTAACAGATATTATTGGTATTGAAGATTTTTCAGGAGATATGGATTTTAAAGTTGCAGGAACAGATTCAGGCATTACTGCAATTCAGCTTGATGTAAAAGTTCCCGGAATAACAGTAGAGCAAATAAAAGCAATTTTGGATAGAGCAAAAACAGCAAGACTGGAAATTTTAGAAAAAATGAAAGCTATTATGCCAGAGCCACGTAAAGAAATTTCTAAGTACGCTCCAAAGATTGAAACAGTTCGCATACCAGTTGATAAAATCGGAGAACTCATTGGTCCTGGTGGAAAAATGATAAAGCACATTATTGCAACAACTGGAGCACAAGTTGATGTTGAAGATGATGGAACAGTAACAATCTCAGGTGTTGAACAGGAAAAAGTTGCGCAAGCTACAAGTTGGGTAAAAGATATGATGAGAGAGGTAACAGTTGGAGAAACTTTTGAAGGTGAAGTAAAGAGAATTCTTCCTTTTGGAGCATTTGTAGAATTCTTACCTGGAAAAGAAGGAATGGTTCATGTTTCTCAGATGTCTACAGGGTTTGTTAAAGATCCAAGGGATATTGTTAATCTTGGAGACAGAGTAAAAGTTAGAGTTTCTGAAATTGATGAGCAAGGAAGAATTAATCTTTCAATGCTTTTGGACGGAGCAAAAAAGGAAAGAAGAGAAGATGAACCTGCGGAAGAAAGACAGCCAGACCAAATTGGCGATGATAGACAACCAGCAGGAGAAGTACACCCATTAGTTCAGCAATTTAGACGTGAAAGATTTGGAAGCAGGCCCGGAGGACAAGGACGCAGACCAGGATTTGGTAACAGAGACAGAAAGCCACGTTATTAAAGCTAAAGTAGTGCACAAACTTCCTCTTTGTAGTATAGTAAAATAAATTATGGATTCGGTTTCCCCGTTGGATAGTCAAATAGAAAAACTTTTAGAAAAGGTAAAAACTGCAAATTTACCCTCAGCGCTTTTAGAAAAAACGCAAGGAATGATTGCGCTTCTGAAATCTAATGGAGCAAATATTGAGGGAGTATCAAATTACGTTAATTGGATTGTTAGTCTTCCTTTTAATTTAGAAACAAAAGATAATTTAGACTTAAAAATGGCAAAACAAATTTTAGATAAAAATCATTATGGACTGGAGCCTGTTAAGAACAGAATTTTAGAATATCTTTCTGCTCTTATTCTTCAGAAACAAAATGCGGCTTCTGGACAGCCCTTGAGAGCTCCAATTCTTTGTCTTGTGGGGCTTGTAGGAACCGGAAAAACAACGCTTGCCTATTCAGTTGCCCAGGCGCTTGGACGCAGCTTTGAAAGAATTCCTTTTGGTGGAATGGGAGATTCAAAGGCACTTCGCGGTCAAGGCAGAACGCTTGCGGACGCAGAACCAGGACTTATTATAAAAAATTTAGCTAACGCAAAAAGTAAAAATCCAGTAATCTTGCTAGATGAGTTAGATAGAGTAACCGAAAGCTCTAGGGCTGATGTTATGGGTGTGCTAGTTGAACTTTTAGATCCTGAGCAAAACAAGTCTTTCTTGGATCATTATATTGATTATCCATTTGATTTGTCTAATGTTTTATTTATTGCAACAGCAAATAATACTACAAATATAGCAACGGCAGTTTTAGATAGGCTTGAAGTAGTTCAAATGCCTTCATATACAGATGCTGAAAAAGTAGAAATTGGAAAAAATTATTTATTTCCAAAAGTTAAAATTGCAACAGGTCTTTCGGATACTCAAATAGCAATTGCAGATGATGTATGGCCAAATATAATCCGTCCTCTCGGATACGATGC
>CAYYAC010000080.1:0-1882 GCA_964469995.1 uncultured Gammaproteobacteria bacterium
TATCATAATCAAAAGTTTTGACAACTGTTGCAAAACTTTCAAAACGCATTGCAAAGTCTGTGATAACAAGCAAGTCATGAACAGTTGTATATTGATCTCCGTCTCCCTCAAGTCCCGTTGGATTTGTAAAATGCGTATCAGTTAGTCCTAATGCTTTTGCTTTATTATTCATGGCAATTATAAATGCGTTTCTCCCCGCAGGAAAATTTGTTGCTAACGTTTCTGCTGCATCATTTCCGCTTGGAAGCATTAGTCCATATAAAAGTTCATTCAAGGTCAAAATTTCACCAGTTGTTAAGCCCATACTGTCTTCGCCAACCAAATCTGCTCCTATTACGTGGTATTTATCATCTTCTTTTTTATTTTCCATAGCAATTATTGCTGTCATGATTTTGGTGAGCGATGCCATAGGAAGCTTTTCTCCTGCATTTTTCGTAAAAAGAGTTTTTTCTGTTGTCAGGTCATATACAAGAGCAGACTTTGCAGAAATTGCCGGAACATCATTTGAATCTGGGAAAAGAGTGTCAATTAGGGGCTGCCAAATATCAAGCGTTGAAACTTCTTTATTGTCTTTAATTGTTAGAAATGCAGGAATAGGGGAGACAACTTTATTTTTTTCCAAATCCTTTAGCTTGTATACATATCCCAAAGCTACAGCAATTATTATTACAGCAACAAGGTATATTATTTTTTTTCTCATACGAGTTTCTATTTTAACATCTTAAGAATTCCCTGAAAATCCCTTGACAGGGAAAAATTTTTGTGAGTACACTAAATATGAATGACGAAAGGAGGTGAATAATTAATGAAAGCACTTCACATGGTATCTTTTCTTCTTGTTTTAATAGGAGCACTTAACTGGGGACTCGTAGGACTTTTCAACTTTAATCTTGTAACATCACTTTTGGGCACAATGCCAACTGTTGAAAAAGTTGTTTATATTTTAGTCGGACTTTCAGCTGTTTATGTAGGGGCAACCCACATGAATGACTGCAAAATCTGCAGCAAGTAAGAAAGCAGACTTTAGTAAATTGGATTTTGCCAAAGACTCTTTAGGATTGTTATTTTGTGGTAAACTTATCAAATGACAGCGCATATCCAATTTACTAAAGAAGGGTACGAGAAATTAAAAAAAGATTTTAAGGAAGCTGTTGAGTCCCGTCCGTTTGCTGTAGCAGATCTTAAAAAAGCCCGTGATATGGGTGACCTTTCTGAAAACGGGTACTACAAGGCAGCCCGAATGAAATTATCCTCTATAGACCACAGCATAAGACAATTCAAAGACTTTATTCAAAGGGCTCAAGTTTTAGATGATAAGAATTATGGATTTGTAAGCATTGGAAGCACAGTTACATTGTCTAATGGAAAAACATACAAGGTAGTAGGAGATTTAGAAGCAAATCCCAGTGAAAATAAAATTTCCCTTTTATCTCCTATAGGAAAAGCTATTAAAGATAAAGCGGTAAATGACGAAGCTATTCTTGACAGTCCCTCTGGAAAGATATCCTACAAAATAATCAAAGTTTCATGACGGAAATTAGAGTTAAAAAACTAAAAAGTTTCAAAGAAAAAACTTTAGGGCTTATTTTTGCGAAATCTGCATACCCGGCACTCATTGAAACAAGATTTGGAATCCACACTTTTGGACTAAGGTTTCCAATAGATGTCTTAATTCTAGACAATTTAAACAGGGTAATGCTGATTAGGAGAAGTTTAAAACCAAATAGAATTTTTGTCTGGAATCCAAAATTTAAAAAAGTTATAGAACTCCCATCAGGAGAGATTGAAAAAAAGAAAATAGACAAAAAAGAAACGATTGCATTAGCTGTTTAAATTAGTTGACTTTTTACCTCAATTTATTTATTATTTACCCCATGGTTGC
>CAYYAC010000081.1:0-1853 GCA_964469995.1 uncultured Gammaproteobacteria bacterium
GTATTAAAATAAATAATGCAATTAGCAAATATCCAATAAAGGAATACTTACCTTTGTCTCTTTTGTCTCTTTTATACCTTTTCATAATTAATATCCAGGCACTGCAATATAGGTAATAACGTTGCTGTAAAGACCTGTTGACTGATTTGTTGATGTATTTAATTTATATACTACCTGAGCCTGTTTTATTTTATTAGCTCCTGTTCCTTCTAAAATATTCTCTTGAGGATCATTATCAATCTGACTGGGGAAGTGCTTAAAGTTTCCCTCTTTTTTTATGGCACAATCTTGCCCATCAATATTCTTACAAGAATAGCCAAATCCAAAAGTAAGGGTATTTACCCAACCGGATGCAAATTGGCTTGAGCACTGACCGTCGTCGCAACTTGTCGAGGGAATAATCACTGTTTTGCCGCTTTGCAATCTCAGTTCATGGTCTTCAGTGCCACCAACTTCGTAAGAGAATGCAGAGCCTAGGTTTACTGTTATGTTTTGCAATCTTGTAATAGGGTTAGTTGGAGAGATAGTGCCATAGTCTATTAAGAGAGGAGAAAGGGAAAAAACAAAGTCATTGAAGCCAAAAACGTACGGAATTCCTTGTTCAGCAGTAAAATTTTCTCCTTCTATTATTCGTGGGTCGTCACTCAATCCTTTTACTTCCTGCACATGTCTTATGTTAGATACAGTATCCAGTGGTTTTCCCAGTTCAAGATAGTAATTGTCGCTAGACATCATTTCTGCCTGCGCTTTAAGGGGAAATAACCCAATAAAGAAATAAGTAAATAAACCGATCAATAATCCAATAATCCAATAAAAAGATCCCATTTGCCTCGCTTGGCTCTTTTTTCTCCTTTTTCCCATTGATCTATTCATTTCCTTCTTTTTTTAAATCTTTTGCTTCACTAAGAACTTCTTTAAGCTTTGCTACCTCTTCTTTTTTAAGTGCAGGATCATCATTAAGAATTGTCTTAACCTCTTGTTCTATTGTCTCTCCAGCATCCGTGACTCGTTCACGCATTTCCTCAATTTTTTCCTCCTGAACATCTCGGTCTCTATATTCCTGGCCAAAGAAAAAGGCCAAAGGTGAGATAAGGATAAGAGAACCCAACCGAATAAAACTCTCTACAGAACCATTTTTAAGTGCCTCCGGAAGAAAAATGGCAATTGCTCCAAGCACATACACAAACACACTAAGTGGTTCAAAAATAAAGGTTATGCCAAAGCCCAAAAAGTATAAAAGAAAATAAAGGGGAGAATACAAATTTCCCGTAATACTAATTAAAAGTAAGATAGAAGTGTTCAGTATAAAAATATCAGCTGCTCCACCAATAATATCTCTTCGCCTTTTCTTGTTTATTGCGGCAATAAGGATATATATAATTACAAGGCCAGCCAACACTTGAATTGTATAGGTATCTAAAGAGGACTGTTCCCATAGAAAAACAGCTCCAAAGGACAAAATAAGAATAGTCCAATGCCAGACAAGCTTCATATATTCAGTATACCAAATTTAGTCTAGTTCTTAGTTCTTATGAATCTTTACCGGTGAATAAATGAATATACCTAATAATTTTGATATACTACAGCCATGGGAAAAAATGAATCAGGAGTCAGGAATAAGATAAAATATGATCCTTCTCAAATAGAGAAGAAGTGGCAAGATAAGTGGAAAGAAACAGATCTTTATAAGTTTAAAGAGGATCCTAAAAAAGAAAAGTATTATCCACTGGTTGAACTTCCATATCCTTCTGGAGACCTTCATATCGGCCACTGGTTTTCATTCGTAACAGCAGATGTTCATGCAAGAGTGCATAAAATGATGGGGAAAAATGTATTTTTCACAAACGGATACG
>CAYYAC010000082.1:0-1851 GCA_964469995.1 uncultured Gammaproteobacteria bacterium
CTTTTATGTAGCGCCCAAGCGAATCTTTCTCTTTTGCAAGCTCCCGGAATATATGTCCCGTAGAAAGATAGGGAAGCCCTAATTTTTCAGAAAGTAGGCTTCCTTGAGTCGATTTTCCTGCTCCTTGAATTCCAATTAAAATAATTTTCATATTATTTAACAAAAGAATCGTAATTTCTCATAACAAGCTGTGCTTCAAGCGCTTTAATGGTTTCCAAAATTACCGACACAACGATTAGTATACCAGTTCCTCCAATAAGAAGTGTTTGAATATTTGTAAAACTTCTAGCAATTGTAGGAAATATAGCAATTATTCCTAAAAATATTGCACCAGCCAAAGTTATGCGTGTCAAAATATAATTTAAATAATTTGCAGTTGAAACCCCAGGCCTAATTCCAGGAATAAATCCGCCATATTTCTGTATTTCTTCTGAGATTTTCTTGGGATTGAAAACAACAGCAGTGTAAAAATAAGTAAATCCAACAACTAAAACAAAATACAAAATGTTATAAAATGCTCCATTTGGATTAAACCAAAGAGTTAAAGTTGTTGCAATGTTATGCAATACCAAATTCTTAGATGCGGTCATATAATTAGCAACAAGGGACGGAATAAGAACAAGGGAAACTGCAAAGATTATAGGAATTACTCCTGCTTCATTAAGACTAAGCGGCAAATGAGTTGTTTGTCCTCCATACATTTTATTTCCCCTGACTCTTTTTGCATAATAGACACTAATCTGCCTTGTTGCTTCATTTATAACAACAATAGACGCAATAACTATAAGCGCTACAGCTAAGAAAAGAAGCATATTGAAAAAATTACTACTATTAATAGTTGATGCTGTTTGCCCGATTGTTACAGGAAGCCTTCCTACAATTCCCGCAAAAATAATAAGAGATATTCCATTTCCAAGTCCCTTTTCTGTAATAAGTTCTCCAAGCCAAACAAGAAGCATAGTGCCAGCTGTCATTGTTAACATGAAGGCAATAAGATTTATAGGCGTTAATATACCAATTATTCCCTGGCTGCGTAAAAGTGCATACATTCCAACTGCCTGAACAAGAGCCAGGGGAACTGTCACCATTCTTGTATATTGATTTATTTTTCTCTGTCCTGCTTCTCCTTCTTTGCTCATTGCTTCAAGCTTTGGAAAAACAAGTGTCAAAAGCTGAAAAATAATAGATGCATTGATATAGGGGTTAAGACCAAGTGCCATAACAGAAAAATTAGCAAGTGTTCCACCTGAGAAAATATCTAAAAGTCCCAAGAATTGATTTTGAGAAAAAAGAGTTTTCAGGGCTTCTAGATTTACTCCTGATACTGGGATATGTGCAAATATTCTGAAGATTAGAAAGATAGCGGCTGTAAAGAGGATTTTTTGTCTAACACTTTGGGTTTTAAAAGAATTTTTAAAAAGTGTTAAAGCATTGTTCATATTTTCTATATTACAACACTACCGCCTGCTTTTTCGATTTTCTTCAAAGCTCCTTTAGATACAGGCAATTTAACAGTTAAGGAAACTGAAAGATCTCCGTCTCCTAATATTTTTACTCCATAAGCTTTTGCGTCTTTCGCGTCAACTATATGACTTTTAATAAGCGCCTCTAAATCAACAGTAGAATCTTTTTTAAGAATTCCTAAAGCTTTTACATTAATAACAAGAGGAGTATTTTTAAAAGATTTATTTCTTCCTTTTCCACGTCTAAAAGGCATACGTTTTATAAGAGGAAGAGCTCCTCCTTCAAAAGATAGCGCTCTAGAGCTTCTTGCGTTTTGTCCTTTTTGTCCGCGTCCTGATGTTTTAACACGACCAGAACCATGACCTTGACCAAGTCTTTTCTGTTTTG
>CAYYAC010000083.1:0-1807 GCA_964469995.1 uncultured Gammaproteobacteria bacterium
ATAGTTTTCGCTTTTGATTTCTTGGCAACAAGCTTTGTTAGCTTACCATCTCCACAACCCAAATCCACAAGCGAATCCGCTTCTTCAACTAATGAAAGGACTGCTTCACGATCCCTTTTCATCCAATCTGAGAACATGTTTGAGGCGTAATTTTTAACAGATTTTAGTATCATCTACTACCTCCACACCTTCCATTTTGGATCTTTTCTCCATAATTTGTTCATTTCCTCTACGTCTTGGTATGTGTCCATTGCAGACCAAAAGTCATCATGAATAAAGACAGAGAGCTGCTTTTCTTTTATAAGTCGCTCAAGTGACACTTCTATCATCTCTCGAGGTTTTAGATATTTAAAGAAACCTTTATTAAACACCATAAAGCCGCCGTTTACATATTGGTTCAATTGAGGTTTTTGCTTAAATTGTTTAACAATTTTATTCTGATCAGAAACAATAAGACCCCATTTTGATTTAGGATGTACACCCGTAATTACCCCTATTGTTTTTTTCTCTTTATAAAATGCAACTATTTTTTTAATGTCTACATTCCCTACTCCGTCTCCATATGTCACCATAAAAATATCAGACTTAATATACTTTTTTACTCTAAGCAACCTTTCAGCAGTGAGCGTCTCTAAACCAGTATCCACAAAAGTTATATTAAAATCATCTTTCTTCCGCCTATTATTTTTATGAAGCTTTTTTTTTCCACTTTTTGTACTGATTTGAAAATCACTTTCAAAAAACTCTTGGTTTAAAAAGTAATCTTTAATATAATCTCCTTTATAACCAAGAGCTATAATAAAATTATTAAAGCCAAAGTAAGAATAAAGCTTCATTATGTGCCACAAAATGGGTTTACCGCCCAGAAGCACCATGGGTTTTGGTCTAAATTCTGTCTCCTCTTTCATGCGACTTCCCTGACCGCCGCAAAATATAACAACGGGAATATCTTTTTGTCTCATAACTTCTTTTGATTGAATGGTAACAAAATAGTTCTATTAATTCAATCTTTTAAACGATTCAATGGTCTCTCGCAATCCTTGCTCTAAGCTTATTTTTTCCTTAAACCCTATCACTCGCTTCGCCTTTCTATTGCTGATTCGCTTATCTCCTCTCCCCTCGATTTTCTTGAAGTTAATTTTACTTTCGCTTTTCGTTAAATCCTTTATCTCATGAGCAAGATCCAAAATAGATTTTTTATTTGACCCAATTATATCAACAGGATCACACACGGCATATTTCTCAGTTAGATCTAGCAAAGCCACTACTAAATCTTTCACATGTAAAAATGCTGTTTTTTGCGCTTTGTTTCCCCAAACGTTTAACTCTTTATTGGCTAAAGATCGTTTAATGAAAGATGGCACGACTCTCCCGTCTTCTTTCGCTGAGTCTCTGGGACCATAAATATTCCCTGGTCTAGCAATCGCGATTTTCATGCCGTACTCTTTGCCATATAATTTGGCCGCAATTTCTGAAAATTTCTTTGAGGCAATATATCCATCTTCTGGATCGTTTCTATATATCTCAATTGAGCTAATTAGTAAAACCCTCTCCGCTTTATTTTTCCGAGCAGCCTCTAATACATTTGAAACTATACTTGTGTTGGTGATAAAGATTTCAGCAGTATGAGCGGCTTTAAAAGACCTGCTTCCATCTATTGCTGCAAAGTTGAGTACTGCATCCTGATTTTTTAGAATGTCTAAGCTAGAATTGGGATCTAAAAGATTTGCATGAACTAGACTTATTATATATCGGTACTTTGATAAATTTTCTTGAATCTTTTTTACGGAACTTTTCTTTGATACAA
>CAYYAC010000084.1:0-1686 GCA_964469995.1 uncultured Gammaproteobacteria bacterium
AAAATTTGTTTTATTTGAATATAGTGGGACAGGGTAATTTATTGCCAATATGCTACGAACAAATCAGAACCCTAGGATTAGAAAGAGACGATAGCCTTGAACAGGGAGTAAACAATAAAAAACGTATGGATTTTTATAATCGTGCTGATGTTTTTGTGTTGCCATCTATAGTAGATAAAATTGGGGATACCGAGGGGCTTGGAGTAGTACTTCTTGAAGCAATGAGTTTTAGAAAACCCGTAATTGCCTCAAACGTAGGAGGGATAAAAGATATAGTAGAGGATGGGAAGAATGGATTATTGGTGCCTCAAAAAGATAAAGATGCGCTTAAGCTAGCAATAGAAAAATTAATAAAAGATAAAAAGCTTGCCAAAGTTTTGGGAGATAGTGGATATAAAAGCGTAATTGCTAAATTTAGCTGGGATAAAATTGTCAGTGATACTGTTGATTTATATCGGTATTAAATTCCCGCTTGTAGTATAATTAATTTACCTTCTTTAATGAAAAAAATTAGTCTTATAATATCCATATTATTCTTCCTTTTGGCCTCCGTTTTCCTATCCCACTACGGTCCTAATTGGGACGAGCCAAACCATTTTTACAGAGGAGAGGCATATTTACATTATTTTCTGACTGGAGAGAAGACTTATAAAAGTTTGCTCCCTGTGCCACGGTACTATCAAAAAGATGATGCTCTGTTCTTTGACCCGGTAGGAACTAGTAGCGCAACCATTTATAGAAGAAGTATGTTTATGAATAGTCAAATTAATTATAAGTGGTTTATACAAAATGATGGAGGCCATCCACCGCTATCTGATATTTTAGCATCAGTGTTTAACTTGGTTTTATTTCAAAAAATGGGTCTAATAAATGATGTGGATTCTTTTCATGTATATAGCATATTACTTGCTGCCTTGCTTATTGGAGCTGTATTTTTTTGGGTGTCAAAAAGATATGGTAAGTTTGCGGGTGTAGTATCTTCTCTTTCTTTGTCTTTATATCCAATGTTTTGGGCCGAGTCGCATTTTAATATAAAAGATGTTCCGGAAACAGCGTTCTATTCTTTGGCGCTGATACTTTTTTATGAAGGAATTACAAAACGAAGCAATAAGATTATCGTAGCGTCTTCTGTTTTTACAGGATTAGCTTTTGCAACCAAATTCAATGCGGTATTTATTCCATTTACTATAATTTCTTGGTTTTCTATTTATTTATATTCAAGAAGAAATAATTTAAAAAAATATTTGTCTCTTTTTCCTTCTTTTCTTGCATATCCCCTTATCCCAATTGTTATTTTTTTTGCATGCTGGCCGTTTATTTGGCAGGCACCAATTAAAAATTTTCTAAACGTTGTATATTACTATAATTCCATAGGAAACAATCCAAGCTTTGATCCTAGATACCTTACTATATTCGGAATTAATACTTATGCCATTCAGTGGATTCTGTATACAACCCCTCTGATAATCTTATTTTTCTCGGCAATTGGTATATTTGTAGCCCTTTTTAAAGGACTAAAAGAAAAAGATAAAACCTTAATTTTTGTGCTTTTGTGGCTTGCGGTACCAATCCTTAGGGTTACAAGACCCGATGCGGGAATATATGGGGGAGTTAGGCAAATAATGGAAGATGACCCCGCACTCGCTATTTTTACTGGAATCGGAGCACTCTTTTTAAAGAATACAA
>CAYYAC010000085.1:0-1542 GCA_964469995.1 uncultured Gammaproteobacteria bacterium
ACATATTATCAAGTAGAATTACACCAACAAAAAGTCCAAGAACATTTATGTAAAATACTAATATGTCTTGGCATTGGTCTGGCATCGAACGCCATAGTTCCAGGTGCAGGATTGTTTTTTATACCAGAATTTGCACGTCAATTTGTTTTAAAAGAAAGAAATTTAAAAAAATTAAGCGGGTTAGAAATACAATATAATCAAGTACTCGATAATGTTTTGAGTCTTATTCCAGAAGAGGAATTAGATAAATTAGATTATTAAAGCTTGGAGTAAGCTAAATATATTTCTTCTCGTTCATTCTCAAGGTTTTTTATTTGCTTATTCAGGTTATCAAGAGCTTCTTTAAGTTCTGGTTTTTTACTAAAATCAAGAAAGTTATTAATTTCAGCCCACTGCGTCACAAGCTGACGGTTTTTATTATCAAGAGCCTGTCTAATTAACTGAAATTGAGCATGTGGAGACAAAATTAAAAAATCTGGAAAAGTTGATAAAACCTCAGGATGGTATTCACCAAAATCAATTGCCTGTTGAAGAGTAATTCCGCTAGCTTTTGTTTTTGAAGGCTTCGTCTTCAATCTTTCTCCAAACTCATCTGAATTCATAGGAAATTATAGCACTAGACTTCAACCACAACTGGAAGTACCATTGGTCTTCGTCCAGTTTTCTCATAAAAATATCTCTCAAGAAAATCAACACTAGCTTCTCTAGCAATTTTTGCTTCCATTTCATTTTTCTTAGAAAGTCTATCCATAAGTGCTCTTCCAGCTTCATCCAAAAGACCACCACTAGTGCCTGCAAAAACAAATCCACGACTTATTATTTCAGGCGTTTCAACAACTTTTTGTGTTCCTCCATCAACCTGAATAATAACTATTGCAATTCCTTCACGAGCAAGAAGGTTTCTATCACGAAGTACAACATTTCCTACATCTCCAACTCCAAGTCCATCAACCAAAACAGATTTCATAACCAAATGTTTTGCAATTCTGGCGTTACGGTTAGATAACTCTAAAACGTCTCCACCTTTAAGTTGGAAAACATTTTTATAATCATTACCCATACTTTCAGCAATTTTCGCATATTCTCTGTTGTGTCTAATTGTTCCTCCAATAGGAACAAAATACTTTGGTCTCATTATTCCAAACAAAAGTTTAATGTCTTCCATTGATCCATGTCCTGACACATGTAAATCTTCCTGAAGGTCATAATAATGAACATCAGCTCCAGTTTCTATTACGCGATCAACCAAGAAATCTACATTACCCTTACTGCCTGGGGGAGCGGGGTCTGATGAAAATACAACAACATCATCTTTTTTAATTTTAAGTGATTCATGATCACCCAAACACACTCTATAAAGTGCACTTCCTGGTTGTCCATAAGATCCAGAAATAATGTACATTAATCTATTCCCATCCATCCTCTTTGCTTGTCTTGAAGTAACAATAGCTCCATTTGGATAGCTCAAATATCCAAGCTTTTTAGCTATATCAGCCTTTCTGTCAATGCTTCTACCTACAAACACAACTTTTCTTCCTAATC